>CAXYZX010000169.1:0-5443 GCA_964293845.1 uncultured Dechloromonas sp.
GCCAGAGCATTCTGCATTTGCGCCGGTGCAACAGCGGACTCATAGATCAGTCCCAATGCGCGGTCGTACTCAGCCTCTCGATCCATGGTGCGAACTCCGTTGGCGTTTGATGGTAAGCATGCTGGATACCAGCACAAACCCGATGGCATCGTTCGTTTGGATGATGATCGCATTCAGGAGTTCCGGCAAACTCCAGTAACCAACCCAACAGAATATTTCTGCAGCGCAAGATTTCTTTGCCGATTCCCCAGATATCGGGATGTTTGTCCCCGATCCAAGATCGCAATGATTTTGTGCCCGCACCCTAAAGGAGTACAAAAATGTCCGACAGAACAATGACCAATATGCTCTTTATGCGTTTAAGTGGGGCTTTGTTCCTCAGTCTTGCGGCAAGCAGCGCCGCCATGGCATCAGTCGCTCGTGCACCGGACTATCTGTATTTCAACGCCAACTGCGCCGATTGCGCGCAGGCTGCCAATACGGATTTCTACAATGTGGTCGCGACACTGGAGCTTGATGGCTATAACTACGGCGATCCGTTACAAATAAGCACGGGGATCCAATACGGGAATGTTGTTTCTTTCTCTTATAGTGGCTCAAATCTGGTTGCCCCATTTCATTTCATCTCTCCGGTAGTGGGTGAAAAAACTCCACCCGGGGCAATCAAGAGTATCAGTGGCCAAATCAATACCAGTGGCCCCGACTGGACATCACCCAACAATGGCGAAGTAGAGATTGTTTTTGGCGGAAACGACCAGCGCTTCATTATGGAACTGGATGGCGACTGGGCCTATTACGCAGGATCTGTTGGTCCCAATGATTACGGGCACGGGTTCTGGAGCACAACCCCTGGTCAGATTGGTCCGCAAAATCTTCAGGTTCCGGAGCCTGGCCCCTTGGCTTTGATCGCGCTCGGCTTGGTCGGGTTCGGACTTTGTCATTTTTCAGCAAAACGCAAAATTTAGAAGTGAAAGGAATTTCTCAAATGACCACGGGAATCAAAACGCTATCAGGACTAGTCGCAGGGTTTGTTTTTGCTGCGAACACATATGCCAGTATCGTCGATCATGGCAACTATCTGACTGATACGAGTTCCGGCCTTGATTGGTTGGATGCCACGGCAACGTTTGGCAAATCCTACAATGACGTTAGCAATCAGTTTGGCGGATCAGGGATACTGACAGGATGGCGTTACGCCTCCGGAGACGAGTTCAACACGCTTCTTGCGAATTACACGGGTACAGCCATTTCCGGCTATGGGCGTATCAACCAAGAAACTGACCGGATCGATGGTCTGGTTACCATGCTGGGTAATTACAGTCCGTTCAACAATGTTTATTATCTTGCCGGGTTTATTTCTGATGCTGGTCAAACGCCCTCTTACCAGTACCTGGCAGGTATTTGCAACAACGACAATCCGAACGCAACATGCATGACCGGTGCCTCGGGTCAGGATGTCTCCGTGGCTCACCTTGCTGAAGCCCCAGCCAGCTCCTCTAGTTGGAATATCGGGAGCTTTCTGGTCCGCACGAGCACCAATAACGTGCCGGAGCCAACATCGACGCTTCTTATCGGACTCGGGATTGCTGTGATGGCCGTTCGGCGAAAAAATCCAGATTCATGCAATAGAAACCTGAGCACGATATTCCCTGACTACAGAAATGCCTTGGCTGCCGCCTGTCACGCATGGAGAAAATCATCATGAAATCGCTACGCTCACTGCTATTGACCCTCGCCATGATGAGCGGTCCGGTTCATGCCGTACCGGTAACCTACTATTTTGGCGGTATATTGAACTACGTAAACACCGCCCTTGCTCCCCATTTTTTGGTGGGGAACGCGTTCAACGGGTCGTTCACCTTCGATTCCTCTGCGCCAGACCTCAATTCCGACCCTATGCGGGGCGCCTACGCACCCGGCCCAGCATTTTCTGCCACGGTCAATGGTGTGCACTACACCACAACGGGTGGTGGCGTCGGTTCGGTAAGCATAGATAACAATTTTGGCGGGACCGACCTCCTTAGCGCTGGCTCGGTGCCATTGCCTGCAGAGATGCAACCGGAAACCGGTGGGTATTTGCCCGATTCTTTCGGTCTTGTTTTGTACGATAGCAGTGGAACGGCATTGATCAATGACACGCTTCCACTCGGCGGTCTCCATCTCGACGACTTCAATGTTGCCCGGTTTGAAATGGGGTTTGTGCTCTCACGTTTTGCCGAACGCTCTGTACGGCCCGACTTCGCCTCGATTAACGGCGAACTCAGCTATATCAGCCTGACCGATCCAAGTAATAACCTTGTGTCCGAACCCGGCTCGGCGCTTCTGCTCGCCATGGGAATCGCCGCTTTGGCTGCCGGCAGGCGAAATGGAACTTACCGGGTACCGTCCTCTTCCAATTAATGCCCTTAGATACAACAGTGGAGATCAACATGAAAACTGCCACCCTGATCACCGTTCATGGCATGGGTCGTACTGAAAAGAACTATGCCGACGAGTTTTTCCACGAGGTAGGCAAACGCCTGGGCACTCACGGTAAACGCCTGCACTATGAGACGGTGTATTACCAGAGCTTGCTGCAGCCCAACGAGGACCGGGTGTGGCAGCAGGTCGGCGGGCGCCTGCGCTGGGATGCACTTCGCAAGTTTGTACTGTTTGGCTTTGCCGACGCCGCCGGGCTGGAAAATGGCAAGGAAGCATCGGCTAGCGTCTACACCCTGGCCCAGGTAGAAATCGCTCGTGCCCTCTACAGCGCGCTAAAGTCTACCGCGCAGGGGCCGGTGGTGATCATCGCCCAGTCCTTGGGCGGACAGGTAGTCTCAAACTACTTTTGGGACGCCGGCAACTTCAAGGCCAGTGCGAACACCCCTGAAAAGCGGCCCACGTGCGGATTCTGGAAAGATCCCGTCAGTTTCTCGGCGGCCGTGGGTAGCGCGCAAGCGCTGGATTCCTCCGAGCTGGATTTTCTGGCAGGCGCCAAGTTACGCCAGTTGGTTACCACCGGCTGCAACATTCCTGTTTTCGTGGCCGCCCACGCGCGCCAGGATATCCTGCCTTTCGATCGACCCAACACTGATTTCGCCTGGCACAACTATTACGACAAGGACGATGTCCTCGGCTGGCCGCTGGCCGAGTTGTCGAATGAGTACGGGAAGCTAGTGCATGACCACCGGGTCAATGCGGGGGGCGGGATCGCGGGCTGGTTGCTACATAGCTGGAACCCAGCATCCCATGCCGAATACTGGGGTGACGACGAGGTACTCGACCCCTTGGTCGCCCACCTGCGGGAACTCCTGTAGGTTGGTGGATCGCCCCGGCGGATTTTTGCGCTAGTTGGGTGATCAGTGCCGACTGATCGAGGCATCCGAAATCGATGCCTCGATCAACACGTCACCAATTCTCGAACCAGAAGATGTCAACTGGCAGAACTGTCACGGCGCAATTGGGAAATACCCCGCAAGACACGGCCACAACCCGCCGCTCAATATCTGGGGTTTCTTGAAACGACAAGGCAATTGGGTCGGTGCTCCGGATGCCAAAGATCGCCTTGTCAGTCTGCCGCGCCTGACAAAAAATGCGGCGCTTTTCCCCGTCGACCGCAACAACCAGCAAATCACCGCCTTTTGTCTGGACAGCCTGCCCCGCAGCGGGTAGCATCGCCGCCCCGCCAGCCAAGCCCCCCTGATGCCTCACTCCTCTCACGCCCGCGCCTGCGGTATCGATTTCGGCACCTCAAACTCCACCGTCGGTTGGTTGCGGCCGGGGCAAGCGACGCTGCTGGCCCTGGAAGATGGCAAGCCAACGCTGCCTTCTGTCGTCTTCTTCAACGCGGAAGAAAACTCGGTCAGTTTCGGCCGTGCCGGGCTGCGCGAATATCTTGATGGCTACGAGGGCCGACTGATGCGGTCGCTCAAGAGCCTGCTCGGCAGCAGCCTGATCGATGGGCGCACCGACGTTTTGGGCAGCGTCATTGTCTTTCGTGACCTGCTCACCCAGTTCATCGCCACCGTTAAATCACGTGCCGAGGCGCAGGGTGGACGCAGCTTTGAGCAGGCTGTTCTCGGCCGCCCGGTGTTTTTTGTGGATGATGATGCGGCGGCTGATCGCGTCGCCGAAGAAACCTTGGGCGATATCGCCCGTGCCGTCGGCTTCAAGGAGGTGAGTTTTCAGTACGAGCCGATTGCCGCCGCCTTTCAATACGAAACCACGCTGGCCCGTGAAGAAGTGGTGCTGGTTGCCGATATCGGCGGCGGCACCTCCGACTTCTCCATCGTTCGCCTCTCTCCGCAACGGGCCAAAGCCAGCGAGCGCTGGAGCGATGTGCTGGCCAATGGCGGCGTCCATATTGGCGGCACTGATTTCGACAAACAACTGAGCCTGGCGGCGGCCATGCCCTTGCTCGGCTATCGCGGCCGGCTGACGAGCGGACGCGAATTGCCATCCGGCATTTACTTTGACCTCGCCACCTGGCACACCATCAATTTCGCCTACGCCCGCCAGGTGTGGACCGAGCAACAGCGCCTCGCCGTCGACGCCATGGAGCCGGAATGCCTCAATCGCCTCCTCGCCCTGATCCGTGAACGCGCCGGCCACTGGCTGGCGCATCAGGTTGAACAGGTCAAGATTGCGCTCTCCGAAGGTGACAGCGCCAGCTTGCCGCTGGATCGCTTTGCACCGGGCGAGCAAAAAATACTGACGCGGATCGAGTTCGATCTGGCAACTGAAATGCTGGTCGAAAAGGTCGCAGCCACCGTCAGCCAGATCCTGCGCGGGGCCGGCCTGCCAGCGAATGGCATTGACACGATTTTCTTTACCGGCGGCTCCAGCGGCATTCCCCTCCTGCGCCGGCGCATTGCCGCCCTGCTGCCACAGGCACGGGTCGTCGAAGGCGATCTTTTCGGCAGCATCGGTGCTGGTCTGGCAGTCGATGCGGCACGGCGCTATGGCAGCGTGAGCGCATCTGCAGGGTAGAAAATTCGTCCTTGGCATGACGCATTCAGCGGTCTAAGATGACAACAGGCTGACTGGCAATTTGCTTGAATTCGGCCCTTGCATGGTTTTCTCAACGCGCTGGAACCCACCTCAATGCAGGACACGAATTCTCCTCCCATGCCGGATAAGGTTTTCCTCTTTTCTGGCCACATGATTGATCGACCGGATCGCGCCGAGCCGCGTTTTCCTGCGGACAAGGAAAGCATTGCCGCAAGCTGTATTGCTCAGGCCCTCGACAACTTGGGCGCCGGCCCCTGCGATTTGGCCTATGCTCAGGGTGCGGCCGGCGGCGATATCCTGTTTGCCGAAGCCTGTTTGGCGCGTGGCCTCAACTTTCAGATGCTGCTGCCCTTCCCCGAGGCAGAATTCATTGCCGCTTCCATCCTGCCCTCGGCCAATGGCGAAGCCTGGCGCCAGCGCTATCTGAATCTGCGTCAACGACTGACGGTGCCGC
>CAXYZX010000170.1:0-5440 GCA_964293845.1 uncultured Dechloromonas sp.
CGTCAGCTTTACATCGGTGCCGCCAAGCGCGATGTCGTTCCGCTGGCTCAACGCAGCTAAAACAGTCTGTTGCGGTCAACCGGGAAAAACAGCTGACTTTTTCCGGTTGACCCTTTATTTACCAGACAATCAGGCGCTGTTGTGGCGCCAAAGGCGAACAAGCCAGCAAAGAAGACAGTATCATTTGCAATAATGATTCATCTTGCTGTCTGCATCAAAATCAATAATCGCCATCCAGGCGCGAGAAGCAAAAAGCCTTGCCAGCCGAACATCGAGATCGATGTAAATGCTCCAAATGGACCTGAATATCCGTCACTCGCAACTGCTCGGGGCAAGCCTCAGGGTGAACAATTCCCGTCGCCAATTGATCAAGGCTTTGGGCGGGATGGGTGTGGTTTGCGCATTGCCAGCTTGCGATTTTCTCGCTGAGCCCCCCATCTCCGTCGCCTCGCACATCTGGGTCGGCTATGAGCCGATGTTTCTCGCGCGCGACGAGAACTGGCTCGATAAAAAACAGGTTCGCCTGCACGAGACCACTTCCGCCACCGAGTCCTTGCAGGCTTTGGCCGAAGGCAAGGTGGATGGTGCCGCCCTGACGCTGGACGAGGTCTTCAAGGCGCGCCAGGAAGGCCAGAAAATCACCGTGGTGATGATCTACAACATCTCGGCCGGCGCCGACATGCTGCTCGCCCGCGCCGGCCTGACAACGCTCGCCGAACTCAAGGGGCAACGCATCGGCTTTGAGCAGAGTTCAGTCGGCGAGTTGTTGCTCTCGGAGATCCTGCTCGCCGCCGGCCTGGCGCGTGACGACGTCAAGCTGGTGCAGCTCAGTGTCGACAAACACCTCGATGCCTGGCAGCGCAATGAACTCGATGCTGTCGTCAGCTATGAACCGGTGGCCAGTGAATTGCTGGCACGGGGCGCCCACAAGTTGTTCGATAGCCGGCAAATCCCCAACACCATTATTGACGTGCTGGCAATGCGCACCGACCTCCTTGATAGCCACGCCAGCGCCATTCGCCATCTGGTACAAAGCCATTTCAAGGCCCTGGACCACCTCAAGCGAAATCCGCAGGATGCCGCTTATCGCATGGCCGGCCACCTCAAGCTGAAGGCTGCCGATGTGCTGCCCGCCTTCAAGGGACTGGTGCTACCGGATGCCGCCTACAACCAGCGCCTGCTGGCCGGAACAACGCCCGAGTTGCTGCTCACGGCACGCAAGCTGTCGGCCATCATGGTCAAAAGTCAGTTGCTCAAGGAGGACGACTCGCTGAATTCGCTGATTCGCGCTGACTTCCTGCCCAGCACTGCGCCGGGCCGATGACGATGCCCGTGCCTGCCATCATCCGCCACTGGCTGCTGTTGCTCTGCCTGTCGATTACTGCATTGGGCGCCATCCCGGCCTATGGTGCTGAACCCGTAAAAATTGGCATTCTCTCCTTCCGCCCCAAGGCGCAGATGTCGGCACAATGGCAGCCCCTCGCCGTTGCACTGAAGCAGGCCATGCCGGAGCGAGATTTCGTCGTCGAAACCTTGAGCTACCCCGAACTGGAATTGGCGGTGGCCAGCCGTCAGCTGGATTTCCTGATTACCAACCCTGGGCATTTCGTTCTTTTGCACAGCACCATCGGCTTGTCAGCGCCACTCGCCACCCTGGTGATGGACGAAAGCGGCCAGCGCACCACGGTTTTTGGCGGGGTCATCTTCAGCCGGGCCGAACAGGCCGACATCAATACCCTGGGCGACATCAAGGGCAAGACCGTCGCATCCCCGACCACCGATTCGCTGGGTGCTTATCAGATGCAGGCTTACGAGTTCAGCCGGGCCGGCATCCATCTGGCGCAGGACAACCAACTGCTGATAACCGGACTCCCCCAGGACCGGATCGTCGATGCGGTCCTTACTGGCAAGGCGGATGTTGGGCTACTGCGTACCGGCATGCTTGAAGCACTGGCACGCGAAGGCAAGCTCGACATTAATCGGGTCAAGGTAATCAATCGCCAGAATTTGCCGGGCTTTCCGGTGCAGGCATCGACCAGGCTTTACCCGGAATGGCCAGTGGTCGCCCTGCCCCACATAGACGAGCAACTCGCCCGTGAGGTTGTCGCCGCCCTTTTCCTGCTCAAGGAAGACTCGCCATTGACGCAGTCGATGGGTATCCGCGGTTTTTCCGTGCCCGCTGACTACACACCGGTGGCCGACCTGCTTCGGGAACTGCGCATGCCACCGTTCGAGGCGGCGCCCACCTTTACCTTGCGCGATGTATGGACCCAGTATCGCTGGCCCATCGTTGCCGCGCTGCTCGGTGCCTTGCTGATTCTGCTACTTGGCGCACGACTGTTGCTGACCCGGCGTGAACTGGAGTTGCAACACCGCACCGTGCTGCAACAGAAACAACAGTTGCAGGAAAGTCAAAAACGCTTCGAGCTAGCCGTCGAGGGCGCCGAAGAAGGCATCTGGGATATCGACCTGATCAATGGCCAGAGGTATCACTCGCCGCGCATGCGGGAGATGCTCGGCTATTCTGAAGCAGAACTCCCGGCGACCCGCGCCGCCTGGGAGGCAATCATCCATCCTGATGATATCGCCGATCTTTGGGCGCACGTCAAGGAACACTACAAATCGCCCGCTCACGATTACCAGAGCACCCTCAGGATGCGCCACCGCGACGGCAGTTGGCACTGGATAATGAGCCGCGGCCGTGCGTCACGAGATGCGAATGGCCGCGCTATTCGCTTCACCGGCACCCACATGGATGTCAGCGAGCGTAAGCAAGCCGAGGCGGAACTGACACGCCACCGCGACCACCTGGAAGAACTCGTCGAGGAACGTACCGCCGCGCTTTCCATCGCCAAGGAAGCCGCTGAATCTGCCAGCCGCGCCAAAAGCACCTTCCTCGCCAACATGAGCCATGAGCTACGGACGCCGATGAATGCGATCATGGGCATGACCGACCTCGCCCTGCGCCGCGCTGCCGATACGCGACAGATTGAGCAGCTCAACAAGGTCACTAGCGCCTCGCGCCATCTGCTGGCGGTGATCAACGACATCCTGGATATCTCCAAGATCGAGGCGGAACGCCTGACGCTGGAGCAGATCGAATTCCAGCCCGGTAGCGTTCTCGAAAACCTGTGCAGCCTGATCAGCCAGATCGCCGCAGAGAAGGGACTGGAGTTGAGTGTGGCGATTGACGACAGATTGGCTCGCCAAACCCTACGCGGCGACCCGCTGCGACTTGGGCAGGTGCTGATCAACCTCGCTGGCAATGCCGCCAAATTCACCAGCAAAGGCACGGTCGCCATACGGGTCACGGCCAGTGAGGAATCCGAGCACGACATGCTGTTGCGCTTTGAAGTCGAGGACTCTGGAATAGGCATCGCGGCCGAAGATCAACAGCGCCTGTTCACTGCCTTCGAGCAGGCCGACGGCTCAATGACCCGCAAGTACGGTGGCAGCGGCCTCGGGCTGGCAATCTGCAAGCGGCTGGTGCAGTTGATGGGGGGCACTATTGGTGTCCATAGCCAGATTGGTCTTGGCAGCACCTTCTGGTTCACTGCCAAACTTGAAAAGACTGCCGGCACTGTGGAGTCAAGCGCCGAGCAGAACGATTTGTGTGCTGAAGCCCGTTTGAAGGCACAGTTCAGCGGGACACGTATCCTGTTGGTTGAAGATGAGCCGATCAATCAGGAAGTCTCACAGAGCTTCCTGGAAGAAACAGGATTCCGGGTCGATCTGGCGGAAGACGGGATAGAGGCGGTTGAAATGGCCAGCAACTTCGACTATGCCCTGATCCTGATGGACATGCAGATGCCAAGAATGAACGGCATTGAAGCAACGCAGGCAATCCGCGCCCTGCCCGAGCGGCAACGGACCCCCATTCTGGCAATGACCGCCAACGCCTTTGAGGAAGATCGAAGAGATTGCCTGGCCGCTGGCATGAACGACCATATCGGCAAACCGATCGACCCGGAGCGGCTTTATGAAATACTGCTCAAGTGGTTATCACAGCCGAAATGATCCGGGCTCGACGCTTTTCAGGCAGCCTGCTTCAGTAGCTTCAGGCAAGCCAGTGAAGCCGCCAGATCCAGCGCGCTGGAGTCGTCGAAATTCCGCAAATTCGGGTTGGCGCCCTTTTCCAGCAATAGTTTGACCAAGTCCGGCTTGCTGTTTGATGAAACGTACATCAGGCAACTGGCGCCATTGCCGTTCTGCTGGTCGATATTGACGCCGGCGGCGATCAGGCGCTCGATCAGCTCGTGGCTGCCGTTGTAGCAAGCCAGCCACAGCGCATTGCAGCCGTCAGCATTAAGGGCATTGAGGTCGACGCCAAGAGCGAGCAGTTCATCAACAATAGCGAGTTGGCCGAGCTTGGCGGCGCGCATCAACGGCGTGAAACGGCCATCGGCCTGCGGCGCGTTGATATTGTTGGACTGAAAGCCGTGTTCGGCGAGAAAAGCAGCGAGTATTGGGCTCATGGGGGCACTCATGGTTTTTCCTGTTGTCGTTGGGGATATGGCGGGCCGGTTTCGATACGTTCATCGTTGATCGGCGTGCCGACGGTGAAGTGATAAACGCTCTGGTAACGCGTGCCGCTCAGGCCGATCAATTGATGCACCGGATCGTCGAAGAAACAGCCGATGCCGGTGCCACGTACCTCGGCGGCTTCCGCTTCGAGATAAAGCACCTGGCCGACCAAGCCGGCTTCACGCAATAAATTTCGGTAATTTGGGCCGTTGACCGTACTGATTTCAAATTCGCCGAGCATGCCGAGCGAGAAGGCGCTGGTCGAGGCGATATCCTGATGGCAAGACAGCGTGCGGGCCAGGCGCTGCATTTCCTGCAGCCCCATTTCGGCAAGCTGAATCAGGCCAAGATGCGGCGGGCAATCAGGGTCAAATTCGCTGACAGGACGGCGGGCGGCAAAGCGCTCGTCAGCGGGCGCCAGCGCCGCAGGCAATTCGCTAAAGGCTGCCGGTGTGCGCGGCAGCAGGTAAAGGCCAGTGGGCAGGCCATCAACGCGCAGCACAAAGAGCAGCAGGTGGATGCGTGGCGGTGTGTTCTGCGCCAGCCACGGGAGTTGCGGCCGGGGTAGCACGGCGTCGAGCATGCGGTAAAAGGCTGGCTTCAACAGGGCATAGTGTGGATCGAAACGCTGGCCACTACGGCGCTGGCGGATGATTTGGGCGGCGCCGGCAGTGGTCGGATGCGGCACGAGCGGCGGCAAGAGTGCGAAGTCGATGATTTCTGGAACGCAGAGCGCCTCGCGGCTGGCGGCAGCGACCTGATCGATAGCCGGCCAGCGGTAGCCGGGTGCGGGGTCAATGCGACTCGGCTTGCCTTGCCAGTCGGCGGACTGCAACCAGTTTTCCAGATCTTGCGCTGTAGGAGGCGAACTCAGACCGGGGCCGCGCAAGGCGAGCAGAATTTCCGGCTCTTCGAC
>CAXYZX010000171.1:0-5410 GCA_964293845.1 uncultured Dechloromonas sp.
TAAATGGCGATCAGCGCGCCAACGAATTTGCGTTCGGCATAAATC
This sequence comes from uncultured Dechloromonas sp., assembly GCA_964293845.1. Classification (GTDB taxonomy): domain Bacteria; phylum Pseudomonadota; class Gammaproteobacteria; order Burkholderiales; family Rhodocyclaceae; genus Azonexus. Next base: position 46 of record CAXYZX010000171.1, read on the forward strand.
GGGATGGCAATTTCAAAATGGGCGACGTTGCCGCTTAAAAGAAAGGGTTCGCTGTAAATTCTTTTTCCGAGACGCTGGGCCAGTTCGAATGCCTTCTGGGTTACCGGTGGTCCGAAAGCTTCTATTTCCCTGTCGGGTGAGTGGCCGGCAGGTAATGAATCGATGACTGTGCGGTTAGCATCAAACCAGAGAATATTGGAGATTTCCGGGTTGTTTTTGAGGATATGCCCGGCACGCAGGCGGAAGTTTTTTTTCTGGTCCGTACCGGAGCCAAGATCGGCAGCAAGTTGTTGCAGGCGTTCCTCGTTTCCATTGATCTGAAAACGCAGGTTTTGCTCCAGCCACAGAACATCCTTGATCAAGCCGGCTCGCTCTTCTTCCAGTTCGTTCTGGTGTACAAGCCAGAGCAGTGCAATGACGGCGGCCAGTAGCAAGACGATGCCCAGCTTGGGCAGGGCAAGTAGCCAGCGTAAGTTCCGGGTGGAAACAGGAAGCGGAGTGGAGTGCATATTCAGATGTTATCTCAGCTCAGTGTGTGGGTTTTTGGCAATTGTGGAAAACCACAATTCGGAAAGCCACAATGGCGGAACCTAGAGGTATTCACGATACTGCAACCAGTTTTACGAATATTCCACAGGTTGCCATCAAAGGAGCTCGATTCCATGGCTAAAAAAGCGGTATATAAAAGTCTTTATTTTCAGGTGATTATCGCCATTGTGATTGGTGTGGCGCTCGGTCATTTCTACCCGGAGACAGGGGCGGCGATGAAGCCGTTTGGCGATGGTTTCATTCGTCTGATCAAAATGATCATCGCCCCGATCATCTTCTGCACCATCGTTGTCGGTATCGCCGGCATGGAAGACATGAAGAAGGTCGGCAAAACCGGCGGTCTCGCCGTGCTTTATTTTGAAATTGTCAGCACCATAGCGTTAGTTATCGGACTGGTGGTGGTTAATCTCTGGCAACCGGGCGTTGGCATGAATGTCGATGTCTCAACGCTGGATGCCAAGAGCATCGCCAAGTACGCTGAGCCGGGCAAGATGCAATCAACGGCTGATTTCCTGATGAACATCATTCCGACCAGCGTCGTCGATGCCTTTGCCAAGGGTGACATGCTACAGGTGCTGTTTTTCTCGATCCTGTTTGGTTACGCCATGCATGCCTTTGGCGAACGTGGCAAACCGGTCTTCGAGCTGATTGAAAAGCTATCGCATGTGCTGTTCGGCATCGTTGGCGTGATCATGAAGGTTGCTCCAATTGGTGCTTTCGGTGCCATGGCTTACACCATCGGCAAGCACGGGCTGGGTAGTCTGACGCAACTGATCAGTCTGATGGGGGCCTTCTACACAACCTGTGTGATCTTCATTGTTGGAGTACTTGGCAGTATTGCGGCACTACATGGCTTTTCCATCTTTAAGTTGATCCGCTACATTAAGGAGGAATTGTTCCTAGTGCTGGGTACTTCCTCCTCCGAGTCAGCGCTGCCGCGTTTGATGGCCAAGATGGAAAACGCCGGTGCCGAGAAATCTGTGGTTGGCCTGGTAGTGCCGACGGGGTATTCCTTCAACCTTGATGGCACGGCAATCTACTTGACCATGGCGGCGGTATTTATTGCCCAGGCAACCAATACACCGATGGATCTGACGCAGCAAATCACCTTGCTTGCTGTTCTACTGCTGACCTCAAAAGGGGCTGCAGGGGTAACCGGTAGTGGTTTTATCGTGCTGGCGGCCACGCTCTCGGCCGTTGGTTCGGTCCCGGTGGCTGGTCTGGCCCTGATTCTCGGTATTGACCGCTTCATGTCGGAAGCCCGTGCATTGACCAACTTCATCGGTAACAGCGTAGCAACATTGGTAGTTGCCAAATGGGTCAAGGCGCTGGATACAGATCGTTTGCAGGCGGTCCTCAATGATGAAACCCAGGACGAGGCCGATTTCCCAGAGTTGGTACTGGACGATGCGCCAGAAATCGAAATTCCGCATAGTCCGCGACCGATTGTAGAACACCACTGATCGGTAGCCGTACCCGAAAAAGCCGCCAGCAACCCTGGCGGTTTTTTGCATTTTGGGCGCGTTATTTGAATAATTGTGGAAAACCACAATACAAATAAGTTACATCTTTCGTAATACTTTAATCCATGCGAAATCTGTTGTTCGCTACCCAACTTCTGGAGGAGAAAAAATGAAAGTTTCCAAGCTTCTAGTGGGCCTGTTTGCCGGTGCCCTTTCTATTGCGGTCTACGCGCAGCAGCCTATCGTTATCAAGTTCAGCCATGTCGTCGCCAAGGACACGCCCAAGGGATTGGCTGCCGAGTATTTTGCCAAGAAGGCGGATGAGCTGACCAAAGGCAAGGTCAAGGTCGAGGTTTACGCCAACTCGACGCTCTACAAGGACAAAGAAGAAATGGAAGCGCTGCAATTGGGCGCTGTTCAGATGCTGGCCCCATCACTCGCCAAGTTTGGTCCGCTCGGCGTCAAGGAATTTGAGGTTTTCGATCTCCCATACATCTTTGATGATTACAACGAACTGCACAAAGTCACTCAGGGTCCGGTTGGTCAGCAACTGCTGACCAAGTTGGAACCCAAGGGTATTCGTGGTCTGGCTTACTGGGACAACGGCTTCAAGTCTTTCTCCCTGAATACGCCGATCAAAACGCCGGCTGATCTGAAGGGCAAGAAGCTACGTATCCAGTCGTCCAAGGTGCTCGAAGAAGAAATTCGTGCCCTTGGTGGCATGCCGCAGGTGATGGCCTTTTCAGAGGTCTATCAGGCGTTGCAGACGGGTGTGGTCGACGGTACGGAGAACCCGATTTCCAACCTCTACACGCAAAAAATGCATGAAGTCCAGAAACACCTGACCATTACTGATCACGGTTACCTGGGTTATGCCGTCATCGTGAACAAGAAGTTCTGGGATGCCCTGCCGGCCGATGTGCGTGGTCAGTTGGAAACCGCCATGAAGGATTCCACCGCCTACGCCAACAAGATGGCCAAGGAACAGAACGACAAGGATCTTGAGTCCGTCAAGAAGAGCGGCAAGACCACGGTGTACGTGCTGACCAAGGAAGAACGTCTGGCCTTCAAGAAGGCCCTGGCCCCGGTCCATCAGAAGATGGAAGGCCGGATCGGCAAGGAAATCATCCAGAGTGTTTACAAGGAAACCGGTTTCGATCCCAGCAATCTGTAATTCGCGTAATCAATAACAAATATCGGGGGCCTTGGCCCCCGACCCACACCGAGGGAACTCGTATGATCAACAAGGCGCTCAATCACTTGGAAGAGCTGCTGGTGACTTTCCTGATGGGAGCCGCCACGCTGGTAATCTTCGCCTCTGTCGCGCACCGCTACATGGCCGGGGTTAATATTCCGGTCCTGCAGGACTGGCTGCTGACGCTTAATTTCAGCTGGGCCCAAGAGCTCTGCATCATCATGTTTGTCTGGATGGCCAAGTTTGGCGCAGCCTATGGCGTACGAACCGGTATTCACGTTGGCGTTGACGTTCTGATCAACCGTCTCGGTGACAGCAAACGGCGCAAGGCAATTATTTTTGGTCTGCTGTCTGGTGCTACTTTTACCGGCATCGTGGCCACACTGGGTGCCCACTTTGTCTGGGAGAACGGCGCGCACTACGCCATTTTCCAGTTTTTTGGTATCAGCACCGGTGATAACTACGAAGGGCCGGTAACGCCTGACCTCGAGTGGCCAACATGGATCGTATACAGCGCAATTCCGCTGGGTTCTTCACTGATGAGCTTCCGCTTCCTTCAGGTTGCGTGGACCTTCACGAAAACCGGCGAACTGCCGCACCATGATCATGGCCATGTCGATGGTCTGGAAGAAGAAGTTCCGCCGGTCGATTTCGACCCCTACGGTATGGACGATAACCTGCATATGCGCGACATGAAACATACCATGGTTGGTGAGCGTCGTAGCGCAGAGCGTCGTACGCCTGAAGTTGATGCCCGTGCCGGCGAAGAACGCCGTAAAGGCGATGATCGTCGTAACCAGAAGGGAGATCAGCAATGAACGCACTGGTGATTTTCAGCCTGCTGGCTGTTCTCATGCTCACCGGCATGCCGATCTCGATTTCGCTCGGCCTGACGGTGCTTACCTTCCTCTTCACCATGACTCAAGTACCGCTCGAATCGGTAGCGCTCAAGCTATTCACCGGTATCGAGAAGTTCGAAATCATGGCGATTCCGTTCTTTATTCTCGCCGGTAACTTCCTTACGCATGGTGGGGTGGCCAAAAGAATGATCAACTTTGCCGCCAGCATGGTTGGCCACTGGTATGGCGGTCTTGGTTTGGCCGGTGTGCTGGCCTGTGCGCTGTTCGCTGCCGTCTCAGGTTCGAGCCCGGCAACAGTTGTTGCCATTGGCTCCATCTTGCTGCCGGCAATGGTCAAGGCAGGCTTTCCGAACAAGTTCGGGGCGGGCGTTATCGCCACCTCCGGCGCGCTCGGTATCCTTATTCCGCCCTCCATCGTCATGGTCATGTACTCGGTTGCCACCAATACCTCGGTTGGCGCGCTGTTCATGGCCGGTGTGGTTCCCGGCATTGCACTGGCTTGCGTGCTGGGCGGTGTTACCTGGTATCGCGCCAAGAAGTTTAACTACCCGCGTCAGCCAAAAGCCACCTGGGGTGAGCGCTGGAAATCCTTCCGCGCTTCGGTCTGGGGTCTGCTGCTGATCGTTGTGGTGATGGGCGGTATCTACTCTGGCATCTTTACGCCGACTGAAGCGGCTGCAATGTCTGCGGTCTACGCCTTTATCTGTGCCGTTTTCATCTACAAAGATCTCGGCATGAAGGACGTACCCAAGGTCTTGCTCAACTCGGCCAACATGTCGGCGATGCTGCTCTACATCATCACCAACGCGGTGCTGTTCTCCTTCATCATGACCAACGAGAACATCCCGCAAGCGCTGGCTGACTGGATGCTGGGCAACGGGCTGGGCATCATCACCTTCCTGCTCGCGGTCAACGTGATTTTGCTGCTCGCCGGTAACTTCATGGAGCCGTCCTCCATTGTCCTGATCTTCGCGCCAATTCTCTTCCCGGTGGCGATTGCACTCGGTATCCATCCGGTGCACTTCGGTATCCTGATGGTGGTCAATATGGAAGTTGGCATGTGTCACCCGCCGGTTGGCTTGAATCTCTATGTTGCGTCGGGGATCACCAAAATGGGCATTACCGAGTTGACCATTGCTGTCTGGCCTTGGTTGCTCTCCATGCTCGGCTTCCTGGTCGTCGTCACCTACTGGCCGGATCTCTCGCTCTGGCTGCCACGGACGATGGGCATGTTGTAAAGCTTTGCCAGCGTCATCAACACAAGCCCCGGCCATCATGGTCGGGGTTTTTTGCTTCCA
>CAXYZX010000172.1:0-5362 GCA_964293845.1 uncultured Dechloromonas sp.
GGGTAAGGGGTGTTGAGTTGCGTCATCGGCGGGATGACGGAAAGGACTCGGATAGGCGGTCTTTGCATGGTGGAGAATGATAGCCTGTACAATGCTGGCCCAAGGCACTGAGCGGTAAAAGATTGCCAGTTACGTTACAAGGAATTTAATGCAGGATCACTACGCAACCCTTGGCATCTCGCCCAATGCGACGCCAGACCTGATCAAGACGGCTTATCGGAAGAAAGCCGCGCAGTTTCACCCGGACAAAAACGCTTCGCTGGAGGCGCCGGCTCGCTTTCGCGAGGCTCAGGAAGCTTATGAGGTGTTGTCCGACGCTGAGCGGCGCAAAGCCTACGACGATTTCCGACATCGCAGCCTGATCGAAGATCCGCTGCCGGTTGCCCAACAGATTTGGGAAACATACATTCAGGAAGTCACGAAATGAAAAAATCCCGCTATTTTGCCGAGCTCGGCGCCAATTACTCTGCCGAAATCGATGATCTGGTCTCCGATTCCGAGGGCAAATCCGTTCTCAAGCAGCGCCTCGATGTCAAACGGCGCGAAATCCAGTCGATCCTGCCGATGATCTCTTTCAGCCCGGAAATGGTTGCCGTCGCCTTTTACGGCGCTTTCGGCTTCAAATCGCCCGAGATCATGCAGCGCCTGGCGCTCAGCGAGCCGGGCAAGGCTGATTTCCTGTCATGGGGCAAGCTCGAAAAGCACCTGATGCTGGCCGACTGGGCTGAGCATCTGGTGGATTTGACGCTGACCGAAGAGGGCGGCGAAGAGTTTCTAGTGACCACCGCAGCGCTTGAATACCTGCGGACCCATGATGTCGCCGACGCACCGCCACCGGCGCAGGAATCTGACAATGATGGTCGTAACGATGATGACGAGGACGGCGATCTGCGTGAACAGGGCGCCGACTGGATGACCGAACAGGGTTTTGATCCGCTTGAAGGCTAAAACCGGGAAATTGACAGAGGAAATGAAATGAAGCACCCCGTTGTTGTGCAATCCATGCAGTTGATTCTGGCTGGTGACATTGAAGGCGCCGAGCGCGCGCTGGTCGCCATTGCCGAAGATGAAGGCGATCACGCACTGGTCGCCGTACTTGACGAAATGCCGCCAAAAGACTTGCTGGCGGTGATGCGCGAGTTCGATTCGTCCAAGGAGTCGATCGTCAACATGGTGGTGACGCCGGAGCAGTTTGCCCGCGCCATCGTGCTGGAAAAGAAATACGGCGATCGCACCGGTGAAAAGCTGCGGGCGATGATGAACGCGGTCATTCATCGTGAATCGCAGACGGTCAGTGAATATCTCGACGCCATCGCCGAGCTGGAAGGCGGTTACGGCACGCTGGCCGATTATTTTCAGGATCGCTTCGAGGAGTTCATTCATTTCGCCAGCGAAGGTTCGTTCAGCTACGAGTTTGATCACGAAGCCTATGAAAACGTCAAATCGATCACGCTACTCGCCGAGCGCCTGGAAGAACTGGACGAAGTGCTTGGTTTTGACGATGCCATCGCCAGCAGCAAGCCGCGTCTGGCGCGTGCCGAAATCGCCGATGGCGACTGGATGGAGACCGCCTGGGTGCTGCGCTATCAGTTGCCGGATGAGTTCGAGCAGGTTTTGCTGATGCTGCGTGACCGTTTGCAGAAGTTGATCGATGCCTCATTGGCGGCTGAAATGGCACCGGCGGCAGCGGGTCAAACGAGCGGCAGCGACGCTGAAGAATCAGCAATTTAAAGGCGCAGTGATGGCAAACGCACTGGCAACACTGGATAACTGCCCGTATTTCGAGCGGGTGCTGCGCTATGCCATAGCGCACGCGCTGATTGCGCCGGAAGCGCTCAAAGCCCAACTGGCCGATGCGCCCAAAGGCATCGTTCAGATCGCCAATTACTTCGGTACGGCGCATTTGCGTATTGATCTGGAAATCGCCCGCCAGCGCATCGTCAATCTGATCAGCCTTTATCTGGAAGAGATTTCCGGCGGTGATCTGCAGCGCGCGGCGTTTTCCCTGCGCGACAAGTCCTTGCTCTCGCATTCCAAGGGCGGCTCGGACATGATCAAGCGCCTGCACGCCATGCCGGACTCCAAGATCATCGGCGCCCATAGCGTTTCAGCCGAAGATCAGCGCAATTTTCTGAATGATCATTCGCTGGCCTCAGCCATGACCCTGGCTGATTATCGCGTGGCCTACGCCGAACGTCTGGAATGCCAGCAGGAGATTGCTTTCGCACTCTGGCTGGCCAAAAAGCTGGGGGTACCCAACGATCAGATCGACACCTACCCGGATACGACAACGCTACTGCGTAGCGCCATGCTGGTGATTTTTGTTGATGCTGCCGCCTTGCAGATACCGACTCGTTCGGGATTTGTGCGATTGATCGAGGCGGCCCGCAAGAAGGGCGCCAAGCTCGATGAAGCTCGTCTGAAATTGGTGATGAGCAGTGCGCCGCCAGAGTTTCAGGCGATGGCGCAGCTTGAAATGCAACGTTTTGTCACTGACGATCTGCCGGATATCCGCAAGGCGGGTAGAACGGCGGACAGCCTGCTCTACGGCGAAACCAGCCGGCCATTTTTCTTCATCGAGAATGTCGATGAAGATGTGCGGGAATACGAGCGTCTGGTCGCCCATGAATGGCACCGCGTGACGCGCGGCGAGGGCGATGATCCGGCGGTGGTGTCGACGCTATTTTTGCTGGTTGCTACCGGTTTTCCGGCCAAATCCAAGCTATTGCTGCGTGAAGGCCAGGAAATCATTCGCGTCTTTCGTAGCGCCGGCTTCAATTCGCGGGCGGTGCTCGACTATATCGAAGCCCATGCGCCGCAGGAAACTCGCGAAGATTTGAAGCGGCAATGGCTGGAAGATCTCAAGCCGGAAGCTGAGGTTGATCTGGCCGACAGCGACCCGAATTTCCCGGACTCGCACATGGAGCGCGCGCTGGAATACATGCGGAAGACCTGTGCGGTGAGCTGGAAGGCGCGTCGGCGGTAAGGAATTTCAAAGGCAACCCCTCCCGGCCCCCACGGCTGGCTTTGCATAGCCAGCCGGCGATGCTGGCGTGAAGCGTTGCTTCACGAAACCCCAGCTTCGCCCCCTTGTCAGGGGAGGAGGGTTGGTCAGGTGGCAGAGTGCTCCCTCCTGACGCCCCGCAGGAAGTCCCCTTGGGGGACAAGGGGGGCTGGGGGGTGCCATTAGCGCTCAAGGCTGAAAAAACAACTCCAACTCACTAAACACCGCATGATCAGCATTGTGCCGGCGAATGGCGATCACATCCTCCAGCTTTTCCGCCTGCTTGATCATCTGCGGCAGGCGCAGGTCTTCATTGACCAGCAGCCAGATGCGGCTTTGCCGGCCATCGCCGACCGGCAGGCAGAGGATGCCCTCGACGTTGTAGGTGCGCCGTGAAAAAAGGCCGATGACGTGCGACATCACGCCGGGATGGTTGTTGACATCAATTTCCAGCACGGCGCGCGCAATGGCTTGTTGTTCGTTACGGGTCAGGGCGTTCATCTCAGTTTCCTATCATTTCGTGATTGGCGGCACCCGGCGGCACCATCGGGTAGACCTTCTGCTCGACGTCGATACTGGCGTGAATCAAGCACGGGCCGCGGCGCGAAATCGCTTCCATCAGCGCGGCGCAAGGATTGGCGGCCAGATCGAGGTCGACCGCAGCAATGCCAAAGCCCTGGGCGATCTTGATGAAATCGGGCGAGGCCTTGAATTTCGAGGCAAACAGCCGTTCGCCGTAGAACAGCGTCTGCTGCTGGTGCACCAGGCCGAGCGAGGCGTTATCCATCAGCACGATCTTGAGGTTCACGTTTTCCTCGGCGGCAGTGACCAGCTCCTGGATATTCATCATGATCGAGCCATCGCCGGTAAAGCAGACCACGGTGCGTTGTGGTTCGGCCAGCGCGGCGCCGATGGCGGCCGGCACGCCAAAGCCCATGGTGCCCAGCCCGCCAGAGGTCAGCCACTGGCGCGGGCGGCGCAGCGGGTAGGCCTGGGCAACCCACATCTGGTGCTGGCCAACATCGGTGGCGATGATGGCATCGTTGTCGAGACAGGCGGCAACGCTTTGAATCAGCCCGAAATGTGAGCGGGGATTGGCAACATCCGGCATATGGAGGGGGAACTGCATCTTTAGCAGATTGTTGCGGTCAACCCAGATTTTTCGCTCATTTTTTTCAATGGCCGGCAGCAGTTGGGCCAGCGCTTCGCCCACATCGGCGGTGATGCCGATATGCGCGGTCTTGATCTTGTCGAGCTCGGCCGGATCAATGTCGATGTGGATGATTTTTGCCTGATGGCAGAAGGCAGCGACCTTGCCGGTAGCGCGGTCGTCAAAGCGGGAGCCGACAGCAATCAGCAGGTCGCATTCATCGAGCGCCAGATTGGTGTAGCGCGCCGCGTGCATGCCCAGCATGCCGAGCGCCAGCGGGTGGTCAACCGGCATGGTGCCGAGCGCCATCAGTGTCATCACGGTTGGTAAATTGGCCTTTTCGGCCAGCGCAATGGCGACAGCTGCCGCGCCGGAATGCACGACACCGCCACCGAGGTAAAGGATGGGGCGCTGGGCGGCATTGATCATCGCCGCCGCTGTTGCAATTGCTTCGCCATCAGCGGCAGCAAAGGGCTGGGCGGTGCCGGGTGCCGGCCATTCGCTGATCTCGATAGCCTGGGTCTGTACATCTTTGGGGATGTCGATCAGCACCGGGCCGGGGCGGCCGGAGGCGGCAATCTGGAAGGCGCGCGGGATCACTTCCAGCAACTCTTCCGCCGAGGTCACCAGAAAATTGTGCTTGGTGATCGGGATACTCAGGCCGTAAGTGTCGACTTCCTGAAAGGCATCGGTGCCGATCATCGCGCGTGGCACCTGGCCGGTGATCGCAACCAGCGGAATTGAGTCGAGCTTGGCATCGGCGATGGCGGTCAGCAGATTGGTCGCGCCGGGACCGGAGGAGGCGAGGCAGACGGCGGGCAGGCCACTGACCCGCGCCATGCCCTGAGCCATGAAGCCGGCGCCCTGTTCGTGGCGGGCCAGCACGTGATGGATGGCGCTCGACTGGCCGAGTGCGTCGTAAATCGGCAGGATGGCGCCGCCAGGAATGCCGGCAACGGTGCGTATGCCCTGGCGTTCAAGCAGGCGCACGGTGATCTGGGCGCCAGTGAGAGTTTCTGTCATGAAGCTTTCCTTTCGGTTGGTGGCGCAAGCGGCGGGCTTCAAAACAAAACCCCGCCGGTTTGCGCCGGCGGGGTTTGGGGTAATCGGTGCTGCTTCTGCTTACCTGAACCGCGACGGCGTGTCTGTAACGACGCCTACTACGACGACTACACGGACGACGACCGGCAGCACTGCGCGGGCAGTGT
>CAXYZX010000173.1:0-5339 GCA_964293845.1 uncultured Dechloromonas sp.
CCATCATGTCTGCCCCTTCTGACCGCATGAGCCCCGAAGAACGCCGCGCCGGCGCTTCGCTGGCTGCCATCTTCGCCCTGCGCATGCTCGGCTTGTTCCTGATCCTGCCGGTGTTTTCGGTCTATGCCAAAACTCTGCCTGGTGGCGATAATCTGGCGTTGGTTGGCTTTGCGCTAGGTGCTTACGGGTTGACCCAGGCGCTGTTCCAGATCCCCTACGGCATTGCCTCAGATATTTACGGACGCAAGCTGGTCATCGTTATTGGTCTGGTTATTTTTGCCATCGGCAGCTTTGTCGCTGCCTGGGCGCCGAGCATGAACTGGATCATCGTTGGTCGCGTCCTGCAGGGGGCCGGCGCCATTTCTGCGGCGGTTACGGCGCTGGCGGCGGACCTGACGCCTGAGGAGCATCGCACCAAGGTGATGGCGATGATCGGTTCCTCGATTGGCCTGGTTTTCGCGCTCTCATTGGTTGGCGCACCGCTACTTTATGGTTTGATCGGCATGGGTGGCTTGTTTTCAATGACCGGCGTTCTGGCGCTGGCGGCCATTGTGTTGTTGATCAAGGCGGTGCCGCCGGCCCCGCCGCCGCATGGTCATGCCAAGTTGCCCTTGCGTCAGGTGGTACTTGATCCCGATCTGATGCGCCTTAACGTGGGTATTTTTCTGTTGCACATGGTCCAGATGGCCATGTTCGTCGTCTTGCCGCATGCGCTGGTCGATCATGGCGGGCTGGAAGCGGCTGCGCACTGGAAGGTTTATCTGCCGGCGGTGCTGGTTTCGTTCGCGGTCATGGTGCCGGCGATCATCGCCGCCGAGCGCAAGGACAAGATGCGGCCGATTTTTCTGGCGGCGATTGGTTTGCTGGTTGTTGTTCAGTCCGGCCTGCTGCTATTCCACGAAGGTTTATGGATGCTGGGCTTCTGGTTGCTGCTTTTCTTCATCGCATTCAATGTGCTGGAAGCGACGTTGCCTTCGCTGGTTTCGCGCACTGCGCATCCGGCGGCCAAGGGTGCTGCGCTCGGCGTTTATAACACCACGCAGGCACTCGGCCTGTTCATCGGCGGCACAGTTGGCGGTTATATCGCCCAAAATTTCGGCGATAATGCGGTTTTTGCCGCCTGCACCGGCCTCATGCTGGTCTGGCTGGTCGTGGCAAACTCAATGAATTTTCCGCAACGGCGTGTGACGCCGGTTGCGACTCAATCTGCTTAGGGAGACTCTGGCTATGGCATCAGTTAATAAATGGATCGGTATCGGCAATTTGGGCAAAGACCCGGAAATGCGTTACACCGCGAGTGGGGATGCCATCTGCAATTTCAGTATCGCCTGTACCGAAAACTGGAAAGACAAGGCGACTGGCGAGAAGAAGGAGCAAACCGAATGGGTGCGCATTTCTTTCTTCGGGAAAATCGCTGAGATCTGCGGTCAGTATCTGAAAAAAGGCTCACAGGTTTATATCGAAGGCAGCCTGCGCACGCGTAAATGGACTGATAAGGATGGCCAGGAGCGTTACACCACCGAAATCAAGGGTGACGAAATGAAAATGCTCGGCTCCCGTCAGGGTATGGGCGCCCCGGCCTCTTCCGGCGGTGGCGGCTACGACAATGAGCCGACCGATTACGCCCCGGCACCGGCTAAAAACAAGCCGAAACCTTCGTTTGATGATCTGGGTGACGACATCCCTTTTTAAGCCAGTACCTAAAGCCTGAATATCATGAGCAACCCACTTATTTTCAAAGTTCTGGAAGATATCGCCAAGGATTTGTCCGGCGATCAGATTTCTTTCCCGACTTTTCTCGATATCACCTTCCAGGTGCGTACGGCTCTGAAGGACGAGAATCTCAGCGTTGAGAAGCTGGCCAAGCTGGTTGGTGCCGAGCCGTTGATGAGTGCCAAGATCATTCGCATGGCGAATTCGGTGGCACTCAATCCATCAGGGCGTGAGGTGGCTGATGTCAAGAGTGCCATCGTGCGGGTTGGCATGGAGGCAGTGCGTACGGTTTCCTTCGCGGTGGCTATGGAGCAGTTGCTGAAATCCAAGCAAATGCAGCCGTTTAGCGGTATTTCCGAGCGTTTGTGGGAACACACCGCGCATGTCGCGGCGCTTTGTCGTGTTCTGGCGCGCAAGCTGGCCAAAATCAATGGCGATGAAGCGATGTTTGCCGGTTTGGTGCACGATATCGGTGTTTTCTACCTGATGTCGCGTGCTGCCGGGTTCCCCGAACTGACCAGCGACAAGCCGGCGCTCTACGACCTGCTGGTTGGCTGGCACGACAATATCGGTCATGCCTTGCTTTCGGCGCTTGGTTTGCCCGAGTCGGTACTGGTTGCGGTTCAGGAGCACGAGAACGATCGCGAGATCAAGGAAATCAAGACCTTGCCGGATGTGCTCTACGTTGCCAACAAGATCGCCAATCGTGCGGCCAGTTGGCGCGATCCGGAGTTCGATGCCGGGGTTGATACGTCGATGCTCGAATCCATTTTTGATGCCGAGACACTGGCAGAAATTATCGAAGAGTCGGAAGAGGAAGTTCATTCTCTCAAATCAGCGCTCGGCGCCGGTTAAAGTCAGCTTATGAGTGGTACGCACGGCTCTGCCGAATTGACCGGCAAGCGCCTGGCCGTGATGGCCCTGGCGGCGCTTGGTGTCGTTTACGGTGACATCGGCACCAGCCCGCTCTATGCAGTGAAAGAGGTTTTTGCCGGCAATCACCCGATTGCGGTGAATGAGGCCAATATTTTTGGCAGCCTGTCGCTGTTCTTCTGGGCGCTGATCATTGTGGTCTCGATCAAGTACGTCATGTTCATCATGCGTGCCGACAACCGGGGCGAGGGCGGCATCATGGCGCTCATCGCGCTGGCCCTGCACGATGCGCAGAACAAGCCGCTGCAAATGAAGTTGATCATGATCGTCGGCATCCTCGGTGCGGCCATGTTCTATGGCGACGGGATGGTGACGCCGGCAATTTCCGTGCTCTCGGCGGTTGAGGGGCTGGAGATTGCGACGCCGGCACTCAAGCCGTTTGTTATTCCGCTCACGTTGCTCGTGCTGTTCGGTCTGTTTTACGTACAGCGTCAGGGGACTGCGGTTGTTGGCACCGCCTTCGGGCCGGTCATGCTGCTCTGGTTCAGCGTGCTGGCCTGGCTCGGTTTGCATAACATCGTTGAACATCCGGCCATTCTGGCAGCAATGAATCCGCTTTACGGTATCGAATTCCTGCTTGCCAACAAGGCGACATCGCTGATGGCGATGGGTAATGTGGTGCTGGCGGTGACCGGTGCCGAGGCTTTGTATGCCGACATGGGGCATTTTGGGCGCAAGCCGATTTCGCGTGCCTGGTTCTTTTTTGTGCTACCAGCGCTGGTGCTCAACTATTTTGGTCAGGGGGCGCTGATTCTGGCCGAGCCGGAAGCAGCCAAAAATCCGTTTTTCCTTTCGGCTCCCGAATGGGCACTTTATCCGTTGGTCGGACTGGCCACCATCGCCACGGTGATCGCTTCGCAGGCGGTCATTTCCGGTGCCTTTTCGGTAACCCGGCAGGCCATGCAACTTGGTTTTGTGCCACGCATGGAGGTCCAGCACACGTCAGACAAGGAGGCCGGGCAAATCTACCTGCCAGCGGTTAACTGGGGCCTGATGGTCGCCGTGATGATCCTTGTCCTCGGCTTCAAGTCCTCCAACAACCTGGCCGCTGCCTACGGCATTGCGGTGACCGGCGACATGGTGATTACCTCCATTCTGGCCACCGTCGTCGTGGCGCGCACCTGGAAATGGGGCTGGGGGCGGGCTATTGCCTTGTTCACTTGCTTCCTCTCCGTTGAACTGATTTTCCTTGCCGCCAATATCCTGAAAATTCCCGATGGCGGCTGGTTCCCCCTGGTCGCCGGGATGGGCGTTTTTGTCTTGATGACGACCTGGAAGCGCGGCCGCCAGTTGCTCGCCGAGCGTCTCAAAGGCGAACGGCTGGAGCTGTCGTTATTTCTTGAGTCGCTGGCCATGTCGATGCCGACTCGTGTCGCCGGGACGGCTATCTTCCTCAATGCCGACCCGAGTGGCGTGCCGCATGCCATGCTGCACAATCTGATGCACAACAAGGTGCTGCACGAACGAGTAGTCCTGGTCTCGGTGAAGTTCTTCGATGTGCCCTATGTGCCGGACATTGACCGGGTTGAAGTAAAGCCCTTGCGCGAGAATTTCTGGAGCGTGATCATCCAGTATGGTTTCAAGGATGAGCCGAACATTCCAGCGGCACTGGCGCTTTGTGCGGATGCCGGCATCGAGTTCAATCCCCTTGATACCTCGTACTTCATCGGTCGCGAAACGCTGATTCCACGCCTTAATTCCGAGATGGCTTTCTGGCGCGAAAAAATCTTCGTCGCCATGTTCCGCAACGGCGGCTCGGCCACCGCCTTCTTCCAGATTCCCAGCAACCGTGTGGTTGAGCTGGGCACCCAGGTCGTTCTATAAGCGGCGGATTTTTTCCAGCAGGGCGGTGGTTGATTTCTGGTGAATGAAGGGGATGGAATGCACCGTCCCTCCCCAGCCCAGAACCTCGTTGCAACCGACGATTTTCTCCACCGGCCAGTCACCACCCTTGACCAGAATTTCAGGCCGGCATTCGAGGATGCGCTGTAGCGGTGTGTCTTCATCAAACCAGGTAACCAGCGCCACACACTCCAGCGCGGCCATCACTGCCAAGCGGTCAGCCAGCGCATTGACCGGGCGATCATCTCCCTTACCCAGACGTTTGACCGAGGCATCGCTATTGAGCGCCACCACCATGCTGACACCGAGTGCCGCAGCCTGCGCCAGATAGGTGACATGGCCACGATGCAGAATATCGAAACAACCGTTGGTGAACACCAGCGGGCGCGCCAGTTTGGCGGCTGTTGCGGTCAACTGCTCCGGCGGGCAGATTTTTGATTCAAAACTGGGGGTGGCGTAGGTCATGGCGGTATAGGGGGTGAAAACGAGCGCCTATTTTAGAGCGCTTCGTGATTGCCTCGCTGCTTTTCCGCTGCTCGTGCATCGCCGATTCAAGGGTGCGCTGCCCGCCAGTCGTTGAGAGCGAGCAAAGCGTTGTCGAGTGCGGTCAACAGCACAACACCATCCATTTTTGCGACGCGGGCAACACCACCGCCACCGGCCCAGAGTCCGATTTCAGGTGGCAACACCAGGCGCAACTGCTGCAGGAGGCCGGGAATCTGCCGTTGCGGGAAGGCAACCGAGAACGACAGGGCGACTATATCTGCGCGGTGGGCGCTGGCTGCTCGAGCAATCTCCAGTAGCGGCATTTGCGTACCCAGCGGTATGCAGTCTGCACCTTCCAGCGTAAA
>CAXYZX010000174.1:0-5306 GCA_964293845.1 uncultured Dechloromonas sp.
GCCATATTCTCGGCCAGCGCAACCAGCACATCCTTGTAGAGCGGCTCGCCTTCAGCGCCCGGCTCCTTGCAGCGGTCAAGCACGGCAATCGCTTTAATGGTTCTCGGCAGCGCGGCGAGCAAGGCGGCTGGCGACCACGGGCGGTACAGGCGGACCTTGAGCAGGCCGACTTTTTCGCCTTGACGGTTCATGTGCTCAACGGTTTCCTGAGCTGTTTCCGCCCCCGAACCCATCAGGATGATGACGCGCTCGGCATCCGGCGCACCGACGTAATCGAACAGTTTGTAATGGCGGCCGGTCAGCTTGCCGAACTGATCCATTGCTTCCTGAACGATGCAGGGGAAGGCATCAAAGAACGGGTTCTGGGCTTCGCGGGCCTGGAAAAAAACGTCAGGATTCTGCGAGGTGCCGCGCAGCACCGGGTGTTCCGGCGACAGGCCGCGCCCGCGCAGGGCGCCAATCGCCTCCTGCGGCAATAATTTATGCAGTGTTTTGTCGTCGACCGTAACAATCTTGGCGACTTCATGCGAGGTACGGAAACCGTCGAAGAAATGCAACACCGGGATGCGGCCGACCAGCGTTGCCGCCGTCGCAATCGCCGCCATGTCGTGCGCTTCCTGCACCGAGTTTGACGAGAGCAGCGCAAAACCGGTGCCGCGTGTAGACATCACATCCGAGTGATCGCCGAAAATCGACAGCGCATGCGTCGCAATGGCGCGCGCCGCGACGTGGAAGACGGTCGGCGTCAATTCGCCAGCGATCTTGTACATATTGGGAATCATCAGCAGCAAGCCCTGCGACGCCGTAAAGGTCGTCGCCAGCGCCCCGGCCTGCAAGGCGCCGTGGACTGTACCGGCCGCCCCGCCTTCCGATTGCAGCTCAACGACGCGAGGAACGCTGCCCCATATGTTGGCTTTGCCTTGCGCCGCCCATTCATCAGAGAGTTCGCCCATACCGGACGAGGGAGTGATCGGATAAATGGCGATCACTTCGGACACGCGGAAGGCCACGTGGGCGACGGCTTCATTGCCGTCGATGGTGAGCATGCTGTTCATTTTTTATTCCTGCCGAGTCAAGCCGCCTGCCCGTAGGCAAGCAACGGACGACAACCAGAAAGACCCTCCTGGACGCCGGTTGCTGCACCGCAACAATGTAATCATACGCTTCTTTGGCAACGGAATATGCAGATTGGCGTAACGAATAGTTACAAAAAATGCTGCATGATATGGCACCGAGTAGCGCCGGTATAATGGCGAGTTTTACCGCATTCGAAAGCACGATCATGGAAGCCGAACAAATTAACAGCATCTCCAACAAGCTCGACGATCTGGCGCAGCGCGCCGCCGAGCTACGGAGGTATCTTTGACTACGATCACAAACGCGAACGTTTAACCCTCCTCAGCGAGGAAATGGAAGACCCGAAGATTTGGGATGACGCCAAGCGCGCCCAGGAACTCGGGCGTGAGAAAAAAGCGCTGGAAAACATTGTTCTGGTACTCGAAGCAGTCCAGCGTAGCCTCGACGACGGCCGCGAACTTTTCGACATGGGCAAGGAAGATAACGACGAAGACACCCTGCTCTCCGTCGCCGCCGACAACGCCGAACTGGAAGCCAAGGTCGGCGCTCTTGAATTCCGTCGCATGTTCAACAACCCGATGGACCCGAGCCCGTGCTTCCTGGAAATCCAGGCCGGCGCCGGCGGTACTGAAGCCCAAGACTGGGCGTCCATGCTGTTGCGCATGTACTTGAAATTCGGCGAGAAAAAAGGGTTTACCGTGGAAGTCATGGAAGAATCCGAAGGTGAAGTCGCCGGCATCAAAGGCGCCACCATCAAGTTCACCGGCGACTACGCTTACGGCACGCTACGTACCGAAACCGGCATCCACCGTCTGGTGCGCAAGTCGCCGTTTGACTCCAACGCGCGCCGCCATACTTCATTTACCAGCGTCTTCGTTTTCCCGGAAGTCGACGACTCGATTGAAATCAACATCAATCCGTCCGATGTCCGCACCGACACCTACCGCGCCTCCGGTGCCGGCGGCCAGCACATCAACAAGACCGACTCCGCCGTGCGTCTGACCCACGTCCCGACCGGCATCGTCGTCCAGTGCCAGAACGACCGTTCGCAGCACCGCAACCGCGATGAAGCCTGGCAAATGCTGCGTGCCCGTATCTACGAGCACGAGTTGCGCAAGCAGCAGGCCGAGCAGCAGAAGCTGGAAGATGCCAAATCCGACATCGGCTGGGGCCACCAGATCCGTTCCTACGTGCTCGACCAGTCGCGCATCAAGGATTTGCGTACCAATTACGAAGTCGGCAATACGCAAGGGGTGCTTGATGGTGACCTCGACGGCTTCATTGAAGCCAGCCTGAAACAGGGCGTTTAAGCGCGTCGACCATGACTCGTCTCCTGGCCGCGCTGGCTGGCATGCTGCTGATTGTCATGCTGGCAGCCGGGGGACTGTTGATTGCTGCACTCGACAGCAAACCGCTGGTCGAGCGCAGCGAAACTATTTCCCCGATGGCCGTCGCTTCTGCGCGCTGGCTATTAAAGAGCAACGACCCGCGCCGTTTGCAATCCGGCGATGCGCGGCGCGCGGCCATTCCCGCGGCACTGATTGATGAAGGCATCAATTACCTGGCCAGCCGCAACCTGCGCGGTCGCGGTGCTCTGGTGCTGGCTGAAGAGACAGCTGAAATTCGCCTGACGCTGCGCCCACCAATTTTCAATGGCTACATCAACCTGCGCGCCAACCTGCGTGAAGCCTCCGGTGAGCCACACCTTACCTCGGCATCAATCGGCACGCTGCCCCTGCCACCCTGGCTGGTCGAACTCGTGCTGCACAATGCCATCCGCCTTGCCGGATTCGAGCATGAGTGGCAGTTGGCCAAGCGTGCGCTACGTTCGCTTGAGTTCGACCCGTCACGTCAGCGCGTTATTGTCAGCTATGTCTGGGAACCGGCATTACTTGACCGGGCACGCAATATCGCCGTCAGCCCGCAGGACGTTGCCCGCATTCGCAGTGCCCACGAAAACCTTGCCGGATTGCTGGACCACAAGGCGCCGGGTGGCCGCGTGCCTTTGGTCGAGGTCCTGAAGCCCATGCTCGATATTGGCGGCGACGATCAATATGCCAACCGGCGCGCCGCGATCCTCGCGGTGGCGGCTTACCTTTCAGAAAAAAACCTCGCCCATGTCATTCCTGAAGCACAGAACTGGCCGCGTCTGCGCCCGGTGTTGCTCACTTTGCTGGGCCGTGGTGACAGCGCCCAGCATTTTGCGGTTTCAGCCGCCCTCGCCGCCTGGGCTGGCGAACCGATTGCCGACGCGATTGGCGTCTATAAGGAATTGCTCGATGCCCGTCACGGCAGCGGCTTCTCTTTCGCCGACCTGGCCGCTGACCGCGCCGGCACACGCTTTGGCCAACTACTCACGGCTCAGCCCGGCCGTATCGACCGCCTGCTGGCCAGCGAGTTTGCCGATCAGGCACTGGTCCCGATGCTGAATGATCTGCCAGAATCGATCCCTGAGCGCGAATTCCGCCGTCGTTTTGGTGCCCCCGGCTCACCGGGCTATCAGAAAATCAATGACGAAATCGAGCGCCGGCTCAACGATCTGCCTTTGTACCAATAAGCCAAACAAAAAATGATAAAACCCAGCACCGAGAACATCACCCGCCAATTGTTTGGCGCAGTATTTTTAAGCACGCTGCTTGCCGCCTGCGGTGATTCCCCCAAGGATGGCGCCGCCCCGGCAGCAGCCGTCAAGCCGGCACTGACCGTGACGACGATCAAGCCGGAAACGCTGGACTGGCCGCAGACTTTAAAGAGTAGTGGCAATATTGCGGCCTGGCAGGAGGCGGTTATCAGCCCGGAAATCAGCAATTACCGGATCACTGAAGTGAACGCCAACGTCGGCGACCGGGTCAAGAAAGGCCAGGTGCTGGCGCGTATTGCTGCCGACACCGTCGAAAGCGAGTTGGCTGAAACTCGCGCCAGCGTCGCCGAAGCCCAGTCCACGCTGGCCGAAGCGCAGGCCAATCACGAACGCGCCAAACAACTGCGTGAAAAAGGTTTTTACAGCGCACAACAGAACACGCAAACCCAGACCGCTTCCGACACCGCCCTGGCTCGCCTCAATGCGGCCAAGGCCCGACTGCAGACAGCGGAACTGAAACGCTCGAAAGCCACCGTCCTGGCACCCGACGACGGCATCATCTCGGCCCGTGCCGCCACAGTGGGTACGCTGACCCAACCGGGTCAGGAACTGTTTCGCCTGATCCGCGGCGCCCGCCTGGAATGGCGTGCAGAAGTCAGCAGCATTGACCTCGCCCGTTTGAAAGCCGGCCAGGTGGCACAACTGGAGACACCGAACAGCGAGATGATCGAAGGTGTGATCCGCGCCGTAGCGCCGACCGTCGATGCGCAAACGCGCAACGCGCTGGTCTATGTCGACCTGCCGGCCAATGCCGTGCAACAGGTCAGTGCCGGCATGTTTGCCCGTGGTGAATTCCGTCTTGGCACCAAGCAGGCACTCACCCTGCCCCAGTCAGCCGTGCTGCAACGCGAAGGTTTCTCCTATGTTTTCCGGGTTGAGCAGAACAAAGTTACACAGGCCAAGATAGTCACCGGACGCCGTAACGGCGAGCGCATCGAAATCAGCGGCCTCGATGCCGGGGCGCAGGTTGTCGCCAGCGGTGCCGCCTTTCTGGCGGATGGCGATACAGTTCGCGTAGTCAGCGGCGAAAAGCAGCCATGAACGTTTCTGCGTGGTCCATCCGCAACCCGATTCCGGCAGTCCTGCTCTTCGTCATGCTCTCCCTGCTCGGCCTGATGGCCTTCAAGGGCATGAAGATTCAGCAATTCCCGGACATCGACCTGCCTACTGTCACCATTACCGCCACGCTGCCCGGCGCCGCCCCGGCGCAGATGGAAACCGAAGTCGCCCGCAAGCTGGAGAACTCAGTCGCCACGCTGCAGGGCATCAAGCATATTTACACCAAGGTGCAGGACGGCACTGCCATCGTCACTATCGAGTTCCGTCTTGAAAAACCAACGCAGGAAGCGGTAGACGATGTGCGCGATGCGGTGTCGCGTATCCGCGCCGACCTGCCGGGAGAGCTCAAGGACCCGGTGATCTCCAAAGCCAACCTGGCTGGTGCACCGATTCTCACCTATACCGTTGCCTCCAGCCGGATGGATGACGAAGCATTGTCGTGGTTTGTTGACAACACCGTCACCAAATCCCTGCTCAGCGTGCGCGGCGTTGGCGCCGTATCGCGCGTTGGCGGTGTGACACGCGAAAT
>CAXYZX010000175.1:0-5216 GCA_964293845.1 uncultured Dechloromonas sp.
TTTTCCGGCTTGGCGGCGTCCTACATTCTGGCCATTTCACGCGCCGTTGGCGAAACGATGATTCTCGCTGTCGCCGCCGGCATGCAGCCCAATCTGACCTGGAACCCGATGGAGCCAGCGGCAACCATCACTTCCTACATCGTGCAAGTGGCGCTCGGCGATCTGCCGCACGGCTCAATCGGTTACCAGACCATCTTTGCCGCCGGTCTCACCCTGCTGTTGATCACGCTGGTCTTCAACATTCTCGGCCAGTGGTTGCGCGCCAAATATCGGGAGAATTATTAATGAAACCGCTAACCACAGAACAAATTCGCACCGTTATTGCGCGTGGCAAGCTGAAGGACAACATTTTCAAAGTGTTGGGCGTCTTCTGCCTGTCGCTGGCCGTGGTCGTCATCGTCGCGCTGATCGCCGACATGGTGATCAAGGGGTCGGAGCGCTTCACGGTGGATTTCTTCCTCAACTTTGCTTCGCGCCACGCCAACAAGGCTGGCATTCTCTCGGCCTGGGTCGGTTCGCTGCTCGTCATGTTTGTCACGGCGCTGGCTGCCGTGCCGCTCGGTGTCGCTGCCGGCCTCTATCTCGAGGAATACGCCAAGCGTAACTGGATCACCAACATCATCGAGATCAACATCAGCAATCTGGCCGCCGTGCCGTCGATTGTTTATGGTCTGCTGGCGCTCGGCATCTTCGTTTATCAGTTCGGCTTCGGGCAGAGCATTCTCTCCGCCGGTCTGACCCTGGCGCTGTTGATCCTGCCGATCATCATCGTCTCGACCCGTGAAGCGATTCGCGCCATTCCGGCGATGATCCGTGAAGGCTCGATGGCGGTTGGTGCAACGCGCTGGCAAACCTGCCGCTATCACATCATTCCCTATGCCATGCCCGGCATCCTGACTGGTGTGATCATTGGCCTCGCCCGTGCCATCGGCGAAACAGCACCGATTATCACCATTGGCGCGCTGACCTTCATCGCCTTCCTGCCGCCCGCACCATTCAGCGGCGAACCGGCGGCCGGTCTGTTCGACTGGGTGATGGCGCCCTTTACCGTGATGCCGATCCAGATTTTCAACTGGACTTCGCGCCCCGATCCCGCTTTTGAAATCAATGCCGCTGCCGCTGGCTTCGTGCTGATGGCCATGGTCTTGTCGATGAACGCCGTCGCCATCTACCTGCGCTACAAGATGCGCAAGAACATCAAATGGTAAATGTTGCGGTCGACTCGAAAAAACGCTCAAAAATGAATACAGATATGGAGTCTCAAATGCAGATTCACGACACCCCGGCCCTCAAGGCCGAAGCGCGCAACCTCAACTTCTACTACGGTGAAGCCAAGGCGCTCAAGAACATCAACATGCCGATCTACGACAAGAAGGTCACGGCGCTGATCGGCCCCTCCGGTTGCGGCAAATCGACCTACCTGCGCAGCTTCAATCGCATGCACGACCTTTACCCGGGCAACCGTTACGAAGGCGAAATCCGCTTTTTCCCGGATAACACCAACCTGCTTGGCGCTGATGTCGATCCGATTGAAGTGCGCATGCGCATCGGCATGGTGTTCCAGAAGCCGAACCCGTTCCCGAAATCGATTTTCGAAAACGTCGCCTACGGCCTGCGTGTGCGTGGAGAAAACAACCGCCGCGTGCTCGACGACAAGGTTGAACATGCGCTCAAAGGCGCCGCGATCTGGGACGAAGTGAAAGATCGTTTGAGCGAGCTGGCTTCCAACCTGTCCGGCGGCCAGCAACAGCGTTTGTGTATCGCCCGTGCCCTGGCCACTGACCCGGAATTGCTCCTGTTCGACGAGCCGACCTCGGCGCTCGACCCGATTGCCACCGGCGCTATCGAAGAGTTGGTGCATGAGTTGAAAAAGCGCGTCACCATCCTTATCGTCACCCACAACATGCAGCAGGCAGCCCGTGTCTCTGACTACACTGCCTATATGTTCCTCGGCGAAATGATCGAATTCGGCAAGACCGACGAAATCTTCATCAAGCCGCAGGACAAGCGCACAGAAGACTACATCACCGGCCGTATGGGCTGACGAGGATACGAAAATGAACGAAAACGCACATCTCTCCAGTCAGTTTGACGAAGATCTCAGTCGCTTGCGCACCCATGTCCTACAAATGGGTGGCTTGGTCGAGACTCAGGTTTCAGCCGCCATCGATGCCTATACCACCGGCGAGATCGCCAGCGTCAAAAGCATCGTTGAAACCGACCGCCGGGTGAATGAACTCGAAAAAGCCATTGACGATGACTGCGCCCACATCATCGCCAAACGCCAGCCGGCGGCCTCCGATCTGCGTCTGGTGCTCGGCATCAGCAAGATCGTCACCGACCTCGAACGCGCCGGTGACGAAGCCAAGAAAATCGCCAAGGGCGTCCGTCGCATCTATGAAGGTGGTCACATGCCTTCACAATACGGCGTCGGCATCCGCCATCTGGCCGAGGCGGCGCTGGTCATGGTGCGTCAGGCGCTTGATGCCTTTGCCCGGCTGGATACCGATATGGCAAAAAGTGTTATTCGTGCCGATACCGATGTTGATACCGAGTTCAAATCCATCATTCGTCAGCTGATTACGCACATGATGGAAGACCCGCGCACGATTACCACGTCGATCGATATCATCACCATCGCCCGCGCCATCGAGCGGATTGGGGATCACGCCAAGAATATTTCCGAGCAGGTGGTCTTCGTCGTTGAAGGTCGCGATATTCGCCATATGGGCAAGGAGGCGGTCAAGTGACACCAACGATACTGGTTGTCGAAGACGAACCAGCGATCCAGGAACTTGTCGTCATCAACCTCAAGCACGCCGGATTTCTGGTCGTGCGGGCGGGCAGCGCCGAGGAAGCGGAGTCTACAATTCGAGCTGCGCTGCCTGATCTGGTCATTCTTGACTGGATGCTGCCGGGTCAATCAGGCGTCGCCCTCGCCAAAAAAATCCGTGCCGATGAGCGGACGCGCGAACTGCCGATCATCATGCTGACCGCGCGGGTTCATGAAGAAGACAAAGTGCAGGGGCTTGAGGCAGGGGCTGATGATTACGTCACCAAGCCATTTTCGCCCAAGGAACTGGTAGCGCGCGTGCGTGCCGTGTTGCGTCGTCGCTCGCCGCATCTTGCTGGCGAGGCGATAGAAATCGGCGATCTGGCGCTCAATCCGGCGACCCATCGTGTGCTGGCAGGTAGTCAGCCAATCGAGTTGGGGCCGACCGAGTTTCGCCTGCTCTTCTTCTTCATGACGCATGCTGAGCGGGTCTATACCCGTGCCCAGTTGCTTGACGAAGTCTGGGGTGATCACGTCTTCATCGAAGAGCGTACCGTCGATGTTCACATCCGCCGTTTGCGTGCTGCGCTGGAGTTGTCGGGGCATCACGAGCGGGTAGAGACGGTGCGCGGCACCGGGTATCGCTTCCGGGGAGCTTGAACCACGTGTCATCTTCGCTGATTCGTGCGCTGTTGCTGGCGATGCTGGCGGCGTTCGTCGCGTTGCCGGTCGGTCATTTTGTTGCGCCCTGGGCCGGCTGGACGGTGTTTTGCGGCAGTCTGGGCCTACAAATGGCCTTCCACTTCCGGAATTTTGCGCGTCTCGACCGTTGGTCGCACGCGCCAGTGGTGGACGACAGTCTGGAAGGCGAGGGTGCCTGGGATGGTGTTTTCGGCCGGCTCTACCGACATGAAAAGGACTTGCGAGCACAAATTGCCCAGCGTGATCAGGAAATCACCATGCTGATCGCTGCTGGTCAGGCATTGACCGATGGCGTGGTTCTGCTTGATAACCATAACCAGATACTGTTCTGCAACACGACGGCGGAAACTCAACTCGGACTGGTGATTCGTACCGACCGCGGGCAGCCTGTGGTCAACATGGTGCGCCAGCCGGAGTTTGTCGCTTACCTGCAAGGCGAAGATTTTTCCCGTCCGCTCACCCTGCGTTCCGAACGCGGCGAAGATCGCGTCCTGTCGATCTACGTCATTCCCTATGCTGGCAATCGACGCCTGATGCAGGTCAAGGATGTCACGCAGACCGATAGGCTCGACCGCATGCGCCGTGACTTTGTCGCTAATGTGTCACATGAATTGCGTACGCCGCTCACCGTGCTTGCCGGCTTCCTGGAAACTTTGCAGGAAATTGACGTCGACCGCGACGAACAAAAACGCTTCCTTGAAATGATGTCCGAACAATCCTTGCGCATGCAATCCATCGTTCAGGATCTGCTGACGCTGTCTTCCATCGAATCAGCGCCGCCACCGGAGGCTGAAATTGTCGATATGGTCAATATCGTCGACAAGCTGCGTCGCGATGCCGAGGCACTCTCGGCCGGGCGTCATCATATTGTTGTCGAGAGTGATGCTCAGGGAGATCTGCGCGGCTCTGAGGCCGAACTGGTCAGCGCTTTTGGTAATCTGGTGGCCAATGCTGTGCGCTACACCCCGCCCGATGGCACAATCAGGATCAGCTGGCACGCCAGCCAGCAGGGGGCTGAATTTGCGGTGCAGGATACCGGTATCGGTATCGACCCCAAACACATTCCCCGCCTGACTGAACGCTTCTATCGCATAGATCGTGGTCGTTCGCGCGATGCCGGTGGTACCGGTCTCGGTTTGGCTATCGTCAAGCACTCACTGAACCGCCATCAGGCGCAACTGGAAGTCAAGAGTACTCCCGGTGTCGGTAGCCGCTTCGCGGCGCGCTTTCCAGCCAGTCGGGTGGTCGGGATTTGATGTGTTTTTTGATAGTCGATTCGGGTATTTGTAAATAATGATTGACCCATCGGTCTTAATGCTGGATAGTGCGCACCTCTGACGGACGCGGGATGGAGCAGTTGGCAGCTCGTCGGGCTCATAACCCGAAGGTCGCAGGTTCAAGTCCTGCTCCCGCAACCAAGATTTATTTACAGCTCTCATTAAGAGAGTTAGTCAGAGAAGCAAGCAAGATTAGGCCGGCAAATTTGCTGGCCTTTTTTGCGTCTGGCGCGCCATTTTTCCGTTGGGACAGCTCGATACATCCGCCGAAAAGCTCTTCAGAATTTTACAAGCGGTTGGCGCTGCTTTGATGCTAAAAAAGCAGCCACCAATCAGCGGACAAGAAGACCCGGACCTCACTTCTCGGCGTAGCTATCTGCAATTGGCAAGTTGTCTTTGTTTGAAATGGATTCTTCGTTATTGATACAGCCCAGCTCATGAAGAGTTTCGTGAGCAGAGCGGAA
>CAXYZX010000176.1:0-5081 GCA_964293845.1 uncultured Dechloromonas sp.
TGCCCCCGGGCTTCAAGTTCGATAGCTACCGTATCGAACAGTTGCTGTCGCAGGGCGGTTTTTCCTTCGTTTATCTTGCCCACGATGCAGCAGGCACGCCGGTGGTCATCAAGGAATACCTGCCGGCGCATCTGGTGCACAGGCCTGCCGGTGCTGCCGAGCCGCAGATACCGCCGGAAAGTCTGGGCAGTTTCAATCGCGGCTTGCGCTCCTTTCTGGAAGAGGCGCGATTGCTGGCCCGGATCCGGCACCCCAACATCGTTGCCGTATTGAATTTTGCCAAGGCCAATCGCACGGCCTATCTGGTGATGCGCCATGAAACCGGCCATACCCTCGAAACGCATATGGTCGATTTGCGCAAGCGCCGGGTGGCAATCGACGAAGCCTACCTGCGCCTAGTTTTTGTCCGGCTACTCTCCGGCCTGCGCGAGGTGCATAAAGAAAAGCTGCTGCATCTCGATTTGAAGCCGGCCAATATTTTTCTGCGCCAGGATGGCAACCCGGTCTTGCTGGATTTTGGCGCCGCGCGCTGGGGCCTTGGTGCGGCCGATAGTTCGCTGGGTTACGTGTATACGCCCGGTTTCGCGGCGCCGGAGCAGCAAGGATCAGGCGAGCCGTTGGGGCCGTGGACCGACATCTACGCCATTGGGGCCACCCTCTATGCCTGCCTGGACGGTGGCGTGATCCCGCTTGCAGCCAAAATGCGCCCCAATAATCTCGAACTGGAGCCGGCCCAAAGACGTTGGGCCGGGCGCTACTCGCTGCAGTTGCTGGAGCTGATCGACTGGTGCATGCAGATTGCCATCGATCGCCGCCCGCAAAGCGTCCATGCGCTGCAGAAATCGCTCAACGGAGAATTGCTGGAGATCGTCGATCCAAACTGGTTTCAGTCCTGAGATCGCGGTTTGCAACAGACAATCAGGCGAGCAGGGCGACGGCCTTGATCTGCGCCTTCAGCGTCAGCCCGGGGCGGATATCCAGCTTGTGTGCCGAGCGCTGGGTGATGCGGGCGAGCAGGGGCTCGCCGGCGACATCGAGCCTGACCAGCACATGGCCCGGCGTTTCAGTAGGAGCGAGGTCGACGACGACGGCGCTGACACAATTCAGGATGCTGGTCTGGGTGGGCGGAATCAGTGCCAGGCTGACATCGCGGGCGTGGATGCGGCAGCGCAGCCAGGTGCCGAGCGGCTCGGGGCGGCGGGTGACCAGAATTGAGCCGCCGGTGAATTCGAGGCGGGTCAGGTCATCCACTTCATGCGCTGCGATGCTGGCTTCGATGACGACGCCAGCATCGTCGGCGAAGGCCGCCGGCAGGTCGATGCGGGAAAGTACAGCGTTGAGCGGGCCGCTGGCGACGACCTGGCCCTGGTCGAGCAGGACCAGATGATCGGCTAGCCGCGCCACTTCGTCCGGGGCGTGGCTGACATAGATGATAGGGATGGCCAGTTCGCGGTGCAGGCGCTCCAGATAGGGCAGGATTTCCAGCTTGCGCTTGAGGTCGAGGGCGGCCAGCGGCTCATCCATCAGCAGGATTTTCGGTGCGGTGAGCAGGGCGCGGGCGATGGCGACGCGCTGGCGTTCGCCGCCGGAAAGCTGGCTCGGCGAGCGGTCGAGCAGGTGGACGATGCCGAGCAATTCGGCAATCTCCGGCAGCGCAAAGCCTTTGCCTGCGGTCGACGCCCTTTTTTGGCCAAATTCTATATTGCCGCGCACGCTTAAATGCGGGAACAGGCTGGCTTCCTGAAAGACCATACCCAGCGCCCGCTGGTGGGTCGGGATGAAACGGTTTTGCGCCTCATCCTGCCAGACTTCGTCACCTAGCGCGAAGTAACCGTTGGTTGTTCTTTCCAAGCCGGCCATGGCGCGCAGGCAGGTCGTCTTGCCCGAGCCGGAATGGCCGAACAAGGCGCTGATGCCGCGGCCCGGCAGGGTCAGATCGACGTCCAGTTTGAAATTGTTGCGGTCGACGCGAAATTTGGCGCGAATTTCAACGCTCATAACGTTTTCCGCCGCGCCGGGTTAAAGGTGTACAACCCGAGCAGGACCAGAAAACTGAAGAGCACCATGCCGCCGGCCAGCCAATGCGCCTGGGTGTATTCCAGCGCCTCGACGTGGTCGTAAATCTGTACCGAAACGACGCGGGTTTTGTCCGGAATATTGCCGCCTATCATCAGCACGATGCCGAATTCGCCGACGGTGTGGGCAAAGCCGAGGATCGCCCCGCTCAGAAAACCGGGCTTGGCCAGCGGCACAGCCACCGACCAGAAGGTGTCCCAAGGGCTAGCGCGCAAGGTGGCGGCGACTTCCAGCGGCCGTTCGCCAATCGCTTCAAAGGCGTTTTGGATCGGCTGGACCACGAAGGGCAAGGAATAAAAAACTGAAGCGATGACCAAGCCGGGGAAGGTGAACGGCAGCAGGCCGAGGCCGAGCGATTGCGTCAGTTGCCCGACTGGCCCGTTTGGCCCCATGGTGATCAGCAGGTAAAAGCCCAGCACCGTCGGCGGCAGCACCAGCGGCAGCGCCACAATAGCGCCGACCATGCCTTTTAAGGCCGAGCGCGTGCGCGCCAGCCACCAGGCGATGGGGGTACCGATGACAAGCAGCAGCAGGGTGACAATCGTCGCCAGCTTGAGGGTCAGCCAGACGGCGCCAAGGTCGGAACTTTCCATGGTCAATAGCGAGAAAACAGATCGCGCAGTTTACACAGGGTTGTGGTGATGTCGAAGCGCGGGTCGGGCAGCGCTTCGCCAGCCAGAATGCGGGTGATGGCAAGGGCCGGATCGCTTTCGCCGGTGAGCAGCACTTCGGCGCCGCGTTTTTTCATGTGGCGGATGAAGCCCTCGCCGGCGCTGGCGCAGACGACGATGTCAATGCCGTCAAGCGGATGCGGGGCGTTGTCCTCAAAAATGTGGAGCACTTGTTCCTTGGCCAGATCAACCCGCCAGGGCGCCGGCAGCAACTGGTTGGCACGGTGGTTGGAGAGGTCATAAACCAGCCATTGCCGGGTTTGTCCGGCGTGGCCGCTGACTTCGGTGAAATCCTGGGTAGCGATGGCGATTTTCATGGTGATTGCTCAATCAGTGTGGAAACCGGTTGCCAGGGTGACTGCAACATCACGTGGCTGGGCGAAATAAGGGGCGCTGGTGACGAGAATTCGTGCGCCGGCGCGGGCGTAGGCTTCGGCGTTGCCCGCATTGATACCACCGGCAGCGGCGATTTTGGTGGGCTGGCGACTTGCTGCGGCGTAAGCGGCAATCTCGGCCAGCGACTCGACTGAAAATTTTTCCAGTTGCAGGATGTCGACCGCAACATCGATCCAGCGCCGCGCTTCGTTTGTGCTATCCACTTCAACGACGATGGCACGCTCCGGCCAGCGTTGGCGCAGGCGTTCAATGGTGCTGGTGGCGGCGTCGTTCTCAAGAAAAGCACGGTGCTCGGGAAAAATCAGCAACGTTTCCGACAGGCTCAGGCGATGTGGACTGGCGCCGCTGCAGAGCACGGCCTTGATCGCGGCTGCCTTGGTGCCGGGAAAGTTCTTGCGCGTGCAGACAACGCTGGTTTCCGGGTTGCCGCGTTGGGCGGCCGCCGAAATCTCGGCAACGCTGCTGGCGATTCCTGAAAGGTATTCCATCAAGGTCTGCGCGGTTTTCCAGACCATGTGCAGGCTGGCGGCGTTGCCGTTCAGCCGCAGGATTTCCTCGCCCATTTTCAGTCGGCTGCCGCTTTCACGCAGCGGGCCGACGGCAAGCAGACCGCGCAACTCGCCCATGCGCCGCGCTTCTTCGCTGCCACAAAGCACCATCTCCTGCCGCGCCCGAAAGACCAGATGCCCCGGCTGCTGGCCGATGCCGAGGGCAAAGGTGGTGGCATCGCCGCAGGGGCTGTCTTCCTGCAGCAAGCTTTCGAGAAAGTGGTCGGGAAGTTGGTAGGGGTTCATCACTGTGGATGCTGCTCGGCAAAACTGTAAAAGCCGCGCGCGGGGGCGCTGTCGCCGCCCGTATAAACTACCCGGTAAATTAGCCAGCGCTCGTCGCGCAGCCGCCAGGCATGGACGGTTTCACCGTAAGCCACGACTTCGTAGAATTCTTCATCGTCGTCCGAACGGCTTTGGTTCAGGGCGTAGCGGTGCGTGTAGTAGCAGGTCGCGCCATCGATGTCGTAGCCAAAACAGCGCGCCGCCGCCATTTCGTATTCACGGTGCTGTTTGAAATCGAATGGTTCGATCACCATGTCGCGCCATTCGTTGGGCAGAAAAATCTGCCAGTCCGGCGTTGGGCAGGTCGACCGCCCCGGCTGGTGGATATGAAGGAGGTTGGCGCTGTGCATGATTAACGCAATTCGTAGCCGTAAGATTTGATGATGGCCTTGGCCTTGTCGCCCTTCAGGTAGGCGAGCAGGGCAATGGCCGCGGGTTTGTCCTTGCCTTTGTTGAGCAGCATGGCGTCTTGCTGGATTTGCTGGTAGAGGTTGGCAGGGACGATCCAGGCTGATCCGCCAGCAATCTTGCCGTCCTTGAAGACTTGGGAGAGGGCGACAAAACCGAGTTCGGCGTTGCCGCTCATGATGAATTGTTGGGTTTGCGAGATGTTTTCACCTTGAACGAAGCGCGGTTGCAGGGTGGTCAACAACCCCAGTTTGCTCAGCGCTTGGACCGCTGCCGTGCCGTAGGAGGCAGTTTTTGGATTGGCCAGCGCCAGATGTTTGAAATCCCCCGTTTTTAGAATCTCGCCCTTGGCATCAACCAGCGTCGGGTTGGCCGACCACAAAACCAGCGTGCCGACGGCGTAGGTGAAACGGCTACCGGCGACGCCCTGCCCCTCTTTTTCCAGCCTGGCCGGCGTTTCATCGTCGGCCGAGAGCAGGATTTCAAATGGTGCGCCGTTGATGATCTGGGCGTAGAACTTGCCGGTGGCGCCGAAGGCCAGGGTCGCCTTGTGGCCGCTGTCCTTCTCGAACTGGGCGGCGATTTGCTGCATCGGCGCGGTGAAATTGGCAGCGACGGCGACTTGAACCTCATCAGCCTGAGCAAAACTGGCGATTGTTGCGGTCAACGCGAAAACAAGGGCGTTTTTCATGATCTG
>CAXYZX010000177.1:0-5048 GCA_964293845.1 uncultured Dechloromonas sp.
TTCTGCCGTGATGGTGGCGAGCACGGGGCCGGCGAGGCGGGTAGGGCGCAGGCTGGAAACCAGTCGGGCGGCATCCACTCTAGCCGCCTGCAGATCCAGCGTTAATGTGTCCTTTGCCCAGTGGCCATTGCCGTTCAGAGTGCCACCGCCGCTGATCACGGCTTGCAGTTTGCCGAGTTTCAGCGTTTCGCCCTGACTGTCGAGCGTGCCGGAAAATCTTTCCAGCGGCAGGCGCTGACGATCAAGATAGCCGGGGAGCCGGTTGCTCAGGGAGAATTCACCGGTCAGGCCGGCCTTGTGCGGGCGCAGATCAAGGTTCAGCGCCAGATCGGCACGCGGCGCGCCGGGCTGCCAAGCGGCCGGATCAATAGCATCGAGTTCGACATGGGCACGGGCAACACTTTGTTCAGCGAAGGGCGTGAGCGTTGCATTTGCATGGCCGCTAATGCCCTGTTCGGCGCGGGCCTTCAGCAAAATTTCGTTGAGCGGGCCGGCGGCTTGTAGCGCCAGGCGCAGAGGGCGCTCTTGCAACTGCCCGCTGAGCTGCGCGCTGGCGATGAGCGGCAGGGGCGCGCTGCCGCCGAGGCTGGCTTCTCCAGTGACGGAAAGCAGTCCGTTTTTGGCATGGAAATCACGCAACTGGTGCGTTTCACCATCGCTGAGCAGGCGGCCTCTGAGGTCGGAGGCGGAAAAAAGCGCGGCATAGTCGAAGACAGAAATGGCCAGTTTTTCGATGTCGACCGCAACCGGCAGGCGCAGGGTGGCCGGTGGAGGCGTTGCTTGGCTGGTGCTGGTGACACTGAGCTGGACTGACTCGGCGGTGAGTTCACTGATCTGCACTTTGTTTTGCAGCAGGGCGCCTGGCCGCCAGTCGAGGTGCAGCTTGTTGATGGTGAGTTTGAGGTCGGGGCTGTCCCAGACAATCTTTTCGATCGCCAGCGGGCCAGTCAGGGTGCCGCTGATGTTGCCCAGTTGCAGGTTTCCGGCGGCGGTCTGGCTGGCCCACTGGGCGATCAACTGGAGCCCGCGTTCGCTGTGCGCGAACCAGAAAATACTCGCCGTGATGGCGGCAATCAATAACAGGGAGCTCAGGAAAAGTCGGCGCAGCATGTCAGAAGGGAATCGACAGCGCGAAATGCAATTCCAGCCCGCTGGTGCGCTGGCCGTAGGCAATATCGACACCGAGCGGGCCGGCCGGGCTGCGCCAGCGCACACCCAGACCGTAGCCGACGGCCAGTTTGGTGTTGTTCAGCGAATCAACGGCATCGCCGGCATCAACAAAACCGGCAATGCCCCAATCGTCGTCCAGCCAGTGGGTTATTTCGCTGCTTACCACACCCATGTAGCGCCCGCCGACAATCGCCGTGCCTTCCTTGACCCCCAGGCTCTGGTAGGCATAGCCGCGCACCGAGCCGGTGCCGCCGGTGCGGAACAGATAATCCTGCGGAATGCCCTGGCTGGAATCGGCCAGGGTGTAACCGATCTCGCCCCGCAAGATCAGCGTGTCCCGTTTGCCTAGCGGAACGTACTGCAGGATACGGCCATAGAAGCGGACAAAATCACTATCCGAGAGCACCGCCTTGGAGCCGCCACCAATCTGCAATTGAACGACGCTGCCATGATGCGGATCGAGCAGGTTATCCACCTTGCGCCAGGTCCACATGATATTCGGCACCAGCGCACGGCTCTTTGTCTCGCTGGCACCGCTCGGCTGACGGGTTTCATCCTGCCATTGCAGCGAGAGCCGCTGTTCGATACTGCCGCGTTGCTGAACGGTTTGTGCCCCGAAGGCGATGCGCTCGGTCTTCAAGCCTTGAATGTCGGTGCCTTCCGCCATGATGCCGAGGCTGTTGCGGCGGTTTTTTTCATCGGGCGGGAAGAAAACATCGCTATAGATGGTCTGTTTTTTCTGCTCCAGACGCAGGCCACTGTCGAACTCCCAGGCGCGGTTGAAAAGGTCCGGTGTGTGGTACTTGAATTCGACGCGTGCACCAGTGTTTGAGCTGACCCCGGCACCGAAAGCAATACGGTGGGCGGGCCGTTCTCGCACCCGGACAACGACCGGGGCATCAATCACCTCTTGCTGATCGGCGGGGACTGCTTCGCGGTCCAGTTGCACGCTGACCGACGAAAAGTAGGGAGTTGCCTGCAGGGTGCTTTGCAGGGCATGCAGCTTGTCTTCGCTGTAGGCGTCGCCGGGGCTGATGCTGCGGTTGTAGCGTTGCACCAGATCAGGTGTGTAGCGTTTGAGGCCCTCGATCCGCAGTTCGCCAAAGCGGTAGCGCGGGCCGGCATCGTAGTGGGCATTCAGGCTGGCGCTGGCGGTTGCCGGGTCAATATCGGCCTGGCTGTCGACCAATCGCGCACCGGCATGGTTGTTGGCGAGGAGTTGCGAGAGCACTTGCTGTTTGGCACTGCTCCAGTCTTCCTGGCGAAAGGGCTGGCCGACCGGCAAGTCCCAGCCGGCGATCAGATTTTCACGAATTTTCGGCTCGATTGGGCCGTCGACCGCAACATTTGCCCGGGTGATCATGGTGCGTGGGCCGGGCTCGATTTTCAGCCGCAATTCGTCATTTTTTTCGGCAAATTCAATGACGGGTGAAAAGTAGCCCTCGGTGGCGAGAATTTCCCGCGCGAGTTTCTGCAATTGAGGTGCCCCGGCCTCATCCGACAGGTAGGGGCTCAGCAATTCGTTGATTTCCCTCGGCGCATCAAGCACAAGCTCCACCGCCTGGGCGGCCGGGAGCAGGGCGATCAGAGTCAGGGGCAGCAGGAAGCGGGTAGAAAAAAACACGCCTGCATTCTACTCGCGCGGGGGCAGTAAAAAGCTCCGTGGCTGTTGCCTAAAGCGCCGCCAAATGGCCCTCAAGAGCGGACTCCAATGTTCAAACTGGACCCGGCGGGCGCCTAGTGCAGTACGCAAAGCAAGGGCAAAACTGACCGTGAGATTGGTAAAGCCGATGGCCGCAATCCCCAGTGTTGCCCAAAGCAAGGCTCTGAGCGGCAAGGCAAAATCGAAGCTGACCAGGGCGTAACCGATATTGGCCGAGGAAAATGCAATGTGCCGAATGTCGAGCGGCAGGCCAAAAATGGTGCCGATGACACCGGTTGAGCCAAGCATGCAGCCAAACAGAAAATTGCCCATGATGCCGCCCATGTGCGCCTGAAGGTAATCACCGAAGCGTTGCGCCCGGTCTTTGCCGGTCAGGCGGCGCAACCAGCGCAAGCGGGCGATACGTGCACCAAGGTCGGAATAGGCCGCCTGATTGTCGAAATAGCCGGTGATCAAGCCGGAGAGGAAGAGAAAAAACCCGGCAATGGCTGCGTGTGGAATAGCCCAACTGAGCGGGTCAAGGTCACTCAGCAGGTGAGCGCCCTTGCCCATGTTGACCACCGGTTGCCCCAGCCATACGCTGATGCCCCAGCCGAGGGCAATGGCGACCGGCAAGGCGAGCATGACATTGCCAGCAATGGCCGCCAGTTGACTGCGGAAGACGGCAGCTACGAGGTCGACCAGACGATCGAGATCGGCTGCCCGGTTTGGTTTCAGGTCGCTCAAGTGGCTGGCCAGGGTTTGCGCTGTCATTGCCGGCTGTTTCGTGGCAACGGTGAGACCGAGCAGATAGATGGTGACGAAGCCGAGCCCGTAAATCATGCTGAAAAGAAAGGCTTCGACAAACAGCGGTGCATTGAGGCCTGCCGCAAAAATCTTGAGCAGCGCCATGCCGCCAATCAGCACGCCAGCACCCGCTGCCGAACGCCACATGTGGCTATAGTCGCTTTTTGTCTCGCAGATGTAATGCTCACCCGAGCGCGCCGCATTCTCGGTGACGCGAACAGCCATCAGGCGGGACAGTTGCGTCATGTAGAAGCGCATGCTGTTGCGGCGGTTTTCGGACAGAAATGCTTCATGCGCAAAGCTCGACCAGGTCGAGATCGCACTTTCTTCACGGCGGCTAGCCAAAGTCAGAATGGCGACCAGTTCACGCAGTCGCTCCAGGCTTTGCTCGCTGCGCGTCAGGATATAACTCAAGTGCAGGCTGGTGCCGATGCTGAGCGCCCGCTTGCGAATCTGGGCGAGGGTTTCCTGGCACTGATCGGCCATGACCAGTAGCTGGCTGCCGTCGTCGGTGCTTGGTTCAGCGGAATCCAGGCTGAGACGGAAGGCATTGACGAATTCCAGGGCCTCGGCCGAGAGGGAAATAAAGCGTGGTGAATTATCATCAAAACTGGGCGAGGCGCGCATCAGTTCGCTATCTACCCCGAGGCCGCTGACCCGATGGGCGAGCAGGAGTACTGAATCAAGAATCTGTTCCTGAATGCTCAGCCAGTCAGTGTTGCGCAGCTCGGTGTCGGGGGCAAGCAGCGTCCAGAAATGCTGCGAATATTCGGTGGGCATCTGCTCCAGCCAGCGCCAGTCGTCAGCGTGGTCATAAATGACGTGCAGGCAGTCCTTGAGCCGGCGTTCATCAGGGACTTCAGGCAGGATGCGGTTCCACAGTATGCGCCACCATTCCGAAAAAAATCCGGTGCCCGGCAATATGCCACTGTCAGTAAAAAAGGTGACGAGTCGGCGCGAGGCGATAAAGTGAATGATGTGCTGACGAAAAGCAGCGAGCAGATCTGGATCGGTTGCCAGTTTCTCAAATAACGCCTTCTGGCGTTCTGCTGTGCCGTTGTCATTGCCGTTGCGCGGGCGCAGGAAAGCGATGGTGCGCCGAATAAGCTCCAAAGTATCGGCATCCGGGTTGCGGAAAGCATCCAGTGTTTGCTGGAGTAACTGGCTGGGGTCAGGGGATTTGCCGAAGCGGCGACGGAGGGAGTCTGCTATACCTTGAATCATTAAATTTTGCTAAATTCCTGTTTGCTGAGCGCGAGTGAAATAAAAAGAAACTCATTTTGCGAATACAATACGCAGTCTAAATTTTTTGACAGGGAATTTACATGATTAATTTTGCCAAGAAGTCTCTCGTTGCGGCTCTTCTGGCTGGCGTTGGCTTTGGTGCCACCGTCGCCCAGGCTCAAGAACGCGTTTATGTAATCGACCA
>CAXYZX010000178.1:0-5038 GCA_964293845.1 uncultured Dechloromonas sp.
CTCTGCCTCGACGTCAATATGCCCGAAATGGGTGGCCTTGAAGCGCTGCCGCTAATTCGCCTGGCGAGCCCGGAAACCGCCGTTGTCATGGTCACCGGCAGTGCTGACAAAGCCTTTGTCACCCTCGCCGCCAGCCACGGCGCCAGTGGATACATTCTCAAGCCACTGCGCCCGGCACACGTCATCGAATACATGGAGCGTCTGCTCAAATAGGGCCGCTGCGCCGCCGATCTGTTTTCTGCTCTGAAATCAGCTTGACCGTCCCATCCAGCGCCTGTTGTTCAAGGCGTACGGTAAAGCCCCAAAGATTGGCCATATGGGTCAGGGTAGCCTCGCTGACACTGGCCAGAGGGCGACGCTGGTGCATGAAGTGGCGCAGGGTCAGTGAGCGATCACCGCGCAGATCGACGTTCCACACTTGAATATTCGGGTCGCTGCTGCCCAGGTTGTATTGCTCGGCGAGATGCCGGCGCAGCTTGCGATAGCCCGGCTCATTGTGGATCGCATCCACTTGCAGCTTGGCCTT
This sequence comes from uncultured Dechloromonas sp., assembly GCA_964293845.1. Taxonomy (GTDB): domain Bacteria; phylum Pseudomonadota; class Gammaproteobacteria; order Burkholderiales; family Rhodocyclaceae; genus Azonexus. The sequence continues at coordinate 527 of CAXYZX010000178.1, forward strand.
GACATCATCGTCATGCACCGCAAACAAACGAAATTCACGCATCAGGCGCGGCGACAGATACTGGACGATGAAGCTTTCATCCTTGAAATTGCGCATGGCGAAATCAAAGGTTTCACGCCAGTCGGAACCGGCAATCTCGGGAAACCACTCACGGTCTTCAGCCGTCGGCGCCTCGCAAATGCGACGGATATCCTGCCACATGGCAAAACCCAGCGCATAGGGATTGATGCCGGAATACCACTTGCTGCTGTAAGGCGGCTGGTACACCACATTGGTATGGGATTGCAGGAATTCCAGCATGAAACCATCGTTCACCCGCCCCTCGTCGTACAGGGTATTGAGCAGGGTGTAGTGCCAGAAACAGGCCCAGCCTTCGTTCATCACCTGAGTCTGCCGTTGCGGGTAAAAATACTGGGCAATCTTGCGCGTGATACGAACGATTTCACGCTGCCAGGGTTCGAGCAAAGGGGCGTTTTTTTCGATGAAATAGAGCAGATTTTCTTCCGGCTCTTCGGGAAAACGCTTTTCCTCGGTCGCCGCCACCGCCTCGTCATGGCGTGGCAAGGTACGCCACAGATCGTTGACCTGCGCCTGCAGGTAATCCGCACGTTCGCGCTGACGCGTCTTTTCTTTTTCCATCGATAACGGCGGCGAGCGCTTGTAGCGGTCGACACCCAGATTGGACAGGGAATGACAGGCGTCGATCAACTGCTCAACGGCATCCATGCCATACCGCTCTTCACATTCAGCAATATAGTTCCGGGCAAAAACCAGGTAGTCGATGATGGCATCGGCACTGGTCCACTGCTTGAACATGTGATTGCCCTTGAAGAAGGAATTGTGACCATAGGCCGCGTGCGCAATCACCAGCGCCTGCATGGTCAGCGTGTTTTCCTCCATCAGATAGGCAATGCAGGGGTCGGAATTGATGACAATTTCGTAGGCCAGCCCCATATGGCCGCGCTTGTAGCGGTTTTCAGTCTCCAGGAAGTGTTTGCCGAAAGACCAGTGGTGGTAATAAACCGGCATGCCAATCGCTGCATAGGCATCCATCATCTGTTCGGCGGTGATCACTTCCAGCTGGTGGCGATAGGTATCGAGACCGTAGTGGCGGGCGACGCGACCGATTTCGGCGTCGAAAAGGGCAATATTCTCCAGTGTCCAATCCGAACCTTCGGCAATCAGGCGGGATTTTTTCTTGGTCATATCAGCCGCTTTCTGAACAGTTCGCGGAATACCGGATAGATGTCGCTGGCTGCGGCGATACGCTGCAAGGCAAAAACACCGACGTGTGTATGTGCCAGCTTTTCGTATTCTTCCCAGAGATTTTGCGGCGCTCCCTCGGTAATTTCTATATAGGCAAAATATTGCACCAGCGGCAGGATGGAATCAGAGAGCAGTTCTCGACACAGCGGTGAATCGTCGTTCCAGTTGTCACCATCGGAGGCTTGCGCGCCGTAAATATTCCAGGCGCTACTGGCATAGCGCTCGTGAATAATCTGCTGCATCAACTTGAGGGCGCTGGAAACGATGGTGCCCCCGGTTTCGCGGGAGTGAAAGAAATTATCCTCATCAACCTCTTCGGCCACCGTATGGTGGCGAATGAAAACGACCTCGATGTGCTCGTAATTTCTATTCAGGAATAGATAAAGCAACATGAAGAAACGCTTGGCCATTTGCTTCTTGGCCTCGTCCATCGAGCCGGAAACATCCATCACGCAGAACATCACCGCCTGCGTTGACGGCTGGGGAATACGAATACGGTTGCTGTAGCGCAGATCGAACGGATCAATGAAGGGAATCGCCTCGCGTCGCGCCCTCAGGCAAGAAATTTCATGGTGTAAGCGTTCAACCTCGGCTTCATCGAGCGGCATTTCATCAAGCGCCTGCTCCAGTTCCGCCTGCAGATTGCGCAAACGGGTCGCGTAAGGCCCGCCCACAGCTACCCGCCGACCAGCCGCACCGCGCATGGTACGCACCAGATTGATATTGGTCGGTACTCCGCTTTGCGTGTAGCCAGCCCGCACCCGCTTGTATTCGTCAATGCGGGCCAGTTGCCGCTTGACCAGGTTAGGCAGGGCCAGCTCATCAAAGAAAATATCGAGAAATTCGTCACGAGTCAGCGTGAAGACAAAATCATCCAGACCTTCGCCATCCTGGCTGGCTTTACCGCTACCCTGGCCTTGAGCGCCGGGCGGCGAGCGATCCATTTGGTCACCGGACTGGAAACGGTCGTTGCCGGGATGTACGGCATCGCGCACCCCACCTTTGCCATGCTGAAAATGGGGCTCGGAAATATCCTTGCCGGGGATACCAATTTTCTCGCCATTCTCCAGATCGCGGATACCGCGTTTGGCAATCGCATCAGCCACCGCCTGGCGTATTTGTCCCTTGAAGCGACGGATGAACCGGCCACGGTTGATCGAGCTTTTGTTCCTGCTGTCCTGCCGCCGGTCGACAATGCGCACCGTCATGCTGAACCTCCCGTTACGGGCAGGGCGCCAAGCCCTGCCTGAACCCTGTCACGACGACTTGCGGACCCGTAGATACCACTCGCAGAGCAAGCGCACCTGCTTTTCGGTATAACCCTTGGTAATCATGCGCTCGACAAAGTCCTGATGTTTCTTTTGCTCGTCAGCACTGGCCTTGGTATTGAAGGAGATCACCGGCAACAGTTCCTCGGTGTTGGAGAACATCTTCTTCTCGATCACCGCGCGCAGTTTTTCGTATGAAGTCCAGGCCGGATTCTTGCCATCGTGTTTAGCGCGGGCACGCAGCACAAAATTGACCACCTCGTTGCGGAAGTCCTTGGGATTACTGATCCCCGCCGGTTTTTCTATCTTTTCCAGTTCATCATTGAGTGCGCCACGATCAAGCATTTCGCCGGTGTTCTGGTCACGAAACTCCTGATCCTGTATCCAGAAATCGGCGTAGGTCACATAGCGGTCGAAAATGTTCTGGCCGTACTCGGAATAGCTTTCGAGATAGGCAGTCTGGATTTCCTTGCCGATGAACTCGGCGTAACGCGGACTGAGAAATTCCTTCAGGTAGCGCAAATAGCGCTCCTCGGTTTCAGGCGGGTATTGCTCCTGCTCAATCTGCTGTTCCAGCACGTACATCAGATGCACCGGATTGGCGGCCACTTCACGATGGTCGAAATTGAATACTTTTGACAGAATCTTGAAGGCAAAGCGCGTAGAAAGTCCGGTCATTCCCTCGTCAACCCCGGCAAAATCACGGTATTCCTGATAACTCTTGGCTTTTGGATCGGTATCCTTGAGATTTTCGCCGTCATAGACCCGCATCTTGCTGTAAATGCTGGAGTTTTCCGGTTCCTTGAGCCGAGAAAGCGCAGAAAACTGCGCCATCATGCGCAGGGTATCCGGTGCACACGGCGCCTTGGACAGTGAGGAGTTGAACATCAGTTTTTCGTAAATGTGCATCTCGTCCGTCACCCGCAGGCAGTAGGGCACTTTGACAATGTAGATACGGTCGAGGAAAGCCTCGTTGTTGCGGTTGTTCTTGAAAGTCAGCCACTCCGCCTCATTCGAGTGGGCGAGCACCATGCCGTCAAACGGAATGGCGCCAAAACCTTCAGTGCCCTTGTAGTTCTGCTCCTGGGTTGCGGTCAACAAGGGGTGCAGCACCTTGATCGGTGCCTTGAACATTTCGACAAATTCGAGCACGCCGCGGTTGGCCAGGCACAGGCCACCAGAGTAGGAATAGGCGTCAGGGTCATTTTGCGAGTAGGTTTCGAGCTTGCGAATATCGATCTTGCCAACCAGCGAAGAAATATCCTGATTGTTCTCGTCACCCGGTTCGGTCTTGGAAACAGCAATTTGCGACAAGACGGAAGGGCGCAATTTGACGACGCGGAAGCGGGCAATGTCGCCGCCGAACTCCTTCAACCGCTTGACCGCCCAGGGGCTCATGATGGTGCCTAGGTAACGGCGCGGAATACCGTAATCTTCCTCAAGAATGGGGCCGTCTTCTGTGACGTTGAATAGACCTAACGGCGACTCGTGGACTGGAGACCCCTTGATTGCGTAGAACGGAACGTTTTCGATTAGGTATTTCAGACGCTCGGCCAACGACGATTTACCGCCGCCCACCGGCCCCAGCAGGTAAAGGATCTGCTTCTTCTCTTCCAGGCCCTGCGCCGCATGGCGGAAGTAGGAGACGATGTGCTCGATCACCTCTTCCATACCGTAAAACTCGCGAAAGGCCGGGTAGAGCCTGAGCATCTTGTTGGCAAAGATGCGTGAAAGACGGGCGTCGCCACGCGTGTCGACCAGTTCTGGCTCGCCAATCGCCAACAGCATGCGCTCCGCCACACTGGCGTAGGCCGTGGGATCGTTTTTGCAAACATCCAAGTATTCCTGAACCGACAACTCCTCTTCCTGTAGCGCTTCGTAGCGGCTCTGGTAGCGGGCAAATATCGACATGACGAACTCCTTCGGCGTTTGGTGCTGCTGCGACTTCCTCCGGTAACACCCCTTACTCTACCTAACG
>CAXYZX010000179.1:0-5017 GCA_964293845.1 uncultured Dechloromonas sp.
CGTTACGGTCGACGGCTTCTGAGGCTGAAAATTGCGGGGCGCTTACCGGGTTGCCAGATTGATAGGCTTGGCTATCAAGATTTTGGGTCGCTCTGGCGAAGGCCAGGTAGGCGGCGGCTGCCTGTTCCGCAACGCCCAGGCTGCCCTGGTGCTGCAAAGGGGGGGCGTAGTTGGGCGCGTAGGAAAAATTCGGGGCTTTTTGCGTGTCGACCGCAACATTTGGGGTTTCAGCTTGTACCGCCGTCGCCAGTGTGCGTTGCACGGCGTGGAAGACAAACTGATGCATGGCGCGCGAGTCGCGGAAGCGGACTTCGGTTTTGGCCGGGTGCACATTGACGTCGACCAATGCTGGGTCGATGCTGACGAATAAACAAACCGCCGGCTGGCGACTGCCGTGTAGCACATCGCGGTAGGCTTCGCGCAGGGCGTGGGTGATTACCTTGTCGCGCACATAGCGGCCGTTGACGAAGACGTACTGGCCGTCCTTGGCATCGGTGGCGCGCGTCGGATCGATGGCGAAGCCGGTGATGCTCAATGCGCCGGCGGCCACTTCAAGGCGGCGGGCGGCGCCGAGGAAATCGTCGCCAAGGATGTCGGCAATGCGCCGGGCGCTGTCGGCAGGGGCGAGTTGAAAGAGATTGCGCCCGTTGTGGGTGAGGCTGAAGGCGACATCCGGCCGGGTTAGCGCCAGGCGCTTGACGGCATCGGCGCAGTGGGCAAATTCGGTGCCCTCGGCCTTGAGAAATTTGCGACGGGCCGGGGTGTTGTAATAAAGGTCGCGCATCTCGACGATGGTGCCAGCCATCAAGGCCGCCGGTTCAGGCTCGGCACCCGTTTCTGCCTTCAGTTTCCAGGCATGGCTGGCACCACGTTCCCGGCTGCTGATTGCCAGGCGAGCGACGGAGGCGACCGAGGCCAGCGCCTCGCCGCGAAAGCCAAGCGTGGCAACGCGTTCAAGGTCGTCGAGCGAGACAATTTTCGAGGTGGCGTGGCGGGTCAGGGCCAGCGCGAGTTCTTCCTTGGCGATGCCGCAGCCGTCGTCAGTGATACGGATCAGTTTGGCGCCGCCTTCTTCGAGATGCACTTGAATCGCCTTGCTGCCGGCATCGAGGCTGTTTTCGAGTAGCTCCTTGAGCACGGAAGCGGGTCTTTCGACGACTTCGCCAGCGGCAATCTGGCTGATCAGCAGGTCGGGGAGGCGGGCAATCGTCGGCATGGCGGAATTATACCTTGGGGTAAAATGCCCCCTGTTTTTATCCTCGGCAGTTACGCATGGAATACCTTACGCAGTTCATCGATATTGTTCTTCATCTCGACAAACATCTGGCGGTCATGGTGCAGCAGTACGGGCTGTGGATTTACGGCATCCTTTTCGTGATTATTTTTTCTGAAACCGGGTTTGTCGTGACGCCGTTCCTGCCCGGTGACTCCCTGCTTTTTGTGGCTGGTGCACTGGCGGCAATTGGTGAGGGTGGTATGGATGTCTTTGTGCTGATGGGCGTGCTTGCCGCAGCCGCTATCCTTGGGAATATGTTGAATTACCAGATCGGCCGCTATCTTGGCCCCAAGGTTTTTCATTGGGAGAACTCCCGTTTCTTTAACCGGAATGCCTTGATCAAGACCCATGAGTATTACGAAAAACACGGTGGCAAGACCTTGGTGATTTCGCGCTTTCTGCCCTTGTTCCGTACTTTTGCCCCCTTCGTTGCCGGTATTGGCGCCATGTCCTACGCCAAATTCACCTTTTTCAATCTGGTGGGTGCCATCAGCTGGGTTGTCTCGCTCTGCCTGGCCGGTTACTGGCTGGGCAATATCCCCTGGGTCAAGCAGAACCTGTCGTTGATTATCATCGGCATCATTATTTCTTCGCTTATTCCCATCGGTATCGGTTACCTGAAAACGCGGGAAGCCTAATGCGCTGGCTGGTCATTCTGCTTGTTCTGATGCTTGCCGGTTGTGCAACCAAGATGGGCAAGGATGGCCGCACGGAATCCTCGGTCGACGTCAAATATCTTGCCAAATCCGAGGTGGACCGCGTCGCCGATACGACGCGTACGGAGGTCATGGATGGCCTGATGTTGATTGCCGATAAACTCTACAAGCGCAATCCCAAAGAGTGGAAAAAAGCCGGAATGGCCAGCCGTGAGGCTGCTCTGGAACGCTTGAGAAACCGTTTTTACCGCAATCTGCCGGAACTCGGCGGGCTGCGTGAAGGGCAAGCCGCTTCGCTGGCCTTCACTGAAACCTACACGGGTGATCGCGTTGCCGCCCTGATGCTTGGTTTGCTGACCATGGCTGACGCCGCCTTTGAACACCGGGCTGAGTTCTTTTTGCTGGATACTCTGAATGAACAAAAGCTTTTCAACTGCGCGCGCAACATGGAAGTTGCCGTCTGGAAGCTGGGTAACGACCGCAATGCAGCGGGAGAACTCTATCTGCTCTCCAATGAACTGGACCCGGCCAACCGCAATCTCTCCTTTGAACGCGAATTCGGCCGCCTGATGGGGCTGCTCGACCTGATGGCAAAAATTGTTGCCGACCGCAATGGTCGTGGCATTTCACGTCTGACCCAGGCTGTTGCCACCACCATTTTTCTACCTGTCAGTTTCTTAAAATGAAAAATATCGTCATCCTGATCTCCGGTCGTGGCAGCAACATGGAGGCGTTGATCGCCGCCCGTGACGCTGGCCAGTTGCCAGTCAATATCGCTGCCGTGATCAGCAATCGTCCCACAGCCATGGGATTGGAAACCGCCGCCAAGGCTGGTATTCCCGTACATTTCATTGACCACAAGGGATTCAGTGGCCGCGAAAGCTTCGACGCTGCGCTGGCTGAATGTATCGATGGGTTTGCCCCCGATCTGGTGGTTCTGGCCGGCTTCATGCGAATTCTGACAGAGGGTTTCGTGCGTCACTACGAAGGTCGTTTGATGAATATTCATCCCTCGCTGCTGCCTTCTTTCCCCGGCTTGCATACCCACCAGCGGGCGCTGGAGGAAGGGGTCCGTATCCACGGTTGCACGGTGCATTTCGTGACCCCAACGCTCGATCACGGTCCGGTCATTATCCAGGCGGCGATTCCTGTCCTTGATGGTGATAGTGAGGAGACGCTGGCCGCGCGCATTCTGCTGCAGGAACACAAGGTCTACCCGCAAGCCGTGCGCTGGTTTGCCGAAGGCAAGTTGCACCTCGAAAATGGCCGGGTTCTTCTGGCCGCCGATCTTGTGGATCAAGCTGTACTGATCTCGCCCGAGGTGCGCTGAGCGGAGATGCCTTTCGCATTTGTCCTGGCGCTGGCCGGCTCGCTCGTCATTCATGCCAGTGCCTTGTTCGGGACCGATGTCGAGTTGTTTGGGGGCGGGCCTGAGCCGATTGTTTTGCAGGCTGAGATTCAGATACCACCAAGGGCTGCGCCGGCTGCGCTGGTCGAAGCCGCAGCCCCCGTCTCAGCACAGCCGCCGGTGTCAAAACAACCTAAAAAGCAAAGCAAGCCAAGAAAAGTAGAGAGTACGACGTTGGCTCCCGTTGTCTTGCCGGTTGAACCGGAAGCGGCGCCAGAAATTGCCGTCGAAACACCGTCGACCGCAACAGTTGGACCTGTCGAGCCAGCCAAACCGGTATTGCCGGCTAGCGGCACCATCCGCTTCGCCATTTACAAAGATTCGCTTGCCCTGCAAATAGGACGTGCTGAGCATCGCTGGGAGTTTTTTGCGGACGGGCGTTACCGCCTGACTGGCTTTACCGAAACTACGGGTTTGGCGGCGCTGATTCGCCCGATGCGTATGGAGAACGAAAGCGCCGGGCGTATGGTGGCTGGCGGCCTGCGGCCAGAGCGCTTTCTTACTCGTAAGAATGGCAAGGACGCCAACGAAAATGCTGATTTTGAATGGTCGACCGCAACCGTTCAGCTTTCCCGCGATGGCAGTGTGCGCGAGATTGCGCCGGGTACGCAGGATATCCTGTCGCTCAATTACCAACTGGCTTACCTTGGCAAATTGGCAGAAGGCAGCATGATAGGGGTCGTCACCGGCAAGAAATACGAGCGTTATGCCCTCGATTCCTTGGGTGAGGAGGAAATTGAAGTACCCGCTGGGCGTTTTCGTACTTTGCACCTGCGGGCGATGACCGATATCACGACTGAAATCTGGATTGCGCTCGATAGAGAGCGCTTGCCGGTTAAAATCCGCTTTACGGATAAAAAGGGCGAAAGCTTCGAGCAGGTCGCCACTGAATTAGGATCACCATGAACGCTCGCTTTACCCCCGCCCTCTTTGCCCATGCCGAGGCTGTTCTCAACCAGTTATTGCGTTTTGAACACCCGGCTGACGCCGTGGTTTCGCGTTATTTTCGTGACAATCGTCAACTCGGCCATGCCGACCGCGCTTTTGTCGCCGAGACGGTATTTGCCGTTCTGCGTCGTGGCCGTACCCTGGAAGCGCGTTGTGCCGGCAAGCTCTCTGACCGCAATCTGCTGTTGACTGCGCTGGCAGTAACGCGTGGCTGGAGCCAGCGCGAACTGGCACCGGTACTGAAAGCGAGCGAAGAAGAGTGGCTGGCGGCCGCCAAGTCGATGCCCGATAGCGAATTCCCGCCCGCCGTGCGCAGTGATTTGCCGGACTGGCTGTTTACCGCGCTGGAGGCCCAGTTCGGTGCTGACGAAGTGTTCAAACTGGCACAGGCGCTCAATCTGCCGGCGCCGCTGGATTTGCGCGTCAATACGATCAAGACCAACCGTGAAGCGGTGCTGCAACGCCTTGCCGCCGACGACATTGCCGCGCTGCCTGGCACGCTGTCGCCGACCGCCATTCGCTTGCGTGAAAAGCCCGCCCTGGCCAAGCATCCGTTGTTCCTTGAAGGGGCTTTTGAAGTCCAGGATGAAGGTAGCCAGCTACTTGGTTACCTGCTCGATCCAAAGCGCGGTGAGATGGTGGTTGATCTCTGTGCCGGCGCCGGTGGCAAGACACTGATCCTCGGTGCCTTGATGAAAAATACTGGCCGCCTCTACGCCTTCGACGTCT
>CAXYZX010000180.1:0-5015 GCA_964293845.1 uncultured Dechloromonas sp.
ACGATCCGGTTTTTGCGCGCGAAGCGGCGCGTCAATTGCATAGCAGTCGCTTGCGCATTTACGCTAATGACGATCTGGTTGGCGTCGAAGTGGGCGGTGCGGTAAAGAACGTACTCGCCATCGCTACCGGCGTTTGCGATGGTCTGGGCTTGGGCCTCAACTCGCGGGCAGCTCTGATGACTCGTGGCTTGGCAGAAATTGCCCGCCTTGGTCTGGCGCTCGGCGCGCAACGTGAAACTTTCATGGGGTTGGCCGGCATGGGCGACCTCATTCTGACCTGTACCGGTGACCTTTCGCGCAATCGGCGTGTTGGTCTGGCGCTGGCCGAAAACAAATTGCTGCCACAAATTCTTGAAGAGCTAGGTCACGTTGCTGAGGGTGTCTACACGGCTCGTGAAGTTGCCAAACTGGCCTTGGCATTGGTGGTGGACATGCCGATTTCCTCGGCGGTTGCTGCCGTACTGGATGGCCAGATAACTGCGGCCAAGGCGCTGGAACAATTGATGGCGCGCGATCCACGGGAAGAGGCCGCCTGAGGCTTCAGTGCTTCAGGGCAGGCGGCCCGCTGCCACCATGCGTGATTTGAGTATGCTAGGTACGATCCAGGTCACTAGATCGTCGAAGCTGTCGCTTGAAATGCGCGCAACGAAAGTCAGGTCCGCATCCGCATTTTCCAGTTCATCGTCGATGCCCACTGCCAGGCGGTTGCCGGTAGGCTGATAGGCCCCAGCGGCTCGGCTGCCGTGGCTGACAATCACGGCCGGCAGGTCGGATGCGATGTTGGCGGCGTTGGCCGCGTTATCCTTGATGTTGGCCGTTCCGTTGGTATCGAGCGTGAAGCTGCTTTGCGCACCGACCGCAACGGCAGCGGTAAAGGCGCTACCGGCAAAGTAGGTATAGCGGTTTCCCCACGGGTCAAGTTCGGGGACGCCAAGCGTGACCCAAGGCAGGACGCCATGCTGCAGCGCACAGTTTTCCAGACCGGCGTTCGCGTCAGTATTGTTCAACGCCGGGCTGGCGGGGCAGGGCAGACGACCGCGCGTTATGGCAAAACCAAGCAGAACTTCACGATTGTTTTCCAGCAGGCGCTGCGCCTCCGCATTTTCAGCAATTGAGCGCTGTGCCGAAACGCCGAACAGAAGCCCGGTAGAGAGTAGGGCGACAATGATCAACACCATCGTCAGTTCGACGAGGGTAAAACCGGATTGAATGACTTTCGCTGACGGGATTTTCATATTCTCCCGTTCAGTATGCCAGACGGTCGTTGAAGGTGGCAGACGGAGGCTTGTTGATGAAATTAATAGTTGGTGCGGTGGCATCGCCATCGCGCGTGAGATCGCTGTTGATGCCTTCAAGATTATTCGCAGAGGTACGGATTAAACGGTTCTGGCCGGGCAGTGCACGTCCGGCATTGATCACCACGAGCCGGTAATTGCCGGCCTGATTGACCTGGAGTCGCCCCGCTGCTGCAGTTCGCGTTGCATCACTGATTTGATAAAAAACCAGACTTTTCCACAGATTCTTGTTCCACCAACTGTCGGCCGTTGCCCGGAATGCATCACAACGGGTTGAAAGCCAGATAATGGGCAAGGCGCTGGAGTTGCTGCTGTTCAATGAGAGGTCAAGGGTTGAGGCCGTGCCGAGGAGGTTGCTGGTCTTGCTAAGGGTGTCGGCCAGAGCGGCGGATGCCGCAGCCTGTTTGGCTGTAGTTGGGGTCTTGATGTAGGTCTCAACGGCTGTGGCAGCGCTTTGGCTGCTAGATAGGGCGTTGTCGGCACTCTGATAAGCCGAGCTGGACAGTGGTGTTACCTGGGAGAAGTCGCTACCCAAGGCAATAGGAACGCCCTTGGCCTGTCTGGCCAAACTGTCGGCTTCTGCAACGATAAGATCGGACCAGAATTTGACGTCGACCGTAACATTCTGCAGGCTGACTGCGTAGGGGACTCGGGCGCTGGTCGAGGCAATGTTGATTGAGGCAAAGATTGCCTGTTCGGTTTTGAAATCAGTAATGGCGCTTGCGAGGCTGCTTCGTGTCAAATTGTCATCGTTGATGAGCATGGTGTTCACCAAGGCGTTGAGCGAGCTTATCGCTGAATTCGTCGTCGAGGCGATCAGCGGATAGTTAATGCTTGCCTGCGCTGCTGCCAGGGCCTGATCGATGGCCAGCAAACTGCTGCTTTGCGCGGCAGAAATTGCGCTGGCTCCGGTCTGAATACTCTGCAAGAGGATTTTTGTTTCACTCAGTTTTGCCGCCAGTATGCTGGCGTTGTCCGCATTTGGGGTGCCGCTGAGCTGGGTGTTTAATGCACCAATTTGCGTGGCATAGGGGCTTATTTCGCTGTAATGGCGGTTGATCCTGCTGTTATTGATCGTTGTTTGCAGATTGTTTAAAGAGGTGTCGAGGGCTGTTGCGGCAGCGGTTGCGGCGGCCAGCAGGGCAGTGTCGCCGGGTGCTGTGGCCAGGTTGCTGGCGGCTGTGGCTGCCGCAACGCTGGCTGCCAGAGCGACGGCCAGCTTGGGGGCAATATCAGCATGGGTTGTCGTGCTGTTGGCAAGAAGCAGTTGGATGGCCGCGGCGTTTGCCGTGTTCCTTTGCTGTTGATACTGATCGCTTCTGATTTTTAGCTGATTGGGGAAAATATCAATGCCACTCTCATCCAGTGACTTATACACGTCGTCTATCTGGTCGGTGACGGTTTGCGCCTTGGTGCGAATTCGAGTTTGTTCCGAGTTGATTATGGCGACAAGACCGGAGCTGATCGGGAGCAGATCGGCGGCAATCTCGCTATCCAGAGCAGCACTTGAATTGGCGGTGATCGATGCGTACTGCCACAGGCGCGTCGCAACAACGTACATGACATCGTAGAGGTTGCGGGCCTGGCTCAGGGCTTCACCGAGTTGCTGAACGGCCGCCAACTGATCGCTGGCCTGTGTGGCCGTGTTGAGCGCGGTAGTCGCCGTTTGTATCTGTGCAATGTTTGCCTGCAGCATTGCGTTGAGGCCAGGGCTGGGCTGGGTTGCGGGGAGTTGCCCGAAATAACTGCCGCTCTTGCCACGGAAGTCAAGACTGGAAAACGGTGCCGGCCAAGGGTAACTGTGCAGACTGTTTGCCGTTGCCAAGGCGTGTTGCTCAAGACAGACTTTTACTTCGCTTGCTACACGTTTTTCAACGGCAGCCATCAACTCCTGGCGGGTGATGATAGTAACAAAATCATTGAGTGCGGGGCCCGCCGGTCCGCTGACATAGTTGAAATCACCATTTGCGTTATCGCCCTCCAGATAATCCGCTGGATTGTTGGATGGCCGGTTTTGTCCGGCCAGCGCAGCGCCGGGGGCGATGATGATGGCGGCAATTTCACCACCGCCATCGATTCTCAGGGCCATCGCTGTATCGCTGTTTATCGGATAGGCACTGTCATCGTCGCGCAGACTGGGGTCGAGGGCATACCAGAGCCGGGTCCCGGTATCGTCAGTTGATTCAGGCAAATCGATGGTTACCCAGGGCAGCCAGCCGATATAGCTTGGGCATTGAGTCAAGGTGAACATGTCCGACTTGCCGTCACCGGGATAATTGTTCAAGCCGGCGTCGTTCGTGATCAGGTCAGGGCAAGGAAGACTGCCGGGGCGATTGGAATCAGTGACCGCCCGTGCAATCAAGGCCTCTTTGGCTTTGGCCAGCGTTGCCGCAAGTTTTGTGGTTTGCTGGGTGCGTCCCTGGCCAATATTCGAACTGCGGTAAAAAGCATAGCTGCCTGCTGCGATGAGTATGGCCAGGATCATCAGCAAGGCAATCCCGGATTGGTTTCGGCGCGTGGCGGCGCGGCTTTTCATGGTTTTGACGGGGCCTGCTTGATGATGATACGTCCGCCACCCAGCAAATTTTCGCGTTGGCCAGAGGCCGGATAGTAGGTATCGCCAATGATGCCGCGTGGCACGCCGGCGCCGGTTTGCGCTTCGCCATTGACCCAGCGCGTGTTGCGTCCACTGCTGCGGCGAACTTCGCCGTTCAGGGTGTAGCTCGCTTGCTGGTTAAAATCGGCGTTGGAGTTAAAGCCCTGCTGGCGCTGGCGATCAAGGGCGACGCGTTGTTGCGGAGTGAAAAACAGGCGACCCAGTGACTCGCTTTGCGGCCAGGCGGGTAGTGAACAGCAGAGCAGGAGAACGGTAGTCCAGATTTTCATGGTTGTTTGATCCCGCTAGAGCGGCGCAGGGTAACCCACTCCATGTCGCAGTCGGCCGTCAGTTGTGCCTCACTTTTATTTATCTCTACAGCATTGGCGGAGCGCGAAAGGCGACAGCTGCGAATCAGAACCATGGCTTTTGCCCGTTGTTGCAGTTGCTGGAGGAAGTTGAGTAAATCCTCCTCGTGCAACAGGCGAAGCTGTATATGGAGGTGGCTGCTTTGGTAAGCGTAGGCGACTCCGCTGACCAATTCGAGCGGCACTTGGGAGCCAAATTCGTAGCTCATGCCGGGGAGCTTAAGCTGGCGCTGCAGGTCACGCAGCAGTTCTATCCATTCCAGACGCTTTTCGTCACCCGTAATGCCGGATTTTTCGAGTTGCTGGAAAAGAACCGTGCGCTCCTTGATCTCCTGTTCTTCGGTACGCACTTGGCGCAGGCGGTTATCTATTTGCTGCAGGTTTTTTTCGGCAACATCACGGTCCATTTTCGCCTGCTGCGCCCGATGTTGGCTCCAGTAGCCAAGCAGTAAAGCGGAAATCAGCAGTGCACTGGCAAGGAGCAGGTGCCACTGCAGTTTGACCAGATCACGCAGCGAGAATTTCACGGGGTTGTCCTCCGCGCGACTTGCAGGGTGAATTGGCGTGGCTGTGTGTTTTCGTCGTCCTTGTCGCCGCCACGCAGGGCCTGGCTGGATTCGATGTCAAAGGGTTGTTGGAGCACCTTGACCTCATTGTTGCGGTCAACGCGTAAAAATTGCATGAATTGTTCTAGCGTAGCGAGTATCTGACGCGGAGTGGCGCCTGCCTCAAGGCGCACGATGCCACGGACGGTGA
>CAXYZX010000181.1:0-4996 GCA_964293845.1 uncultured Dechloromonas sp.
TAGCTCCTTACTTGACCGCAGCAACGATCTGGGTGGCGGCTTCGGCCATGGAATCGGCAGAGATGATCGGCAGACCGGACTCTTTCAGAATCTTCTTGCCGAGATCCTCATTGGTACCCTTCATGCGCACGACGAGCGGCACGCTGAGGTGGGTTTCCTTGGCGGCAGCAACCACGCCCGCGGCAATGGTGTCGCACTTCATGATGCCACCGAAGATATTGACCAGAATGCCCTTGACCTTGGTGTTCTTGAGCATGATCTTGAAGGCTTCAGTGACCTTCTCGGTCGTCGCGCCACCGCCGACGTCGAGGAAGTTGGCCGGCTCGGCGCCGAACAGCTTGATGGTATCCATCGTCGCCATGGCCAGACCGGCACCATTTACCAGACAGCCGATATTGCCGTCGAGGGAGATGTAGGCCAGGTCGAACTTGGAGGCTTCGACTTCGTCAGCATCTTCTTCGTCCAGATCGCGCATGGCGACGATCTCTTCCTGACGGTAGAGGGCGTTGGAGTCGAAGTTGAACTTGGCGTCGATCGCTTTGACGGTACCGTCGGTTTCGTGGATCAGCGGATTGATTTCGGCCAGCGAAGCATCCGTTTCCATGTAGCAGGTGTAGAGCTTCTTCAGCGTATCGATACATTGCGGAATCGAGGACTCCAGCATGCCCATACCCTTGGCCAGTTCCAGGCCCTGCGCGTCGGTCAGGCCGACCAGCGGGTTGATGAAGACCTTGACGATCTTTTCCGGGGTCTTGTGGGCGACTTCCTCGATATCCATGCCGCCTTCGTAGGAGGCCATCATGGCGACGGACTGCGTGGCGCGATCAGTCAGCGCTGCAACGTAGTACTCGTGCTGGATGTCAGCGCCTTCTTCGATCAGCAGGTGACGAACCTTCTGGCCTTCAGGACCGGTCTGGTGCGTGATCAACTGCATGCCGAGAATTTGGCCAGCGTACTCGCGCACTTTCTCGAGGGAGGTTGCGACCTTGACGCCGCCGCCTTTGCCACGGCCACCAGCGTGGATTTGAGCCTTGACGACCCAAACCTTGCCGCCCAGGGTTTCTGCTGCCTTGACTGCGTCTTCGACAGTCGTGCAGTGAATCCCGCGCGGAACCGTAACGCCGAATTTCTTCAGGAGTTGTTTGCCCTGATATTCGTGAATTTTCATGCGCTTTCCTTGCGTTTAGTTAAGTTGCGATCAATGAGCGGTAGCCGACACTTCCCCTGACCCCGCCCGGTTATACCGTCATTGGAACCGAAAATACTACCACAACATGCCACCAGATTTCATCCAAAAATTCATAATTACGGCGGCAACTCTGTCGCCCGCACCGCTTTCCAAAGCAGCGGACCAAGCATGGCTGCTGAAAAGACAAGGCTGATGACGGATGCTATCCAGAATCCTTCGACCCCCAACGGCGGCGAGGCACGATAGCAAAACCACCAGCCGCCATAAAGACCGATTCCCCAGAAACAGAAGATTTGCACCAGCATGGGCACAAAAGTTATGCGATAGGCGCGCAACACATGGCTGGCGACGGTCTGCAAGGCATCAAAAAACTGATAAAGCGCAATGAAGACGGTTAGGGTCAGCGCGACGCTGCGCACGGCAGGATCATCGGTGTAAGCGGAGACCAGCACATCACCACTAATCCAGATCAGCAAGCCAACGATAGTCGACAAAATAGCCGCCAGCAGCAACCCGGCCGCAATGGCCGCATGCGCCCGGCGCCAGTCACGAGCGCCAACCGCCTGCCCGACTGCAGACAGCGTTGCGATAGCCAATGACAGTGGCAGCATGTAACAGAGGGCTGCCAGGTTGGCGACGATACGATGACCGGCGACGACGGAAGCCCCCAATGAAGCAATGAAGAGACTGATCAGGGTAAATGAGGTAATTTCGACGAGATTCGACAAGCCCATCGGCAGACCAAGATGGAGCAGTTCGCGCCAACTTTTCCAGCGTGGCAGTTCCCAGTTGGAGAACGGCTGATAGCGCTTGCCGAGCGGGCCCAGCGCCAGATAGGCGGCACCACTCAAGCATGCTGACCAAGCGATGGCAATATTCGACATGGCGCAACCCACCACACCAAGTGGCTCGCCTAACCAGCCATCGAGTGCCAGCCCCCAGGCCAGCAGGGCATGCAGACAAAGACTGGCGACACCGATACCCATCAACACCCGCGGCTTGCCCAAGGCATTACAGAAAGCATAAAAGGTGCGGTAACAGAGGGCGGCCGGCAATCCCCAGGCGAGTAGCGATAAATATGACCTGACTTTGGCGTCGACCGCAACATCCATCGTCACGCGATCAAGCAAGAGACCAGGATGAGTCAGAAACAGCACCCCCGGCACACTGAGCGCCAACGCCAGCCAAAAACCCTGCTGGAGCACGTGCGCCACTTCATCATCACGCCGTGCACCGTGCAGATGCGCCACCACCGGTGCCACTGCTTGCAGAATGCCAACCAGGGCAAACACGACCGAAACATGGATGCCCCCACCAATCGCCACCGCCGCCAGGTCAACGGCGCTGACGTGGCCGAGAACGGCCGTATCCACCACCATCATGCCGATGGAGGACAGTTGAGCGATCAGGATGGGTAGGGCATGGGCAATCAGCCCACGCGCGGCAGCAAACAGCATGAGGGGCGATTGTCGCATGGCAAAGGACTATGAAAAGCGGCCGACGATTGATCTGGCTCAAGTGCCGCACAATGCGCAAGCTGCAAAATTCCGGTTCTGCGAGGGGAAAATAATGCAATCAGGACATCACGCCATAGAAACGGCCAGCCGCGATGAAATCACGGCACTGCAAACCGGGCGCATGAAATGGACACTTAACCACGTCTACCGCAACGTAACGCACTACAAGGCCAAATTTGATGCGGCCGGCGTCCATCCGGACGATTTCAAGTCATTGGCTGATCTCAGCAAATTCCCCTTCACCACCAAGCAGGATTTGCGCGACAACTATCCTTACGGGATGTTTGCCGTACCGCGTGCGGAGGTGGTGCGCATTCACGCCTCGAGTGGCACTACCGGCAAACCGACCGTCGTCGGCTACACCCAGAAGGACATCGAGACTTGGGCTGACCTGATCGCCCGTTCGATCTACGCTTCCGGCGGACGCCAGGGCGACATCGTTCATATCGCTTACGGCTACGGCCTGTTTACTGGCGGCCTCGGCGCTCATTACGGCGCCGAAAAGCTGGGCTGTACGGTGATTCCGATGTCTGGCGGACAAACCGAAAAGCAGGTGCAACTGATCTGCGATTTCAAGCCCGACATCATCATGGTCACCCCCTCCTACATGCTCAACATCGCCGACGAATTTCGCCGTCAGGGCATTGACCCACGCAGCACCAATCTGCGCATCGGCATCCACGGTGCCGAACCGTGGACCGATGCCATGCGCAGCGAAATCGAAGCCGTTTTCGGGATCGACGCCATTGATATCTATGGCTTATCAGAAGTCATCGGCCCCGGTGTCGCCAACGAATGCGTAGAAACCAAGGATGGCCCGGTGATCTGGGAGGACCACTTCTACCCGGAAATCATTGATCCGGTGACTGGCGAGGTCTTGCCGGAAGGTAGCCAGGGCGAACTGGTGTTCACGTCGTTGACCAAGGAGGCAATGCCCGTCATCCGCTACCGCACGCGCGACCTGACCCGACTGCTGCCACCCAGCGCTCGCTCGATGCGCCGGATCGGCAAGATCACCGGCCGCTCGGATGACATGCTGATCATCCGCGGCGTCAATGTCTTCCCGTCACAGATAGAGGAACTGATCCTCAAGCAGCCCAAACTGTCGCCCCACTACGTTCTGGAAGTAACGCGCGACGGCCACCTGGACTCGATGAAGGTCAATGTCGAACTCAAAGCAGAATTCGAGTTCGCCAGCAGCGCCGAAAAGGAGTTCGTGGCACACGACCTGCAGCACCACATCAAGTCCTATATCGGCATCTCGGCACGTATCGACATCGTCGAAATCGGCGGCATCGAGCGCTCGATCGGCAAAGCGCGGCGGGTTATCGACAAACGGCCCAAATAGGCCTCAGACGATACGGGCGCTCAGCGTGCCGACGCCAGCAACGCCGGCCTCCAACTGATCGCCCACCAGTAGCGGCCCGACGCCGGCTGGTGTGCCGGTATAGATCAAGTCGCCAGCTTCCAGTTTTACCATGGTCGACAGGTTAGCAATGATATCGGCGACCTTCCAGCCCATGTCCGAGAGGTCGCCGTCCTGGCGTATTTCACCATTGACCTTGAGCCAGATGCGACCACTTGACGGATGTCCAACCTCGGCGACGGGGTGAATTTCCGAACACACTGCCGACTGGTCGAAACCCTTGCCCATATCCCACGGATGGCCTTTTTCCTTGGCTCGCGCCTGAAGGTCACGACGCGTCAGATCAAGACCGATCGCGTAGCCAAAAATCAGGCCTTTTGCGGCGTCGACCGCGACATTTGCCCCGCCAGCCCCCAATGCGACGACCATTTCGATCTCATGGTGCAAATTTTTGGTCAGTGGCGGATAAGCCACACTCAATTCACCGCTGCCGCCAACTACAGCATCACCTGGTTTCATGAAGAAGAACGGCGGCTCCTGGCCAGAGGCCTGATCGGCCGCCCCCATTTCGCGCGCATGCTCGGCGTAGTTGCGACCAACACAAAAAATGCGGCGAACCGGGAAAAGTGCAGCGCTGCCGGCAACCGGCAGAACCGGCTGGGCGTGAGGAGGAAAAACAAAACTCATGGGGATTCCTTTCAGTAGATCAGTCAGACCGGATTGTCGATATCGACAAATTCGCATTTGATAGCGAAGCGTTCAGCGAGATGAGCAGCCAGCGCCCGCGCCCCAAATCGTTCGCTGGCATGGTGCCCGGCAGCAAAATACGCCACCCCGCTTTCACGGGCCAAATGCACCGTCTGCTCCGAGATTTCGCCAGAGACAAAGGCATCCAGGCCGAGCGCAATAGCCTGCTCGAAGTAG
>CAXYZX010000182.1:0-4966 GCA_964293845.1 uncultured Dechloromonas sp.
CCGAAGCCGATCTGGTCAAGGAAGCCCACGCCATCATGGACATCATGAAGGAACGTGGTGCCGAAGTGCCCTTGCCGGTCGACGTCGTCGTCGCTGACGAAGTCTCCGCTCTGGCCCGTGCCAACAAGATTTCGGTGGACGACGTGCACACCAACGACCGCATTCTCGATGTCGGCCCGAAGACCGCCGCCAAGTTCTCCGAAATCATCGCCAATGCCGGCACCATCGTCTGGAATGGCCCGGTCGGCGTCTTCGAGTTGCCGCAGTTTGCCGGCGGCACCAAGATGATGGCCTCGGCCATCGCCCACTCCGAAGCCTTTTCGATTGCCGGTGGCGGCGACACCCTGGCCGCCATTGCCAAGTTCCACATCCATGACGATGTCGGATACATCTCGACCGGCGGCGGCGCCTTCCTTGAGTTCCTCGAAGGCAAAACCCTGCCGGCAATCGCCATTCTCGAAGAGCGCGCCGCAAAATAAGGCGACAACTGGCGGTTGAGCCAAACTGTTACGGTCAACCGCCAAAAACAACTAAAAAATTAGGGAAGAGACATGTCACGCCACACCAAAATTGTTGCCACACTAGGCCCCGCCTCATCGACCACGGAGGTTCTTGAAAGCCTGGTGCAAGCCGGTATCGACGTCGTGCGGATGAATTTTTCGCACGGCACGGTGGAAGACCACATTGCCCGCGCCACTGGCATTCGTGCTGCCGCTGAAAAATATGGCCGGACGGTCGGCATTCTGGGCGATCTGCAAGGGCCAAAAATCCGCGTCGGCAAGTTTGAAGGCGGAAAAATCACCCTGGTTCCCGGCGAAAACTTCATCCTCGACGCCCAATGCCCGCTTGGTAACCAGGAACGTGTTGGCCTCGATTACAAGGATCTACCCAAGGATGTGGTCAATGGTGACATCCTGCTGCTCGACGACGGTCGCTTGAAGCTTGAAGTGCTCGGCGTTCGTGGTCGCGAAATCCATACTCGCGTGCTGGTTGGTGGTGAACTGTCGAACAACAAGGGCATCAATCGTCAGGGCGGTGGCCTGACCGCGCCAGCGCTGACCGCCAAGGACATGGACGACATCAAGACGGCAGCGCAGATCGGCGTCGATTTTGTCGCCGTCTCCTTCCCGAAAAGCGCCGCCGACATGTACATGGCGCGCCAGTTGTTGCGTGCCGCTGGCAGCACGGCCGTGCTGATCGCCAAGATCGAACGCGTCGAAGCAATCACCAATCTCGCCGAAATCCTCGATGCCTCGGACGGCATCATGGTCGCTCGTGGCGATCTTGCCGTCGAAGTCGGCGATGCCACGGTGCCGGCGCTGCAAAAGAAAATGATCCGCATGGCACGTGACAAGAACAAGCTGACCATCACCGCCACGCAAATGATGGAGTCGATGATCTATTCGCCGGTGCCGACCCGTGCCGAAGTCTCCGACGTCGCCAACGCCGTGCTCGATGGCACCGATGCGGTGATGCTTTCTGCCGAAACAGCAAGCGGCAAATACCCGGTGGAAACGGTTGAATCGATGGCGCGCATCTGCGTCGAGGCCGAGCGTTCAGCCGAAGTCACGCTGGACAGGGAATTCCTTGATCGCGTCTTTACCCGCATCGACCAGTCGATTGCCATGGCCGCCATCTGGACTGCGCACCACCTCAAGGTCAAGGCCATCGCCGCGCTGACCCAATCCGGCTCGACCGCCTTGTGGATGAGCCGGCTCAATTGCGGCGTGCCGATTTATGCGCTGACGCCCGATGCCGAATCGATCGGTCGCATGGCGCTCTACCGCGATGTTTATCCCTTCCTGATGAAGCAGCAACATACCGACCGCGACCTGCTGCTGGCGGAAGCCGAGCAACTTTTGATCGACCGTGGCGTCGTAGAAAAAGGCGACCTGATCGCCCTGACCATTGGTGAACCAATCGGTTGCGCCGGTGGCACCAACACCTTGAAGATCGTCCGCGTTGGCGACCATCAAATCATCTAAAATAGAACAATCAGCTAAATACGTTACCGAACAGGAGCTACCATGCCACTCGTTTCCATGCGCCAACTGCTCGACCATGCCGCCGAAAACGGCTACGGTCTGCCCGCTTTCAACGTCAACAATATGGAACAGGTCTGGGCCATCTGCGAAGCCGCCAGCCAGATCGACGCCCCGGTCATCATGCAGGCCTCGGCCGGCGCCCGCAAATATGCTGGCGAACCCTTCCTGCGCCATCAGATTCTTGCTGCCCTTGAAGCCTACCCGCACCTGCCCATCGTCATGCACCAGGACCACGGCCAAAGCCCGGCAGTCTGCATGGGCGCCATCCGCTCCGGCTTCACCTCGGTGATGATGGACGGGTCGCTCGAAGCCGACGGCAAGACCACGGCCTCCTACGACTACAACGTCAGCGTCTCCAAGGAAGTCGTCAAATTCGCCCATTCCATCGGCGTTTCCGTCGAAGCCGAACTCGGCGTGCTGGGCAGCCTTGAAACCATGATGGGCGACAAGGAAGACGGCCACGGCGCCGAAGGCAAGATGACCCGCGAGCAACTGCTCACCGACCCGGACCAGGCCGCCGACTTCGTCAAGCAAACCAACTGCGACGCGCTGGCCATCGCCATCGGCACCAGCCACGGCGCCTACAAGTTCACCAAGAAGCCGACCGGCGACATCCTCGCCATCGACCGCATCAAGGAAATCCACGCCCGCATTCCGAACACTCATCTGGTGATGCACGGTTCATCCAGCGTGCCGCAGGAACTGCTCGCCGAAATCCGCGAATTCGGCGGTGACATGAAGGAAACCTACGGTGTGCCGGTCGAGGAAATCGTCAAGGGTATCGCCCACGGCGTGCGCAAGGTCAATATCGACACCGATATCCGCCTCGCCATGACCGGCGCCGTGCGCCGCTACATGTTTGAGAACCCGGGCAAGTTCGACCCGCGCGACTACCTCAAACCGGCTCGCGAAGCCGCCATGAAAATCTGCCTAGCCCGCTTCGAAGCCTTCGGCTGCGCCGGTCGCGCCAGTCAGATCAAAGCCATTCCGCTGGAGAAGATGGCCGCTCGTTACACTTCGGGTGAGTTGAACCAGATCGTAAAATAGTTGACAGTTTTTCTGGGTTGACCGCAACAGCCGCCTTGGGGCGGCTGTTTTTACATTTGGTTCGGATTTTGGGCAATGCTTCAGTTCGGCCAAATGGGGCCATCGACGAAATCGCCATAAAGCAGCCATACCCTCTACCCAAAGAGCTCTCTCGGGGTTATCGATCAATGCAAGCCATGATAAATAAATCCTGAGGATGCTCTTAGAATAGCCCCTATCGACTTTCTTGAGATATGCAATCAGAGATGGCGAACATAGCAAAACTATTAATGCTTCAGGGCGGGAAATGTTTTTATTGCGGCAATAAGCTTGCTCTCGAAGATGCCACGATAGACCATGTTCTCGCTAAAGCACTCGGTGGAGACAATTCAGAGGCTAATACAGTCGCTTGCTGTCACTCGATCAATCACGCATTTGGAAATGCCACACCAAAGGAAAAACTGACAGCGATCATCAACGCAGGCGGAAGAATCGATTGCCCCCCCAAGCCTACAAAAAAAACCGTCTCAATGGCTGCTGAATTGCCAGCACAAGAACAGACACAAGTAGTGTCTCCGCCAGCACCTCAGCCCAAGCCCCAACCGGTTAAGAAAGCCGTTACAAAATCAGCACCTCCAAAACAGGCAAAGCAAAAACCCACTCCGGAGAAAAAGCCTTCTGAATTACGCAAACCGCTTCAAGAGGCTTTCAAAGTAGCAGCGGCGATCTACGGAGGAGAGAAAGCACTGCTGACTATAGTAAGCATTGAGCTACGCAAAAAAATCCCTGATTTGGTCGTCAAACACTACGGGGAAAAAACATTTGCCAAGCTCGTAGCGGTGCTCGGCTACCGGGTCGACAAGGATTGGTGTTATCCAAAAAAATAATCAAATACTAAGAATGCACAGATTGGGTCGAAAAAACATTGAATGTTTGTTTCTCAATTCGCTACCTGACTGCTTTAGCATTTCTCAGCCAGTCATCACCCCTTCAAACACCACGCGCCAGACACAATGCGGCGCCAAGATCAGCCACCAGCGCATCGCAATCCTCTGCCTTGACCATCTCTCCCTCGTTATAGCCATAGGGAACGCAATAAACCGTACACCCCGCGTTGCGGGCGGTTTCGATGTCGTGGCGGGAGTCGCCGATGTGCAGGTTGTCGGCGGGGTCGGTGCCGAGGGCGGCGCAAGCATGGTAGATCGGTTGGGGATGGGGTTTGCGGTGGGGCGTGGTATCGCCCGAGACGACGCTGCTGAAATAACGGGCGAGCCCGGTTCTGAGCAGTAGCGGCTCGGTGAAGGCAGCGGGCTTGTTGGTGACGACGGCCATTGGCAGGCCGGTTTTCTGCCAGGCGGCCAGCCCGTCGCGGACGCCGTCAAAAAGGCGTGTATTTTCACCGTTGACCGCAGCATAGTGCGTTTTGAACGACTCAACCGCGCGCTCAAGCAGTGCTTCGTCGGGTGGCGCGCCACGGTCCAGACAACGGCGCACAAGAACGACCATGCCTTGCCCGACAAAGCTGCGGATCTCGTCTTCACGGCGTGCTGGCAGGTCCAGCTCATTGAGCATCTGGCGGCAGGCTACTGCGAGATCGCCTACGGTGTCGAGCAGGGTGCCGTCGAGATCGAAGGTAACGGATTTGAATTTCATGCGGCCTCCTTGAGTGCCTGGCGCAGGCTGGCGATGATCGTATCGTAGTGGTTGGAATCGCTGTCTCTGCCGGCGCCGAATACCGCCGAGCCGGCAACAAAGGCATCGACACCGGCGCGGGCGATTTCACCGATATTCGCAACATTGACCCCGCCATCTACTTCCAGACGAATGCGGCGACCGCTTGCCTTTTCGTAGGCATCCAGTTTGGCGCGCGCCAAACGCGCTTTGGCCAGCGTGCC
>CAXYZX010000183.1:0-4932 GCA_964293845.1 uncultured Dechloromonas sp.
CGCAAGCGACTGCTATGCAATTGACGCGCCGCTTCGCGCGCAAAAACCGGATCGTTAGCCGCCAATGCAACGGCGGTTGGTTGCCCGGCAGCTACTTCCTCAGCAAAGCTTGGCCCCGATAAGGCCCCACAAATAGCCTGCGCACCGAGGACTTCAGCCACCACCTGATGCGGCAGTTTGCCGGTGCCGGCCTCGAATCCCTTGCACACCCAGACCAACGGGCATTTTGAGCCAAGCAGCTTGAGCTGTTCGGCTGTCGGACGCAAACCTGCTATCGGTGTCGCCACCACCAGCAACTCGGCATGCGCTACAGCCTCGGCAAAATCGGTGAATACCTCAACCGATTCGGGCAATTTGTAGCCAGGGAAAAAACGAAGATTTTCTCGCGTGTTTTGCAGGTCGACCGCAACATCTTTCTCGCGCGACCACAACTTCACTTCATGCTTGCCGGCGAAGGCAATTGCCAGTGCCGTACCCCAGGCCCCGGCGCCAATCAGGGTAATTCTCATAAACCCCAGACCTGCGTCGAACGTACAAAGCCTGTCGCACCATCGCGATGCTTGACTTTAGCCCAACCGGGCGAAGCCGGCTCGACCAATTCAAGCGCTACCCATTTGTCAAGCTCAACGACAAGCGGCGCATCCGGTCGCTCAGCCTGGCGAATTTCAGCTTTGGCTGCAGTCACGACCAACGTGCGGCGTTCGCCAAGGCTGGTTGTTTCCACCCAGGCCAAGGTGCCTTCGGCATCGCGTACCTTGCTCCAGCCATCCAGCTTGACCACCACCTCAACCGGTGTCTGGGCCTTGATCAAATAAAGTTTCTTGCCACTTTTAGACGGCGAATCATAGAGAATCGCGACGGGCGGCACGATGGAACGATAGTCGATGGCCAGCGCCGGAACACTGGCCGCCAGCAGGAGCAGAGCACTCAGGGTCCGACGCATGGCGATAACCAATTACTGCAGCGTTTCAGCGACCGGAGCCTGCTGTTCCTGCATGCGAGCCATGTACATCGATTCAAAATTAACCGGCTGCAGAACGATAGGCGAGAAACCGGCGCGGGTAATCGCGTCCGACACCGTTTCACGGGCGTAGGGGAATAGGATGTTCGGACAGGCCACGGCAACCAATGGCTCGATCTGCTCTTCCGGCACGTTCATGATACGGAAAATACCAGCCTGGCCGACTTCAACCAGAAATACCGTCTTCTCGGCCAGTTTGGCAGTAACCGTTACCGTCAACACAACTTCGAAGACGCCTTCACCAACGCCACGCCCGGCGGTGTTAAGTTGAATTTCAACCTGCGGGGCTTCGCGCTCAAGATAGATCTCCGGAGCATTCGGCACTTCAACGGAAAGATCCTTGACGTAGAGCTTCTCAATGCCGAAAACCGGCTGTTCGTTTTGTTCCATGTTCTTCTTTCGGTAAGTTAATTAATTTCAGGCAGTGGCAGCCAGCAGCGGCAACAAATTGCCGGCAGCGTCCAGCGCATAAAGATCGTCACAACCGCCGACATGCGTATCACCGATATAAATCTGCGGCACGGTGCGGCGTTTGGTTCTCTCCATCATCTCGTCACGTTTGACCAGGTCGAGATCGATGCGAATTTCTTCAATCTGCGTTACACCTCGCGCTGCCAGCAATTGCTTGGCACGAATACAGAACGGGCAGACTGCCGTGGTGTACATCAGGACTTTTGCTGTCATTTGCCGGCCTTGCCTTTTTTGATCGGGTAGCCCGCACCGACCCAGGCATCGACACCACCGGCGAGGCTATTCAGGTTGCTGAAACCCTGTTTGGTGAATTCCTTGCATGCCTTGCCGGAGCGCATGCCCGTCGCACAGCAGACAATCAAGGGCTTGTCCTTGAATTTATCCAG
This sequence comes from uncultured Dechloromonas sp., assembly GCA_964293845.1. Lineage (GTDB taxonomy): Bacteria > Pseudomonadota > Gammaproteobacteria > Burkholderiales > Rhodocyclaceae > Azonexus. The sequence continues at coordinate 1,879 of CAXYZX010000183.1, forward strand.
CTCGCCAATACGCTCGGAGAGTTTGGAGAGCGGAAAATGTTTGGCATCCGGCAAATGGCCGGCGGCAAATTCATCAGCCTCACGGACATCAACGATCTGCGCATCATTGCGATTGATCAGCAACGTCGCCTCGGCAGGACTTACTTCATTGCCACCTGAACGCATGAGCATCGGCCAAGCCAAACCCAATCCGCTGGTGACTACAACGCCAATCAACAGAATGTTCTGGTTAATAAACTCCATCGGAACCAATTACTTCTCCTCACCACAAAAAACTTCGCGCATCATCCCGACGAGCTGCAGGGTACGCGTATCGCCCACCCGGTAAAAAACACGGTTTGCATCCTTGCGCGTCATCAGGACACCTTTTTCACGCAGGATGGCCAAATGCTGGGAGATGTTGCTTTGCGACGTCCCCACTTGATCGACTATTTCCTGCACACAGGCTTCCTGGTCGCCGAGGACGCACAAGATTTTGAGACGCAATGGGTGAGCGATCGACTTGAGCGCACGGGCGGCCAATTCGATATGTTCCTGCTTCTCGATCAGATTGAATGAGGGCTTTTCCAAGACAAAACCTCGTTGCGGATTAATGGATCATTATAAAATAACGTTTTGGGTTTCGCAGACCTTAATCAACATCAAACCGGGAATCAACAAGTTCATTTTTGTTTCCCAGGGCGCGCCGAAAGACATCGAAACCCTTGCCAGCCTGTTTCAGCCTCATTATCAATGCATTGCGCCGTCAATTGACAATGGCGGCCCTCTCCGCCGCATTCCTTTTCGCGCCGCCAGCCACTGCAGCAAAAAATCTCCCGGCAAACAATGCCCCCCCCGAAATCGCCGAAAAAAAGGCCGACCTCGGCGAACTGCGCAGCCGTATCGATAATTTGCGAAAAGACTTGTCGAGCAGCGAAGAAAACAAGGCCGACGCTGGTGACCGGCTACGTGAGTCGGAACGTCAGATATCCCGCCTGCAGCGCGAACTCCATGAACTGGGCGATCAGCGCGGTCAACTGCAAAAACGCATGCAAAATCTGGAACAGCAATCGAGAGAATTGGGCACCACCCTGAGCCAGCAACAAGCACAACTCGAAAAACTGCTCTATCGCCAGTATCTGCGCGGCACCCCGGATTCCTTGCAACTACTACTGAATGGCGACGATCCCAATCAGATGGCGCGCGACCTCCACTATCTTGCCGCCATTGCACTGACCCGTGCCGAACTGATGGGCGAGATCAACGCCACGCTGGACAAGAAAAAGTCACTCGCCACCGACGCCAAGGAACGTGCCGAAGAATTGCTTGAGATTGAGGCCAAGCAGCAGGAGCGGCATGCCGAACTCAACAAGCAGCGCGAAGAGCGTAAAGCGCTCTACGGCAAGATCTCAGACAAGGTAAATTCTCAACGCAAAGAAATCGGTACCTTGCAGCAGAACGAAAAGCGCATGTCGCTGCTGGTTGACCGCCTGTCCAGGATACTTGCTGCGCAAGCCGCCCAAGCGGCTCAGGCGGCACGCGCGGCAGAAGCGGCGCGGACCCGGGAAGCCGTGCGACAGGCTGAGCTAGCCAGACAAAAAGAAATACAGAAAGAAAAAGACAGATCCCGTCCGTCCGACCCTGTTATTGCCAAAGAAATTCCGCGCCCGGCAACGCCCAGCGAACCTCCGCGTAGTAAAACAGTCGAAGCGGAGAATCATTACGAACCTGTGGCTAGCGACGGCAGTTTTGCCCGTCAAAAAGGCAACCTTCGTTTGCCAGTTCGCGGCTCTGTTTCAGGTCGCTTTGGCAGTCAGCGCGATGGTGGCGGCACCTGGAAAGGGCTGTTCATCCGTGCAAACGTCGGCAACGATGTGAAGGCGGTGGCTGGCGGTCGTGTGGTTTTCTCGGAATGGATGCGCGGTTTTGGCAATCTTTTGATTGTCGACCATGGCGATTCCTATCTTTCGATTTACGGCAATAACGATTCACTGTTAAAACAAGTGGGGCAGGCGGTCAAAGGCGGAGAAACGGTAGCCACTGTGGGCAACAGCGGGGGCAATCCAGATTCCGGTTTATACTTTGAACTCCGCCACCAAGGGCAACCGATCGACCCGATGAAATGGGCAAGTTTGAAATGAGCAAAGCAAAAACTATTAGTTTGGTAATCGGCGGCTTCGTCGCCGGTGCGTTCATCAGTCTGGGGCTACCCGCGATGGCCGACAAGGAGGTCAAACCTGGCCTGCCGATTGATGATCTGCGCACCTTTGCCGAGGTTTACAGCGCGATCAAGCAGGGCTATGTCGAGCCGGTCGAAGACAAGAAAATGATCGCCAATGCCATTTCCGGCATGCTCTCCAATCTTGACCCCCACTCCGCCTACCTTGATGCCGATGCATTCAAGGATCTGCAGGTTGGCACCCAGGGCGAATTTGGCGGCCTTGGTATTGAGGTTGGTATGGAAGACGGCTTGGTCAAGGTCGTTTCACCGATCGAAGACACCCCCGCCTATCGCGCCGGCGTCAAATCGGGCGACCTGATTTTCAAGCTTGATGAAACGCCGGTCAAAGGCCTGACGCTGAATGATGCCGTCAAGAAGATGCGCGGCAAGCCGAAAACACCGATCAAGCTCTCCATCATTCGCAAGGGTGAAACCAAGCCGATTGAAATCACGTTGATCCGCGAAGTGATCAAGGTACAAAGCGTCAAATCCAAGCTGATCGAACCGGGTTACGGCTGGGTCCGCGTGACGCAGTTCCAGGATCAGACCGTGGCCGAACTGGCCAAACAGGTTACGAATCTCTACAAGGATGGCAACCTGCGCGGACTCGTGCTTGATCTGCGCAACGATCCGGGCGGTTTGCTCAATGGTGCGATCGGAGTTTCTGCAGCCTTCCTGCCACCGGAAGTAAAGATCGTCTCTACCGATGGCCGCACCGAAGATGCCAAGCAGGAGTTCCTTGCCCGCCCGCGTGACTACTTGCGCGGCACCCGCGAAGACCCCTTGCGCATGCTGCCGATCGAAGTCAAAAAGGTTCCGATGGTGGTCTTGGTGAACGGCGGTTCAGCATCGGC
>CAXYZX010000184.1:0-4845 GCA_964293845.1 uncultured Dechloromonas sp.
TAATCGCTGTGGCCGAACGGTGTGTAGTCTTCCATGATGTCGGCGTCAGCCACGCCCTTGGACTTCAGGAAGGCGCGCAGGATCTTGTTGGTGGTGCGCGGATAGACGTAGTCGGTGCCGAGCAGCACGAAGCGCTTGGCTTCGCCGCCGTCCTTGGACATCAGGTATTCGACGGCCGGAATGGCTTGCTGGTTGGGCGCGGCACCGGTGTAGAAGACGTTCTTTTCAAGCTCTTCACCTTCGTACTGGACGGGATAGAAGAGCAGGCCGTTCAGTTCCTTGTACACCGGCAGCACCGACTTGCGCGACACCGAAGTCCAGCAGCCGAAGGTGACGGCGACCTTGTCCTTGGTCAGCAACTGGCGGGCCTTTTCGGCGAACAGCGGCCAGTTGGAAGCCGGGTCGACAACGACCGGCTCCAGCTTCTTGCCCATGACGCCGCCAGCCTTGTTGATTTCGTCGATGGTCATCAGCACGGTTTCCTTGAGCGCGGTCTCGGAAATGGCCATGGTGCCGGACAGGGAATGCAGGACGCCGACCTTGATGGTGTCGGCGGCGTGGGCCGTCATGCCAATGGAAGCCAGGGCGGCGGAGAGTACGGTTGCCTTGATGAAGTTACGACGATTGCTCATGGAAGCTCCTCGGAGGTTGGGGAATCTGGTCTGCGTTGTTGCAGTGCAGCGCCAGATTACGACCGGGGTGCTTAGTGAGAAATACGTTAGATTGCGTAGTGCTGCGCGGGGTAGAGAAATGGATTCAGAAAGACGATCCGGGGGTCTGCAGGAAGGCTATTTCTTCAGGCGTCGAAACCCGACCGAGCAGTGCGTTGCGGTGCGGGTAGCGCCCGAAGCGGTCGATGATTGCCTTGTGGCGAAGCTCAAAAGCGAGGTTGTCCGCCATGCCGGGCTGGCTGAACAGCGCTACCGCCAGCACATGGATGGCCGGTGACTCGCTGTGCATGTAAGGCATGTAGAGGAAGGCACGCTGCGCCTCCGGCAGTTCCTGATCGGCAGCGGCGGCAACAGCCTCCTGGGCCAGTGCCAGAGCGAGTGCGTCACAGGCAAATGCCGCTGGGTGGTGACGATGAATGTTGCGCGAGAACTGGTCGAGCACAATGATTTCGGCGAGACGTCCGCGCGCCGTACTACGCCACGCATGCAGTTCACAACGGGCCGCCGAGGCCAGCAAGGCAGCAAACCGGACTTCGATCAGGCGGTCAAATTCCTCGGATTTCGCCCACCACTGGCGTGGCGTGGCCTCCCGAAACCAGAAATCGAGCACGGTCTCCACTACTGGATGGTCTGCGTTCATACGATCTTTAAAAAATTTGCCTTTTTGACGCGTCGACCGCAACAACTTGCGCGGAGAGAAAAGGCTTGCTCAGGATTGAGGCTGATCTTCAAAAATGTGCCCGGAACTGTCTGCTCAGCTTTTATTCCTTGTCGTCTGCATTGCCATATCCTGGATATGTTGCTTCCACCAGCCCGACAGATATTGAGCGAGACCTGACTTGTCGACCACGCCAAACGTGGCAGAAAACAGAAAATGAGTCATGCGCTCCTCGTACTCTTCACAACTAGCCTGATATTTGCTCGCAGGCAAATTTCCCTGGCGGCCAACAAAACTTTCTTCGGAATAGAAATGAGCTTTGGTGAGATCCATCAGATCATTCAAAATTGAGTGAAACTCTTCCGAGTCATCCGAATTATTCTTTTCAATACACTCTGCAAGTTGATTGACCAGCCTCAACAGTTCAGCGTGTTGCTGGTCCAGAACCGTGTGCCCGAGACAGTACTCTGGCTCCAAGATTAGCCTTTCTGGTGCGGCTGCTTGTGTCGCCATATTCATTGCCTGTACTCCTCGCTAGTTGGTCGCCCGAGATAACGCCGTACCCACGAGAGAATACGGGGTGGCCGCCACACCGAACAACATCCGGCTTGATCTGATAAAGCAAGCTGAATACGTTATTGAATCATCCTGCTATCAGTAGTCAAGCGGAATCAGAAAAAGTTTCAGCAGTTGTCGGAATACGTCCCATATCACGTAGGAATTCGCCAGCCTGAGTTTCTGACGAATTGGTGTGAAATCAGCCCAGCTTTTGTTCCATCACATAACGTGTCAGTTCTGCATTTGACTGCACCCCGATCTTGGCCAGAATACGCGTTCGGAAAGTGCTGACGGTTTTAACGCTGACGCAAAGCACCTCCCCGATCTTGGTCAACGAAACACCTTTACTCAGCAACAGCATGACCTCCATCTCACGCCTTGAAAGGAGTTCATGGGGTGCTTTGTGAACGCTTGATGTAACGCCTGCCAGCAGTTTCTCAGCCAGTGTCGGACTGATGTAACGCGCGCCATCAACGACGGTACGAATCGCCGTCAGTATCTGATGCGGCGGGCTATCCTTGTTGAGATAGCCAGAAGCGCCGGCATCCAGTGCCGGGATGGCAAACTCCGCTTCCGAGAACATACTGAAAATCAGCACCGGCACGTTGGGGCGTTCGCGCTTGATGCGTTTGAGAACCTCCAGTCCATTCAGATCCGGCAGTGCCATGTCGAGCAGCACGAGATCCCAGGAAGCCGAATTCAAAATGGCCAAGGCTTCCATCCCGCCCCCGGCCTCACCAGCAATTTCCAGATCTTCGGTACCTGCCAGGAACTGGCGTAAACCAAAACGGACGACAGCATGGTCATCAACGATAAGTATTCGTTTCATATTCCACTACCTTTTCTCATCGTGATCATCGATCGGGATGCGCAAATTTAGGCATGTCCCGCCCCCGGGGCAGCCACCGATTGACAGTTTTCCGCCGAGATACTGTGCCCGCTCGTGCATGCCGATCAAGCCAATAGAGTCGTTTTTGTTCTGATAATTGCTACTCAAACCTATACCATTATCAGAAATTTTTATGCTCCACTGCCCTTTGCTCCGCTGCATGGAGATACAGACACTGGTAGCGTGAGCGTGTTTCGCGACATTGGTCAACGCCTCCTGAATAATCCGGAATGCCGAGATGCCTTGCCGTTTTGATACCGCGACGTATTCCGGGAGCCGCAGCTCTGTTTCTATCCCCGTCATCTCCGAGAACTGCGTTGCGTACCACCTGATGGTCGCTATCAGCCCCAGCGTATCCAGCGTTGCTGGCCTTAAATTGGCGGAAATCCGCTTGACCGTGTGGAGAGCGGAATCGATCTGTTCGAGAATTCGCCCCAGCGACTCCTGCCGCCCCCCGATGTCAGCCAGGCCAGCGGCGAATGTCGCCAGGCCAAGCTTGACCATGGTTAGGGTGCCGCCGAGTTCATCATGGATTTCGCGGGCGATGGTTGCACTTTGTTCCTCACGAATCGACTCCAGATATTCCGCCAAACGCTTTAGGCGACGGGCACTTTCAAGCTGATCCTCTTCAGCCATTTTACGGGCGGTAATGTTTTCGTGCTTGATAACCAGCCGCAAGGCCCCCCCGCCCGGAAAACAACTCACATTCATGACGAACCAGCGTTGCACTTCCGGTGAGTGGCAGTCATATTCGATCGAGAAATCCTGACGCACTCCGGCAAGGGCCTCCCGAATAGCCCTGGCGACCGTCGCTGCAACCGGAAACGACGGATCTGCCGCATCGCAGACGTGCAGATAGTTGGTCCCCTCACACAACAGATTCATCTGCCCACCATTTTCAGCCGCGAATTCGCGCCAGGCCTTATTGACGGCAATGATGCATCCCTGAGAGTCCAGGACGCAAAGCGCCGAATCAAGTGCATCGATCGTCGCACGAGCGAAGCGCTCCGACTCGACCAGCGCCTGCGCGCGCGCTTCCGCTTCGGAGGTGCGCTGTGTAACAAGCTCCTCAAGGGAGTCGTTGATTTGACGCAACGCCGCTTCGGCACTCTTGCGTCCGCTGATATCGGTCAGACTTCCGACCAGGCGTACGACACGATCCGCCGCATCGTGCAGAATCTGGGCGCGGTCGGAGACATAGACCCAGTGCCCCGCACTATGCCGCATGCGATATTCCAATTCATAATGACTCGCACGCGCTTTAAGGCAACGAAGTATCTCGGCGCGAATTCTGTGCAGGTCATCCGGATGTACATTGCCATGCCACCAACGCCGGTCAAGTTTGGAATCCTGTTTATCGAAGCCGAAGATTCGGCTTAGTCCGCTCGACCAATAGGTGCTCCCGGTGTGTCGATCCCAGTCATAGACAACACCGGCAACCGCCTCCATCGCCAGTCTGAAGCGTGATTCGCTGGCTGAAAGCGCTGCTTCGGTACGTTTTTTTTCGTTGATATCCTGCGTACTACCAAAACCTCCGCGCAAAGTCCCGTCTGCATTGAACTCAAGTTCAGCGCGCTCACGCACCCATTTGGTCTCGCCGCCATGCACAATTCTGTGTTCAATGTCATAGGGGGCACCTTGCAGTGCGGCAAGCCACGACCGAGAGACAAATTCCTTGTCCTGAGGGTGTACCGTTGACAAAAAAGTCTCGTACGTTAAAGGACCGCCTTTGGGAATTCCGAAAATTCGGTGGTTTTCATCCGACCAGATCAACTCGTTCCGCTGCACATCGAGCCGCCAACTCCCAGTCTGAGCGACAACCTGGGCACGCCTGAGATCCGCTTCGCTCTCGCGCTGCGCAGACTGCGTCTGGCGTCGGTCAGTGACATCCTGCAAAAAGCCGTGCCAGACAACACTTCCATCCAGCTCTTTCTGAGGCATCGAATGCCCTTCGATCCAGCGCCAACCTTTTGTCGGGTGCAGAACCCGGAATTCATCCCGCCACGGCGTCATTTCCCTGGCCGACAAGTCGATTGTTTCCCGAATGTGCCCTAGATCATCAGCGTGAA
>CAXYZX010000185.1:0-4757 GCA_964293845.1 uncultured Dechloromonas sp.
GCGCGCTTCCGGCAGCACGGGATTGAAAGCAGTTTTTTCCGACGTGACGGGCGTTTTATGGTGCGCACCGACGGCGCGGATGGCAAGCTGGCCGATTTCGAGATCAGCCATACCTTTGGCGTCTACCCCTTGCAGCAATACCTGGTCGCCTTTCCCGGTGGGCGTTTCCAGACCTTGCAGATCGCCTGGGACAGCCGGCCGAAAGAGGCCGGCGGCCAGCGCTGGTTCCATCTGCAGCCGGACGAGAAGATCAGCCACAAGGATCCGCTGCACTGGACCGGGCTCTACCAGAACTGGGCCATGCAGTGCGCTGAGTGTCACTCGACCGACCTGCGCAAGGGCTATGACGCGACGACCCGGACCTACAACACCACCTTCGCCGAAATCAATGTCGCCTGCGAATCCTGCCATGGCCAGGGTTCACGCCATGTAGCGTGGGCTGGCCGGGCGAAGGCACCCTACAGTGCAGCCGAGGACAAGGGCCTGGTGCGGCTCGCCAGCAACTGGCAGACGGACTGGAAGATGCCCTCGGCCGAAGCTGGTTCGGCGGTGCGTGCGCGCCCGGCCGATCCGGCCGGCATGAACTCCTGTGCCGCCTGCCATGCGCGCCGCTCCACGTTGACCGAGGCGCGCCAGGCCGGCGCGCCGCTTGAAGACAGCCATCGCCTGGCCATGCTGACGCCGCCCAATTACCACGTCGACGGCCAGCAGCGCGAAGAGGTCTATGTCTGGGCCTCATTCCTGCAGAGCAAGATGCATCAGCGCGGCGTGACCTGCATGGATTGCCACGAGCCGCACGCCCAGAAGCTGCGCGCCGAGGGCAATGCGCTGTGCACCCGTTGCCATGCGCCGGCCAGCTTCGACTTGCCGGCGCACCATCGCCACGCCGAGGGCAGCAAGGGCGCCCAGTGCGTGAATTGCCACATGCCGACGCAGAACTACATGGTCATCCATGCCCGGCAGGATCACAGCCTGCGCATTCCGCGTCCCGACCTGTCGCCGACGCTGGGCAGCCCGAATGCCTGCACCCAGTGCCACACCGACCGCCAGCCGGCGTGGGCGGCGAGCGCGATGGATCACTGGTACGGCACGGCCTGGCGCGCGCTGCCGCATTACGGTCCAGTACTGCATGCCGGCCAGAGCAAGGGGCTGGCGGCCTTGCCCGACCTGCTGGCGCTGGCCGGTGATGCCAATGTGCCCGCGGTGGTGCGTGCCACGGCAGCGACCCTGGCCCAGCCATTGGCGCATCCCGGTACGCTGGACGCGGCGCGCCGGCTGGCCAGCGACCCGGCGCCGGGCGTGCGCATCGCGGCGCTCGGCATGCTGGATAATCTCGATATGACTAGCCGTACCCTGGTCGCGGCGCCGCTGCTGGCCGACAGCGTGCGCGGCGTACGCATCGAGGCGGCGCGCCTGCTCGCCGATGTGCTGGACGAGCGTCTTCCCTCGGACCGCAGAGAGGCGCGACAGACAGCCCTGCAGGAATACGAAGCGGCCCTCGCTCTCGATGCCGACTGGCCGGCCGTCAATGTCAATCGCGGCAACTTGCGCTGGCGTCAGGGGCGGGGCAACGAAGCGATTGCCGCCTACGAACAGGCGATCGCACTCGATTCGAATCTGACTGCTGCCTACGTCAATCTGGCCGATCTTCTGCGCCAGCAGCAGCGCGAGGCCGAAGCGGAAAAGGTGTTGCACCGCGGCGTTGCCGCCCAGCCGGCCAATGCCGACCTGCAACACGCCCTGGGCCTCTCGCTGGTCCGTCAGGGCAGGCAGGGTGAAGCCTTCGGGGCACTTGCAAACGCTGCCCGGCAGGCCCCCGAGAATGCCCGCTATGCTTATGTTTACGCTGTCGCCCTGCACTCCGCAGGCAAGCCGGATGCGGCACTCGCCGTTCTGCGCGCTGCCGGCAAGCGTCATCCGGTCGATCTCGACATACTCAATGCCCTGATCGCGATCAGCCGCGAGCGGGGCGATAGCAAAGGTGCACTGGCCTACGCAAAGCAGGCTGCCGCGTTGCTCCCGGATAATCAGGAAATTGGCCGCCTGGTGGCCGAATTGCAGGGCCGGTGACCCCTTGTGGGGGCCTTACGGATACAACAAGGAGAGCGAAAATGCACGTGATGACTACCCTGAAGAAAATGACGGTGATCGGCTTGCTGTTGTTCGTCGCAACCGGTGTGGCGCAAGCGCAGTCTGACAAGGAGGCGGGACGGGCAGAGGTTCGCAAATCGACCAATGCCGTATTGAAACAACTCTATGCGGTTCAGCCGTCGGCGCGCAAGACGGTCGCAGCGGCACCAGGTTACGCCGTGTTCAGCAACTTCGGCATGAAGATTCTCTTCGCCGGCGGAGGTACTGGCAACGGTATCGCGGTCAACCACCAAACCAAGCAGGAAACCTTCATGAAAATGATGGAGGTCCAGGCCGGCCTGGGGATGGGTATCAAGAAGTTCGGGCTGGTCTTTGTCTTCCAGGATCGGCAGGCGCTTGAACGTTTCATCAGTTCGGGCTGGGAGGCCAGCGCCCAGACCAGTGCCGAGGCTCTTTCCAGCGGCAAGGGCGTGGCGCTCAAGGGGGCGATCATGGTGTCGCCCGGCGTCTGGGTGTATCAGGTGGCCGAGGATGGCCTGGCGCTTGATGTGACGATCAAGGGCACCAAATACTTCCGGAATGACGATTTGAACTGACCCCGCAGGTGTCTTGGTCTGGCATTCGCAGGCTGTCTCTGTCCAGATTTCTCACATTCAGCGGTGTCACTAATGAACTTGACGGCACCAGTTTCTCAACACGTTTTGACACACTCGGGGCCAGGAGCGGACGCCAAAAATCTGCCCGCGCCAGTCATTGGGGTACGGTCGGTGTAAGCTGATGTTCAGTATCTTGAAGTGCCAATTTTGGCGGTTGTTTTATTGTGCGGGAGTAAATGATGAACCGAATATTTGTAACTTTAGTGCTGGCTTTGGGCCTCGGTTGCGCCGCCATGCCGGCGAGTGCCGTCGTTTATTGCAAGACCGTTGGCGTACCCAAAGGATGTGTTGCGCGCCCTGTAGTAGCCCCCGGTGTCGGCGCTCCGGGCGTCGGGGTTGCCCCCCGCGTTGGCGTAGGCGCACCCGGGGTGGGCGTGGTTGACCCCGGGATCAACCAACCCGGAGCGGCAGGGAATGTTGGCGTAGCAGGGGCTGGTCCAACCAACCGGAACGGGGGAGTTAACCGCGTGGGCGTTCGACGCTGAATATTGGGTGAAGTGCGTCTGTAGCGTGCTAGCGCGAATAGAGCGATAGCGGATTACTGGTGTGAGGGCATTCATGTTGCAGATAATCTGCCAACGCCTGTCCGGTTTCCTTCTTCATTACCTGCAGCCTGTCTTCCGTCTGTTTGGTGCCTACTTGCGGACGAAGTAGATCTCGTAGCGCTGCTTCGCCACGGCCTGATAGTAGCTTCCCGTTAGACGGTCAGCGGCGGGATCATAGGTGAGTTCGTAGGTCGATCCGCTGTAGCCACCAGCGCGCAATTCGAGGGAAACACGCAGTGCCGTTCCCTCCCGCACCGCTTGTGCCCGAGCGAAGGGAAGCGGGTTGGGATTGAAGTACATCGCATCGAGCTGACCATTCACCCCGATGCTCTTGATTGCGATAATGTAACCGCCATCAGGGCGCACCCAGTTGCCTTTCAGTACATTGATCCCGGTGGTCGCCGTACTTACCGGGGGCGTATCACCCGGCTTCACACCTTGCGCGCAAGCGGGCCAGGCGCCACTCAGGATGGCCGCGCCCAGAGCGGCGGCCAGTATTTTGTTTCGCATCGATCTCTCCCAAATTGGCCGGGAAAACCCGACCGTTTACTGTTGGCTTACTGCGCCAGCGGCGGCAGCTCGTGGACGAATTATTTACCCGCTTTTCGGCCGTCGACCGCAACAGATTGGCAGCACGGCTCTTACCCCGCCTATTTCGGGAACATGAACTGGACCTGAGCGCGAATCTGCCAGTTCGGGCCATTGTCCGGCGCAACCACGTTGTAATAGGCAGAAACCTGCGTATTCACCGGCAGTTTGCCGCATCTGGATCACCGGCCCGGTCCCCCAATCCAGTTCCCGGGCTTGGCCGGCGAGAGGAAGGCCGTGAGCACCGTGTCGCCGATGCCGTTGGTCCGCTCGCCATCCGGGAGTGGCTGCGAGATGACCGGGACGATGGTGCGTGTGATGATGTTCCAGTCCTCATTCACCGACACTGGAATCACCGGCTGGATATTGAGGATGTTCTGCGTCCGCTTGTCCGGCCCGGCATTCAGATTGGTGTTGTTCTGGAATGGCACGCTGATCAGGTTGCCGACTGGATTCTGGGCGATCTTGGCCAGATCTTCGGCACTGAGTTCGGCATGGGCCGGCGTGGCGGCGATGGTGGCAAGGACGACGACGTACGCTGTCAGGTTCAAGTGCCGGGAAGTCACATGTTTTCCTTGATTAAAAAATTTGCCCCAAAATCGCCGTCGACTGTAACAGTCTTCAATTGAGATCACTGTCCTTGAAGAACTTGGTGCCCGATACGGTCAGCATTAACGACAGCTCAGTGTTAGTGAGTTGTACAGCCCCTTCAGGCCGTTATTCGTTCACCTTTTGATGCCAGAGCCAGTAGCACGGTCAAGATCAAATGCAGGACGACCGCCGGCCACAGCAGTATGCCGCTCGCCCCCCCGGTGAGGCCGAGGTAGGCGAGGTACAGCGCGCTGGCCGCGCCGTAACCCAGCATGGCCAACAACGG
>CAXYZX010000186.1:0-4691 GCA_964293845.1 uncultured Dechloromonas sp.
GATCGAGGCCACGCAAAGCAATCTGCCCGCCCCTGCCGCGCCGGTTGCCGCGCCGCCTGTAGAAATCCAGCCTACCCCGCCGGCACCGCCAGCCCCGGCACTTGTTCAGCCGCGCTTCGATGCGGACTACCTGAAAAACCCGGCGCCCGCCTACCCGCCGCTTTCGCGGCGCATGGGTGAAGAAGGCAAGGTCATCCTGCGCGTTCTGGTCAATATCCAGGGCTCGGCCGATAGCGTTGAAGTCCGAACCTCCTCGGGTAGCCAGCGCCTCGACGATGCTGCGGTCAACACCGTAAAACACTGGAAATTTATCCCGGCCAAGCGTGGCGACACTGCTGTTCAAAGCGCTGTTCTGGTTCCCATCATTTTCAAATTGGAGCAATAAACATGCAGGAAAACTCTTTCGGTTTCGCTCACCTGTGGGCCAGTGGCGACACGGTTTCTCATAGCGTCGCAGTCATTCTCGCCATCATGTCGATTGCCAGTTGGTATCTGATTCTGGCCAAGGCCTGGGATTGGTGGACGGTACGCCGCGCGGCGCGCGCAGTCGGCAAGTTCTGGGCTGCCACGAGCCTGAGCGAAGGCATAGAGCACCTGCGTGAAGCCGGCGCCGACAGCCCCTATGCCCAACTGGCCGAACAAGCCAACTGCTGCAACCATGAATGCGAAGCCGTCACCGGCCGCCTCGCTTCCCGTTTTGACCCGGCCGAGCAGATGGAACGCGCCTTGCGCCAGCAACTCTCCGCGACCCAGGCCGGCATGGAAAACGGTTTGACCCTGCTCGCCACAACTGGCGCCACCTCACCCTTCGTCGGCCTGCTCGGCACGGTTTGGGGTATTTACCACGCCCTGCTCGCCATCGGCATGTCGGGTCAGGCAGCACTTGAGAAGGTCGCCGGCCCGGTCGGCGAGGCGCTGATCATGACCGCCGCCGGCCTCGCCGTCGCGCTGCCCGCCGTCTTCGCCTACAACGCCTTTACCCGCGCCAACCGCGTGATTCTGGCCGACCTCGACGCCTTCGCCCACGACCTGCATGCCTTCTTCACCGTCGGCAAGCCGTTTGTCGCCAACAGCGCGCAGATTCACCCGATGCGTGCCCGCGTTGCAACGGAGGCTGCATAACATGGCGATGGGCAGCTTCAATGCGCAGACGCACCAGATGCCGACGGCGGAAATCAACATGACGCCGCTGGTCGATGTGATGCTGGTTTTGCTTATCATCTTCATCATCACCGCACCGCTGATGACACATCAGGTGCCGGTCGATCTGCCACGTGCCGCCAGCACGCCAACTCCGGAGAAGCCAATGACACTGCAGGTCAGTATCAATGCCGACAACGCAATTTTTGTCGGTGCCGAGGCGGTCGACCGCAACATTCTCGAAAACCGCTTCCGTGAGGCAGTTGCCAAGGATGCCAATGTCGAAATGCACCTCAAGGCTGACCGCGCGACGCGCTATGAAACCGTAGCCGAGGCGATGAGCGCTGCGCGCCGGGCCGGGCTGACCAAGATCGGTTTCGTCACTCAACCGGGCAGCAATCCGTTGTAAATCTCATCGCTGCAAATCTTATTTAAAAACCATACTCAAGCCAGCCATGCGGATTACTAGCCAGCCAGAGAAACCAGGGAGTCTTACCATGCTGGCTATCAAAAAACTCGTTTCTGCTTTGGCACTCTCCGCTACCTTCGCCGTGCCGGCCCTTGCCCTCGAATACCCGATCGGCGTGCCGCAACAGCGCGCTGGCATGGAAATCGCCGCGGTCTATCTGCAACCGGTGGAAATGGAGCCGGACGGCCACATGCGCAAGGCCGCTGAATCGGATATCCACATCGAAGCCGATATCCACGCCCTGGCCAACAACCCGAACGGTTTTGAAGAAGGGGCGTGGATTCCGTATCTGGTCGTCAAATTCGAAGTGACCAAGATCGGTGGCGATTTCAAGGTGGCCGGTGATTTCATGCCTATGGTCGCCAACGATGGCCCGCATTACGGCGACAACATCAAGCTGGCCGGCCCCGGCAAGTACAAGGTGAAATACACCATCCTGCCGCCATCCGAGAACAAGCACGCTCATTTCGGCCGCCATACCGACCGCGCCACCGGTGTTCGCCCGTGGTTCAAACCGTTTGAAACCGAGTACGAATTCACCTACGTCGGCATCGGTAAAAAAGGCGGTTACTGATCATGCACCTCGCCAAAATTACCGCTGCGCTGGTCGTGGCGGGGCTGGCCCTGCCCGCCCTGGCCGCGCCCGACACCGCCACGCTGCAAAAGCTGGTGGAACGCATGGAAAAACTGGAGGCGCGCAACGCCGATCTCGAGAAGCAGGTCAAATCGCTGAAAGGCGAAAGCGAGGAAATCGCCAAAGGCCTCGATAGCCCACGTCTCTCTCAATACGAGCCGGAACTGACGGTACGCCTGAAAGCCGTTGAAAAAGACGCGCTGGAGATGAAAAAATCGGCAAAACTCGCTGACAAACTCGATGGCATCAAGGTCGGCGCCGCACTGACCACCGTGACCCAGCACGCCTCCGGGCTGCCCAAGGGAACCGCAGAAGGCGGCGGTCAGCTCAACTACCGCGCCGATGTCACCGTCGAATTGCCGCTGGAGCCGATTGGCGATATCGAGCACAAGGTTTTTGCCCACGTTCGCATGGGCCAAGGCCAAGGGCTTAACGCGGCTTTCTCCAACCTCGGTTATTTTGGCAGCGCCCCCAATGCCGTGGCTTTCCGTGCCAGCGGCGCCAATCCCGACGACTCGGTGGCCATCCTCGGCCAGGCCTGGTATCAGGCCGCGATCCCCTTGCCCTTCGGTGGCTTCAAGCCCTACTCGCGCGAGAAGCTGGAACTGACCTTCGGCAAGATGGACATCTTCGGTTTCTTTGACCAGAACACCGGGGCCGGTGACGAAGCCAAGCAATTCCTCAATTCCGTCTTTGTGCACAACCCGCTGCTTGACGCTGGCCGCGAAGTCGGCGTCGATGCCAACGGCTTCCAGCCAGGCTTTGTCGCGGCTTATGTCAACGAAACCAACAAGGTGGAACCGTGGCGCCTGTCGATCGGTGTTTTCGGTGCCGGTGACAAGGGCTCCAATTACCAGAAGAGCCTGTCGTCGCCCCTCGTCATGGTTCAGGCCGAGAAACAGCTCAAACTGTTCGGCGGCCTCAATGGCAACTACCGGGCCTATGCCTGGACGCGTAGCGATGTTACCGAACTGGATGGCGTGACCACCGGCAAACATACCGGCATCGGCATTTCCATCGACCAGCGCATCGGCGACGGGATCAATCTGTTTGGTCGCTACGGCCAACTGATCAAAGGTGAATTGCCCTTCGAACAGGCACTCACCATCGGCAGCGAAATCAACGGCAGCTATTGGGGCCGCGGGGCGGACGCCATCGGTATTGGCGCCAGCTGGCTGAAGGCGAGCAGCACCTATCGGGCACTTGGCGGCAGCGGCGACATCGACGGTGACGGCATTGCCGATTTCACCTTCACACCATCCGGCGCCGAGCAGATCGCTGAAATTTACTACCGCTATCGTATTGCGCCGCAATTTGAAGTCACCCCCGACTTCCAGTGGGTTGGCCGTGGTGGTGCCAATGGCGATGCCAGTTCGGTCAAGGTACTCGGCCTGCGCGCCAATATCGCTTACTAAGGAAATCGCATGAAACACGCTCTCTATTCCGCAATTTTTGGCCTGTTTTTGACGTCGACCCTAACATTTGCCGACGACATGCCGACCTTCAAGCTGTTGATGAAGGACGGCCGCCTCCATCCCGAAACGCTGGATGTACCAGCGATGACGCGCTTTCGGCTGGAGGTGAAAAACGAGGGGCCAGGGGCTGCGGAATTCGAGAGTCTGGAATTGAAGAAGGAACTGGTACTCGCCCCCGGCGTGACGCGGAATCTGGTGTTTTTCCCGATGAAGCCGGGGACTTACAAGTTCTTTGACGACTTCCATCCGGAAACCGGGCAAGGAAAGATTGTCGCCAAGTAAACCGCCAGCCAGCCAATTTGAACTAGCCAGCAAGCACGGAGCACAGCATGGGTAACGCATTTTTTGTCGTCTGGCGCGAAAGCCTCGAAGCTTTCCTGATCGCCGGCATTCTCTACGCCTGGTTGCAGGCCAACGATACGACCGGCATGGGCAAGCGCGCCCTGTTCATCGGCCTCGGCGCCGGCGTCGGGCTGGCACTGCTGCTCGGCTGGGCGCTGCTGACGGTG
This sequence comes from uncultured Dechloromonas sp., assembly GCA_964293845.1. Lineage (GTDB taxonomy): Bacteria > Pseudomonadota > Gammaproteobacteria > Burkholderiales > Rhodocyclaceae > Azonexus. The sequence continues at coordinate 4,228 of CAXYZX010000186.1, forward strand.
CAGGACGAACTGACCGGCGAGGCGCTGGAAATCTTCCAGACCGCCACGCTCTTCGTCGCCGCCGGGCTGATCACCCAGATGGTGCTGTGGATGCGCAAACATGGCCGGCAGATGAAGGCCCGGCTGCACGCCGACCTCGCTGCCGCCCGCGAACGGTCGGGCTATTTCGGCGTCGCCGTCGTTGCCGCGCTGGCCGTCGCCCGCGAAGGTGCGGAAACAGTGATTTTCCTTTACGGCATGGCGCAGGAAGGCGATCTCAGCGCCCTGCTCATGGGCGCCGTGGCCGGTTTTGCCGGCGCTGGCGCCACCGCCTGGCTGGCGGCAAAAAGCCTGGCCAAACTCAACATCGGCCTGCTCCTGCGCCTGTCATCGATCATGCTGCTCATCCTCGCCTCGGCTCTGCTCATCGCCGCCATCGACCGCCTGATCGGCGCCGGCTACCTGCCGCCGCTGCTCGACCCGGT
>CAXYZX010000187.1:0-4690 GCA_964293845.1 uncultured Dechloromonas sp.
GAGTACTGCCCTCCGAAGGCAGGGGTCACTGATTCGAATTCAGTCGGGCGCACCAGAATAAATCACCTAGAACCCGCACTGCTCAATGCTTTGCGGGTTTTTCGTTTTTATGCGTTTGGTATTGCTGTGCCTTACGTACGGAATCTATACGGAAATCTATGCCTCAACTTATAGATCAAATTTTGACCCAATCAAGCGGGGATGATTTCGTTATACTGGTGTTTTGTACAGTAATTGTGATCCCTCTATGCTCGTCGAAGTTCGTCTATGGCGATTTCAAGGTCGACGCCTTCAGTCACTCGAAGTCGAGAACGGCAGAGCCTTCAAAGGGGAATTGCGGTTGGTCGCGGCTTGCGGGGGCGGTGATAGGCCGGTTCAAGCATTGCTGCTTATTCCCGGTGGGAATTCGGCCCATCTGCTTGCACCTCTCCATGAACCGATTATTACGCTGGTCGGCCATGATGGCTTTGTGTTGCGCGGTATTGAGCGAGTCGAGTCGACCGATGGTGTTTATGGCGTAGTGCAGGAATGGCGATGCAACACCGTAAGCAGGTAAAGCCTAGCGGTAGCTCTTGATGCCGCCGTTGGTGAGGCAGTAGCGCCCGCCCTTGGTGCCTGTGCACATGGTTGGGCCAGTACAGGGGCACGCTTCGCCCGCCTGCATGCGCTGCTCTGCAGATGCTGCACCGGTGCCGTGTCGAAAGTCCCAAGGTGGAATTGGGTTAGGGTCACGCCACAAGCCGAGATGTCTTGAACGGGCTTCTAGCTTAGCCTCGTTTGTCCTGAATGCTCCATGGTTTTGCTTAGTGAGCCGGTTGAAGGCGAGCAAGCCGAACTTCTTTCAGAGGCGACCGCCAATGCTTAAGTCCACCGTGGGTGGCGTGCAAGGCATCTTTCTGCCACTGCCGGATGCGCCCAAACAATACATTCCCTTGGTGGCGGTGAGGGGCAATGCTGGATTTCATCGCCTGCCGTTGATTACGAAGATAAACGACTCGACATCAATGACTACCTTGTTCAAAACCCAGTCAGCATCTTTTTCTTTCCAGTTGAAGGAGACTCTATGCATGGCGCGGAGATATTCGCCGGCGACATCCTTGTCGTCGATAAAAGTGTCCTACCGCGACATGGTCATATCGTGATTGCCTTAGTCGATGGTGAGCGCCTGGTGAAACGGCTCTTTAAGCGGGCAGGACGAGTGGCGCTTGTCGCTGAGAATCCGGTGTATCCAACGCTCGAAATTCTGGAGGGTATGGATTTAGAGGTCTGGGGGGTTGTCGTTGGGAAATTCAAGCGGCTCACGTCCTGAGCCAATACGGCACGCACAATCCGGTATCGTAATGATTCAGGTATACGGCCAGGAGTTACCTTTTTTGGCTCCTGAAAGCAGCCAATCGAATGGCTTTTGTATTTGGAACTGGCCTTTGCTTTATTCGCTCATTGGCTCTGGCGCAGGCGTTGTTGATAGATAGCCCGCAGGTAGCCTTTTATTTCTACCAGCGGGATCGGCTTTTTATAGATCATGATGTCAGCCGGTAGTCCGCCTTTTTCGGCAATTTGCTCCGCTTCCATGGCGCTGACCACGACAATGTCCATGCTGGCGAGATCCTTGTGCTTACGCAGGCGGCGGATCATGTCAAAACCATCCATGCCGGGCATCATCAGATCGGTGATCAGGACATCTGGCTTGCGGCTGCCGACCTGCAGCAGCCCATCGAAACCGTTGTCGACAAGCCGAAAACTGAGTGGGAAATCCCATTTTTCAAAGGCGCCCTTGTAGAGGGCTTGCAGTGTCGGATTGTCTTCGGCAACCAGGATATCTAGTGTGGTTGCTGCCGGCTTGCTGCCCTGGCGTTGAGCAAGGTAGTCGTTGATGGCTGTGCGAGGGATTCGCCGATGTCCACCTTCGGTTTTCCAGGCTTCGAGTGCACCTTTCTCCACCATTTTTTGAACCGTACCCAGCGAAAGGCCTAGTGCGGTTGCCGCATCGCGGGAGCTCAAATACTCAATCTCGGACATGTCAGCCTCGGTTTTATATTGATATATTTTACACATTTAGTAGATGTGAAATCGGTTTCAAGGCGGATTAACCGCTTCTATTCGTAATTGCAGCAATAGCGGTGTCCAAGTTTTTTACAAAATCAATAAAAACAACAAAAATAACATTTATGATAATATTCGTGCTGTCGATTGTCCTGCAATCAAAACCTGAGTCCCGGCCATGTCCCTTAGTGCAACGCTAAACAAGCAATCTTCATTAAATCGAGTCGGTTCGAAAGATCAGGACGGTGAACAATCTTGGCTACGTCGCTTCTGCCTGCTGCTGGCAGCGCTCGCCCTGCTTTCTGCTGCGGCCGTTTTCTTCTATTTGCATCAGCAAGGCAATGATGCCGAAGAGGAGGTTTATGTCTCTGTAAGCGTCAGAACTTCGATTGGGCTGGATCAGCAAGTCATTTGCAATCTCAGCCTGTTGGTCGACCCGGAGCAGGAGAAAGGCATACAGAAGCGTCAGCAGATGCTGCAGGCGGTGGTCGGAAACGCGCTGGCCGAGGCCTATCAGCGCGATAGATATCCACGAATGACTGCCGTGCGCGAACGTTTGCTTCTGGCAATCAACCAGAAATTGCCGCGCAAACTGCAGGTTCAGGATGTCCTGATTCAGCAATTGTTGGTCGGCATGGGGTAGATTGATCGGCTTGCACACCTGTGGGGTGACTTGGCCACCTGCCCGTCCGTGCTGCTACGAGCTTGGCTTCAGTTGATATTCAGGGCGTGCCGCCAGTCCGCCTTTGAGTGCATCAATGAGTAGGCGAACTTTTGGCAAGGCGTAGCGCCGTTGCGGGTAGACCGCCCAGACTGCGGCATTGGGCGGTTGATTCGCCTCCAGTAGCGATATCAATTCCCCACTACGCAACAGATCGTTTAGATAGTACTCAGGCAGTTGCGACAGGCCAAAGCCACGCAGCGTGGCATCGAGTACCGCCTGGCCGCTATTGCAGCGCCAGTTGCCGCTTGGGCGGAAGGCAAACTCGCGTCCGTCCTGCTGGAACAGCCAGATGTCGCTGGTGCCGATCAGGCAGTTGTGCTGGCCCAGTTCAGATAGGGTGTGCGGGCGACCGTATTTTTCGAGATAGGCCGGGGCGGCGCACAGGTGCATTGCACGCGGCGCCAGGCGTGTGGCAACCAAGCTTGATTCATTGAGCCGGCCAAGGCGAATGGCCAGATCAAAGCCTTCATGAACCATGTCCAGCGCGCGGTTGGTCAGGTCGATCTCGACTTTTAGCTGCGGATGCTGCGCCATGAAATCATTGACCAAGGGCACGATGAAGCGCTCGCCATAGGCGATGGCAGCTGTCATGCGCAGTAAGCCAGTCGGTGTGCTGTGCAGATCGCTGATGGTCAGAAAGGCTTCGTCGCGTTCCTCAATCAGCCGCTGGCAGCGGACGAAGAAGGTCTGTCCGGCTTCGGTCAGCGAGACGCGGCGAGTGGTGCGGTAGAGCAGTCGCGCTTGCAGTCGTTCTTCGATCAGGGCGACCTGCCGGCTGACGTGCGATGAGGACAGGCGCAGGCGCTCGGCGGCCCGCGAAAAGCTGCCGCATTCGGCGACTGCAACGAATTCATCCAGCCCTTCCCAGCGACTCATTTTCGGTTTGCTCCTGCACTTTGGCTTGAAAGCTGATTATCCCTGTGTGGCAACAATCAATCCTTGATTGATCATTTATCCGCCGATGGGCGCTAATTATACTGGCTGCCATAGTCACTTAAATGAAAGCACCACCATGTCGATCAAATCACGCGCAGCTGTTGCCTTTGCGGCCAATCAACCGTTACAGATTGTTGAGGTTGATGTCGAAGCACCGAAGGCGGGTGAGGTGCTGGTCCGCATTGTGGCTTCCGGGGTTTGCCACACCGATGCCTTTACACTGTCCGGTGATGATCCGGAAGGTATTTTTCCGTCCATTCTCGGCCACGAAGGCGGTGGCATTGTCGAGGCCATCGGTGAGGGTGTGACCTCAGTTGCGGTCGGCGATCACGTAATTCCCCTGTATACGGCGGAATGCGGCAAATGCAAATTTTGTCTGTCGGGCAAGACCAATCTCTGCCAGGCGGTGCGCGCCACGCAGGGCAAGGGCTTGATGCCGGACGGCACGTCACGTTTTTCTTATCAAGGTCAGCCGATTTACCACTACATGGGTTGCTCGACCTTCTCTGAATACACCGTATTGCCAGAAATCTCGCTGGCCAAAATCCCCAAGGATGCGCCGCTGGAAAAAGTTTGCCTGCTGGGCTGTGGGGTGACGACCGGCATCGGTGCTGTACTTAATACGGCCAAGGTGGAAGAGGGCGCTACGGTTGCCATCTTTGGTCTGGGCGGCATTGGTCTGGCGGCAATCATCGGTGCAAAGATGGCCAAGGCATCGCGCATCATCGCCATCGACATCAATCCGGGGAAGTTCGCTATCGCCAAGGAACTGGGCGCTACTGACTGGGTTAACCCCAAGGATTTCACCAAGCCGATTCAGGATGTCATCGTCGAAATGACTGATGGTGGGGTCGATTATTCTTTCGAGTGTGTCGGCAACGTCAATTTGATGCGCGCTGCGCTGGAGTGCTGCCACAAGGGCTGGGGTGAATCGACCATCATTGGTGTGGCGGGGGCCGGTCAGGAAATCAGTACTCGTCCCTTCCA
>CAXYZX010000188.1:0-4687 GCA_964293845.1 uncultured Dechloromonas sp.
TACGACCAGGCCCGCCATCTGCTGGCGCTGGCCAAAAGGAATCAATCGCCGCTGGGTGTCATGGTGATCGATATAGATCGCTTTCATGAAGTCAATCAGACGCTGGGTCACCTTTGTGGCGACGAGTTATTGCGTCAGGTGGCTGGGCGTCTGTCTGGCTCCTTGCGCGAATCCGATGTGCTCGGGCGCCTTGGCGGTGACGTTTTCGGCATCCTCTTGCCGGATGTGGTTGATCGCGAACAGGCGGTGATCGTCGCGCGCCGTATTGTTGATACCCTGACCCTGCCGATCCGTGTCGAAGGGCAGGAGGTTTTTGTCACGGCCAGTATTGGCACCGCCTTCCATCCGCAGGATGGCAGGGATGTGCATGAGTTGGTGAGTAACGCCGAAACTGCGATGCGTCATGCCAAGACGCAGGGCAGAAACTGTTACAACTTCTACTCATCGACGATGCAGGAGGATGTTCGCGAGCGGCTTTTTCTTGAAACCGATTTACGCAATGCCGTGATTCGCGAGGAGTTTGTTCTTTACTACCAGCCCAAGGTCAGCTGTGCCAGTGGTCGCATCGTCGGTGCCGAGGCGCTGATTCGCTGGAACCATCCGCGACGTGGTCTGGTGCCGCCGGACCAGTTCATTCCGTTACTGGAGGAAACCGGTCTGATCGTCTCTGTCGGGCGCTGGGTGCTGGAAACTGCTAGTCGCCAGGCCTTGCTCTGGCAGCAGGCCGGCTTCGATCTACCCAGTGTCTCGGTCAATCTGTCGGCACGTCAGTTGCAGTCCGACACCCTGCTTGATGATGTGGCAAAAACGCTTGCCGCCAGCGGTTTGCCACCGGCAAGCCTCGATCTCGAAATTACCGAGAGCATGCTGATGCAGAATGCCGAGCAGGCAATTCATACCTTGTGTGGCCTGAAGTCCATGGGGGTAACCCTATCGCTCGATGACTTTGGTACGGGCTACTCCAGTCTGGCCTACCTCAAGCGTTTTCCGCTTGATGCGGTCAAGGTGGATCGCTCATTTGTCCGCGACATCGTGGCGGATTCAGACGATGCCTCGATTACCCGTGCCGTGATCACCATGGCCCATCACCTCAAGCTCAAGGTGGTCGCCGAAGGAGTGGAAACGGCCGAGCAACTGGCCATGCTAATTTCTCACCAGTGCGACGTGATCCAGGGCTATTTTTTCTCGCGCCCGCTGTCGCTTGGGGCGATGAGTGAACTGCTGGCCAGCGGCCGGCATCTGGCATCCAATTTGTTGCGCTCCGGCACACGCAAGCCGATGGCCCTGTTTGTTGCGGTCGACGGCTGTGATGAGGTGATTTCTTCGCTTGAACGCGCCGGTCATCGTGTTTGCCTGGCCGCTGATGCTGAAGGCGCGCTGCAATGGTTCTCCGGTAATCTTGCCGATGTGCTGGTCTGCGGCGGGCCGCGCAAGGGCTTCGATGCTCTGGCGGTCATCCAGCGAGCGGCGATCATGCAGCCGCAATGCGAACGAATTCTGGTGGTTGACGAAAAGCAGTGGCATAGAAAAAAGGTGGCCGAGATGGCTGGCAGCGGCATCGTGCAGCGTGTCCTGCATATGCCGCTGGATGGGCTGGCTTTCCTTCAGACGGTTGAGAATGCACTGCAAAGACGCCACATTTCTGATGAATACAGTCGTTTGTCGCATGAGGTTGAAGTAGCCGAGCGGGCGCTGGTCAATATCGAAGTGGAACGGCGGCGCCTCGAAGCGGAGAACCGCGAGTTACATGCTCAGGAGAGCCGTGGTTACGCGATTTTGCAGGAAGTGATTTCCGTGCTGCCGTGGCCAGTGGCCGGGCTGGATCAGGATGGCATGCTGGCCATGATCAACAGCGCCGCGACTGATGAGTTTGCGCAGCGTGGCTTGTCGATCGGTATGTCGCTGGCTGAAGTCTTGCCCGAACTGCCGGCGCCAGGGAAAAATGATCGAATCACCATGGATGGCAAGGCCTATCAATGCCTGTGGCGCCAGGTTGGGCTGGGCGGCACGGCCTATGGGCAGTTGCTGATATTGCAAAGGGAAGCGCAATGAGAGTGGTTGACTATCTGGCGCTTGATGCGCTGGTGTCGGGTATGAAAGTGGCAGAAGCCGTTGTCGACAAGGGCGGTAATGTGCTGGTGCCGGTTGGCGCAGAAATTACTGAATCCATGCTGAGCGGGTTGGAACGGCGCGAAGTGGCAGGCGTCAAGGTGGAATTCGAGGTGGTGGAAGACCCGGCGCTGACTGAGGCTCGTCGTCTTGCTACTGCTGCCAGCCTCGACCAGATCTTTCGCAAAGCCGGCGATGCGCCGGAAACTCGAACGCTTTATCAGGCGGTGCTCAATTACCGCCTAGAGAACAGCCAATGACAACGCTCCGCCATGAGCAGGTCAGCGCTCGCCTCAAACAGTTGCCATCGCTGCCATCGGCTGTTTCCGAATTGCTTGCCTCGTTCAGTAACGAAGAGGTAGACGTTGAACACATTGCCCGCCTGATCGCACGTGATCAGGGCCTCACTGCACGTGTGCTGCGCGTCGCCAATTCCTCTTTTTACGGGCTGCAGAGCAAGGTCGGGACGATCAACGAGGCAGTTGTCATTCTTGGATTTCGGGCCGTGCGCAGCATGGTCATGGCAGTGGCCATGAACGGCGCATTTCGCGTTGACCACTGCCCGGGTTTTGATGCGCCGGCCTATCTGCGTCATGGTGTTGGTGTTGGCTTGGCAGCTCGTGCCTTAGCCCCGTTAGCAAAGCAGAATCCGGAACTGGCCTTTACCGGTGGTTTGCTGCATGACATCGGCCAGCTGGTTCTGGCCTCTAATTTCTCGGCGCAATACGCAGTGGCGCTGGCTTACCGGAAGCAGCACGATTGCCCGCTGGTGGTCGCCGAGCGCGATGTGCTTGGCCTTGACCACGCTGAGGTGGGCGGCTTGCTTGCCGAAGCCTGGCGCTTTCCGGACAGCCTGCACCAAGCCGTTGCCGAGCATCACGCACCGGCCACCTCGTTAGCCAATTCGCTGGCCAATGTCGTTCATCTGGCCGACAGTTTCGCCCATGCGCTGGGCCTGGCTGGTTTTACGGACGAACTGCTGATGCCGGTTGATCGTACTGCCTGGGAAAGACTTGATCTGGATGGTGAAAAATGTCGCAAGGCATTCGCTGAAATCGAGCGAAGTTTCGAGGAAACCTGTCTGGTTCTTACGAGCTGAGCGGCAGACTCAGGCGGGCCAGCAGTCCGCCATTCGATTTTGCTAAGAGTTCCAGTTGCCCGCCATGAGTGCGTGCCACGCGCTCGACGATAGCCAGTCCCAAACCGGTGCCAGTGGCATTGGTGCGGGCATTTTCCAGACGGGTAAAGGGCCGTTTCAGGCGCTCGATTTCACCTTCCGGAATGCCAGGGCCGTTGTCGCCAATTTCAAGGTGCAGCCAGCCGGGTTGAATACTGGCACGCAAGGTGATTTCTGTGCCGCCATATTTCCAGGCATTGTCGATCAGGTTGGTCAGCGCCCGGGTCAATGCCTTGGGGCGCAGATGAATTTCTGGCAAGTGTTCGGGAATGTCTGCCTGAAGCGGGTGCCCAAGGCAGTGCTGACGTTCGGCCAAAGATGAAAGCAGGGCGCCAAGGTCAGTGTTGATAGCAGCCTCGCCTTGATCGGCACGGGCGTAATCCATGAATTGTGAAATGATCGCTTCCATCTGCTCAATGTCAGCCACCACGGCGGCCCGGGCACCTTCATCGGCGACGCTCATTTCGGCCTCCAGACGCAGGCGCGTCAGCGGGGTGCGCAGATCATGGGAAATGCCGGCCAGTACTTCCGAACGGTCGCGTTCGTTTCGTTGCAGGTCGGCGGCCATCCGGTTGAAGGCGCCGGCCAGACTGCGCAATTCATCAGCACCGGTTTCCGGTAGTGGCTCGGGCATTTGTCCACGACCCACGGTGGCGGCTGAACTGGCCAGCGCCTTGAGTGGCCGGCTGATGCGTGTCGCAATAAACCAGGCGACGGCGAGAGCAAGGGCCAGCGCCAGCAAGCCCCAGCTCAGCCATTGGTTGGCAATACTGCGCTTGGCGCGCTCGCGGGGCAGGATCAGCCAGTATTCATCATCGTCCTGTTCGCTGAAACGAAAACTGACCCAGAAGCCAGGTATGCCATCGACCTCGGCGGCAATTCGGGTTTGCGGGCCGAGGCGCAGCGCCAGCTCCTGACGTATCAGATTCATGAAGCGGTTATCCGGCATCGGTTCAACGCGATCTTCAGTTTCGGCGGGAAGCAGGCGCATGCCTTCACGGGTTGAGAGATCGTTGAGTAGTGCCAGACGCTTTTCCGGTGCTGCGGCAAAAAGTGCGGCGCGAATCAGGTTGACCGCAGACGTTGCGAGTTGGGCGGTTTCACGAGCCCGCGGCTCGGCATCGATAAAGCGAAAAAGACTGAGCCAGGCGACGGTGGTCAGTAGAACGAGTATCGCCAGCAGCAGAAAGGTCCGTGCCAGCAGCGTGCGCGGCATCATTCGCGATTGGAGCCGTCCGGTACAAAAACATAACCAAAGCCCCAGACTGTTTGCAGGTAGCGCGGCTGTGAGGCATCGCTTTCGATCAGCTTGCGCAGACGGGAAACCTGAACATCGATGGCGCGGTCAAACGGGCCCTGCTCGCGGCCACGGGCGAGGGACATCAGCTTGTCCCGCGACAA
>CAXYZX010000189.1:0-4651 GCA_964293845.1 uncultured Dechloromonas sp.
GCTATCGCATGCTCGCCGAGCAAAGTAGTGACGTCATCTGGACCCTCGATCTGGCAAGCAGTCATTTCACTTACGTCAGCCCCTCGGTCCAACGTCTGCGGGGTTACACCGCCGAAGAGGTGATGGCGCAAAGTATGGAATACTCGCTGACGCCGGCATCACAGGACAAGGTGAGGGGGGTTCTCGCTGCCTCACTGGAGCGTTTGGCCGAGGGTGATGAAAGTGCTCGTTACGCAACGATAGAGATTGAACAGCCCCATAAAAACGGCGGTGTTGTCAGTACTGAAGTCGTCACTACGCTGCTGCTTGATGAAGCCGGCCACCCCTATGCAGTACACGGCATCACCCGTGACATGTCGGAGCGCAAGGCGACGCAGCTTCGCCTGCACGAAATCAATGAGCAGTTGCGCTTCCGCTTGGACGAAATCGAGCAATTGCAAGAGGCATTGCAGGAACAGGCAGTGCGTGACGCCCTGACCGGCTGCTTCAATCGTCGCTATTTTGACGAGACGCTGGAGCGTGAGCTTTCGCGGGCGCGGCGCGAAGGTTATCCGTTGGCGCTACTCATGCTCGATCTCGACCACTTCAAGCAGATCAACGATACCTATGGCCACCAGGCAGGTGATGAGGCGCTGAAGATGCTGGTTGAGACGCTTAAGCCAGATATTCGTCAGGAGGACGTTTTTTGCCGCTATGGGGGCGAAGAGTTCGTTGTTCTGATGCCGCGCATGCCCCTGGCGATCGCTGCTGATCGGGCAGAACGCTGGCGCCAGATGATCGCCGATATTTGCTTCAAGTTCGGTAATTTTGACCTGCGCTTCACCGCCTCCATTGGTGTTGCATCCTACCCGGATCATGGCAAGGTGCCGGATGAGCTGACCCAGTTTGCCGACTTGGCGCTTTACATCGCCAAACATGAAGGGCGCAACCGGGTCGTGGTTTACGAAGCGCCAACGGATTAATCTCCGCCGCCACAACCCCCGCTGCAACCGCTTCCCCCGTCGCTGCTCCCAGCATCGCCGGAACAGCCACCGCTGCCGCCGCAACCAATGTGGCTTGCACAATAGCCATCACCCAGTCCGGTTTTCTGGGCCGCCATGCAATCCAGGTGATAGATGAACCCGCCGGCAATCAGCAGCTTGGCATCCAAAGCAAAGAGCTGAGGCAGACGATCCGGTTTTTGTGGATCGATCTTCTCGCGTGCGCAGGCCAGCCGCCAGGCGCGGCGTATGTCTTCGCTGGCCTGGGTCGGTGCACTCATTGCCTCGGCTGGTGTGTGATGCAAAAAACGGCCAAAGGCACCCTGGCAAAACTTGTCGTATTGGCGGGTAAATAAAATGAACTCATGCCAAGCATCGTCCACTACCTGCGACGGCATGGCGACCATGCGCTTGCCCGCCGTTCGGCACAGCTGGAAGTAGTCGAGCAGCCCGGCAAAAACCGCCTGACGCTGATCTGCGCTCAACTCCGGACGGCGCGCTGCGAGGCGTTTGTCGAGAAAGCGTGCATAGGGGTAGTTGTCAATGAACGCGGCGCGTCGACTTCTGCCCCAGTTGCGCCAGAGTAGCCAAAGGATAAGGCCGGCGATGCCGAATACGATAAATTTGATCATCCGTTGATATCAAAGCAGAGGTATTTGATTTCGAGGTAGTCGTCGATCCCGTATTTTGAACCCTCGCGGCCAATGCCCGATTGTTTGATGCCGCCGAAGGGCGCCACTTCGTTCGAGATCAGGCCGGTATTGACGCCAACCATGCCGTATTCGAGCGCTTCGCCAACACGCCAGCTACGTGCCAGGGAGCGTGAGTAGAAGTAGGCAGCAAGCCCGAATTCGGTATCGTTGGCCATGGCAACTGCCTCAGCCTCTGTCTCAAAACGAAAGAGTGGCGCTACCGGACCGAAGGTTTCCTCGCGCGCTACGCGCATCGCCGGCGTTACGTCGGCAAGCACGGTCGGCTGAAAGAAGTTGCCGCCTTGATCATGGCGGCTGCCGCCGCAAAGTATGCGGGCGCCGAGGCCAACTGCATCGGCGACGTGCGACTGTACCTTGAGCAGCGCCGCATCGTCGATCAGCGGACCCTGGACGACCCCATCCTCGGTGCCGGGGCCAACCTTCATGTCGCGTACGCGGGCGGCAAAGCGCTCGGCAAAGGCGTCGTAAATGCCGGACTGAATCAGGAAGCGATTAGCGCAGACGCAGGTTTGGCCGGCATTGCGATATTTGGCGATCAAAGCGCCGTCGACCGCAGCATTCAGGTCGGCATCGTCGAAAACGATAAAAGGCGCATTGCCGCCCAGTTCAAAGGAAACCTTTTTGACCGTTGCTGCGCATTGTGCCATCAGCAGGCGACCGACTTCAGTCGAACCGGTGAACGAGAGCTTGCGCACTATCGGGCTGGCCGTAAGCCGGCCACCAATTGCCACCGGGTCGCCGGTGATGACGTTGAAAACACCTGGCGGCAAACCGGCTTCCTCAGCCAGCGCGGCGAGGGCGAGCGCCGTCAGCGGTGTCTGCTCAGCAGGTTTGATTACCACGGTGCAGCCGGCCGCCAGCGCCGGTGCAACCTTGCGCGTGATCATGGCGAGCGGGAAGTTCCACGGCGTGATCGCGGCGCAAACGCCAATCGGCTGTTTGATGACGACCAGACGCTTGTCAGCGGCGGTCGCCGGGATAGTTTCACCGTAAGCGCGCTTGCCTTCCTCGGCGAACCATTCAACAAAGGAGGCGCCATAGGCGACCTCGCCACGTGCCTCAGCCAAGGGTTTGCCACCTTCCGCAGTGATCAGCTGGGCGAGGTCTTCCGTGTTTTGCAGAATCAGTTCGAACCAGCGGCGCAGCAACTGGGCACGTTGCTTGGCGGTGAGTGTGCGCCAGGCCGGCCAGGCGGCATCGGCGGCGGCAATCGCGCGGTTGGTCTCGACAGCACCACAGTTGGCCACTTCAGCGATGATCTCGCCATTCGCCGGGTTGCGTACCGCCAAGCGGGAGGCATCGTCAGCCGCGGTCCATTTTCCGTCAATAAAACTGGTTGACCGCAACAATTGGCTGTTCTGGATAAGCATGGGCTTGAAATTTCCTGTAAAAACGGTAAGTTATGGTTGTTTTGTAGAAAGCACTTTAGCTAATGCGCCTGTTTCTTCCGATGGCAATGATGGTTTCTGCCGCCTTGCTTGCTGCTTGCGGTAGTCCGGCCCTGCGCCAGCCTGTGTCAACGGAAACTATAGCGCAACCGGCGCGTGCCGGGAGTGAGAAGGGGGTCGATGTGGTGCTCTACGCTCTGGGCCTGATCGACACCGGCTACCGTTTTGGCGGTAAGAATCCGGATGCCGGGCTCGACTGCAGTGGCATGGTCAGCCATATCTACCAGACGGCGCTCGGTCTCAGCGTCAAGGGCAGTGCCGCCGACATCGCCCGCCAGGCGCGCCCCATTGGCCGCCAGGATTTGCGGCCCGGCGATCTGGTGTTCTTCAATACCAATAGTCGCTCGTTCTCGCATGTTGGTATCTACATCGGCGATGCGCGCTTCGTTCATGCACCCTCAAGCAACGGGCGCGTGCGTATTGATCGGCTGGGCGACCGTTACTATGCCCAGCGCTACGAGGCTGCACGTACCTTCTTCGACTGATCAGGCATTGGCGCCTATCGCTTCGGCAACGCACGCCTGCAGGTCGTCCAACTCCTCCTGACTAATGCCAAGGTGAGCCAGGGCTTTCTGATAGAGCGCGCTCCCCACCTCGTGGTCGTTTTCACCCATAATTTCGTGCGCCAGGTGTTCGGCGACCTGCGTGACAGCAATGAACGAAAGTGCGCCGCCGGGCAGGCTCTTGTCCGAAATTTCGTACACATCGGGCTCGTGATGGAAACGAATGGCTTGACCGAGAATTGAAGGCAGTCCCCAGTTGCGAACCAGCAGCGAACCGACAATCGGGTGCGTACAGGGAAAATATTCACCCTCTGCTTCAACCAGTGATTTACCGCTCGATAGCGCATCTTCGATTACTTTGCCATAGTTGGGAAAGCGTTTCATCATTAGAGGAATCGCTGCATCGTGAAACAGGGTATAGGTATAGGCTGCATCGGGCGAGATGCCGTATTGGCGGCGGGCGATCATCGCAGCGGCAAGAGCCAGTTGGGTGTTCCGTTTCCAGAACTGTTCCACCCAGGCAGCGGGCAGTCCGCTGACACTGGCGCGCAGTGCAACTGAAACGACGATGCAGACCACGTTCTTGGTGCCGAGGCGGTCAACTGCTTGGCGTACGCCGGAAATGCTGCTGCCGCTACGGTAAAGCGGCGAATTGGCCAGCTTTAGTGCCGCCGCAGACATCGCTGGATCATTGGAGATCAGTTCGGCGAGGCGAGGCAAGTCGGGTTCATCCTTCTGCGCTTCGGCCATCGCGCTGGTCACTGCTGCCGGGCAGGCTGGAATATCTACCGTGGCCATGACCTTTTGCAGATCATCAAAACTGAGTTTGGCCGGTGATGTAGTGTTCATTTGCTGGTTCGTCCTGATTGCTGCATTGTTTTCGGCTTAATGGACGCGACCCGCTGCAAAAGGTAGAATTCGCCGTTCTTAGCGCCCGTAGCTCAGCTGGATAGAGTACTGCCCTCCGAAGGCAGGGGTCACTGATTCGAATTCAGTCGGGCGCACCA
>CAXYZX010000190.1:0-4609 GCA_964293845.1 uncultured Dechloromonas sp.
ATTCCTGAAGAACTGGCCTTTTTTGAGAAGACGGTGGCCGGAGCTGCGCTGGTAATTGGGCGCCTGACCTATGAGTCAATGGATGTGGTGCCGCCCGATTCCTTTATTGTGACTTCTCAAGCAGGGCTGGTTTTGAAGCCGGGGTGTAAGGCGGTAGCAACCGTTGAACAAGCGCTACTGGCTGCAACGGCTACCGGCAAGGATGTTTTCGTGATCGGTGGCGCTTCGCTTTATGCCGCCGCCTGGCCTTATTGCCAACGTTTTTTTCTGACGCGGATCGAGCAGGCTTTTCACGGAGACTCGCGCTTTCCGGAAAATATTCCACTGGATCGCTGGGTGATCACTAGCGAGGTTTGCGAAACCTACCTTGAACGTATCTCGGGCGAGCAGGTTGTGTGCCGGTTTATGCAGTATCTTCAAGAGAATCCACGTTCAGTGCCCGTTTTGGATTGCAAAAAAAGCCCTGTGTGATCAGAATTGACCGACTTATCAAGATAAGACGTCCTTGAATGACGCTATTTCCAGCCGGCAACGCCCGCAAAGGGCGGCAGTTGTGGTTTGCACTCGTCTCGGTGGCGATGGGCGGGCTGATATTGCTTGGCTATGTGCTGTGGTCGGTCCATAACGAAACCTGGAAGGAAGCGGAGTCGACAGCGCGTATCTATGCCGAACTGTTCGAGGTTCGCCTTGATACCGCACTGCGCCGAGTGGATGCAGATTTGCAGTCGATTGTTGCGCGAGTACCGGTTGATGCGCTGGAGCGGCGCAATATGCCAGCCTTCCGCGAGCAACTTGAACAAGAACTGAATCGCCATCAACTGGGTTTTCCTGAAGTAGCGGGTTTCCGTATTGTTGATGCCAATGGCGATGTACTTTATCTCGCAGGGGGCGGCGTTTTTGCCAACCTGATTGACCGGGAGTATTTTGTTACGTTGCAAAATAGTGACGCGCGTGGCTTGATTTTCTCGCCGGTGCTTGTTTCCCGAGTTACAGGAAAACAAGTGTTGGTTGTGGCGCGATCAATCCGTGCCGAGGATGGGCGTTTTCTGGGTGTTGTCAGCGCTCCTCTTGATCTTGGCTACTTTGAACGCATCCTGAAAACGATTCCCCTTGGACACGGTGGCGCACTTGCGGTGCGGCGGCTTGATGATCATGCACTGGTGGTACGCCAACCGCCGGTGCCTGAGCAGGTCAATCAGGTGTTGCGGTCAACCAATCCGATTGTCCAAAATTTGCTCAGAGGCGAGCGTGCAGGTACGTTGCGTCAAGCGGCGCAGACGGATGGCGTGCAGCGCATCTATGCCTATCGCGCCCTCGAGTCCTTCCCATTTTATGTGGTGGCCGGGCTTTCCAATGCCGATGTAAATGCTGACTGGCAGCGTCGTGCCGTCATCATGGGTGGATTGGGGCTGGTTCTGTTTATGACGCTGTCGCTTGTCTTGATCTGGTTGTTCCGTAATCAGGAGGCTGCATTTAGTGCGGCGGACCGCCTGCGCCAGAATCAGGAGCAGTTGCGCGAGGCGCAGCGCTTGGCGCGCGTTGGTAGCTGGGAACTGGATCTGGTCAGCAGCAAGCTGGTCTGGTCGGACGAGCTATTCCATATCTTTGAGCAGGATCCGGCAACTTCAGTTGCCAGCTACGAATTGTTTTTGCAGATTGTGCATCCCGAAGACAGGTCTCGGGTCGACAAGGCTTACCGGGACTCGGTTGCGAATCGAACACCGTACGAGATCGAGCATAGGCTGATCATGCCGGATGGCCGGATCAAGGTGGTTCTGGAATGTGGTGAGACCCACTATGCGGCGGATGGGACAGCTTTGCGTTCGATAGGCACGGCGCAGGACATCTCCAGCATCCGGCAAATGGAATCACAAATGCAGTTGCTGGGCATTGCTTTCAAACACAGCGGAGAAGCCATTCTTATTTCGGATCAGGAAAACAATATTGTTACGGTCAACCCGGCATTCACCGCATTAACCGGTTACGAGCAGGCGGAGGCGATTGGCAAAAATCCGCGCTTTCTTTCGGCAGGACGCAGTACGCCTGAAGATTATGAGGCGATGTGGCAATCGATCAGAGCCAAAGGTTTCTGGCAGGGAGAAATCTGGGATCGTCGCAAGGATGGCGCCATTTATCCGAAATGGATGTCAATCTCGGTCATTCGTGGCGATGAGGGTGAAATTCGCTATCACATTGCTCACTTCACCGATATTTCCGCAGAGCGTGCCGCCGAAGAAAAGCTGCACCATATTGCCCATCATGATTCTCTGACCGGATTGCCCAACCGCTTCAGCCTGAGTGGGCGTATTCATCAGGCGCTGGCGCTGGCACGACGTGATGGCGGGCGGGTTGCGCTGCTCTTTATCGATCTCGATCGCTTCAAGGTGGTCAACGACACGTTAGGTCACCATATCGGTGATGAGTTGTTGATTGAGGTTGCCAGACGCCTGCAGGAAAGCGTGCGCGACAGTGATGTGGTGGCTCGATTGGGCGGCGACGAGTTTGTCATCATGCTGACTGGAATAGAGCACAGTACTTCGGTGGCCATGGTGGCTGAAAAAATCGTGCTGACCGTTGGGTCGCCTTATGTGATTGAGGGGCATGATCTGTACACCTCGCCAAGTATCGGGATAGCGATTTTCCCGACCGATGGTGGCAATGGCGATACCTTGATGAAGAACGCCGATGCCGCCATGTATCACGCCAAGAGTGCAGGGCGGAATAACTTCCAGTTTTTTGACGCCAAGATGAACGAGGCGGCGCTGGAACGGTTGACCATAGAACACAGTCTGCGCCAGGCGCTGACTCGTGAGGAATTCTGTCTTTACTTCCAGCCCATTATTGATGTGGCGAGCGGACGGGTCGTTGAGGTTGAGGCGCTGGTACGGTGGATGCACCCGCAACAAGGCATGATTCCGCCAGGCAAATTTATTGGTATTGCCGAAGAAACCGGCCTCATTCAGCCGCTTGGCGAATGGGTGTTCTGGGCTGCCTGCCGGCAACTCGCCGATTTCAGGACGGCGGGTGTGGTCGACGTCAAAATGGGGATCAATATTTCTGCGATGCAGATGCGTAACGGCAACCTGCCCATTCTGGCCCGTGGTGCCATCGAGGCCATGAACCTCAGGCCACAGGATCTGATGTTTGAAATAACCGAGTCGGTTGCCATGCAGCGCCCGGATGAAACGGTGGCGGTGCTTGATTTGCTGCATGACATGGGCGTTGGGCTGGCGATTGATGACTTCGGGACCGGCTATTCTTCACTCAGTTACCTCAAGATGTTCCCTATCGATCATCTCAAGCTCGATCGTTCCTTTGTTGAAGAAATTGGCCAGAATGGCGACAGCTCGGCAATTTGCGATGCGACGATAGGCCTTGCTCACAACCTTGGGCTAAAACTGGTGGCCGAGGGAGTGGAGACGGAAGAACAATTTGCCTACCTGAGTCAGCGCGGTTGCGATCTGGTGCAAGGCTTCCTGTTCAGCCGGCCGGTCCCGGCTGCCGATGTCATTTCTTTCATTCGTCAGCGTAACGGCTGATCGAAAAATTGGGTAGACGCCTCTAAAAATTCTGCTTGCTGCGGGTTACGATCTCTCCTATGATTCAAACGAACGTATGAATCATGGTTTAATAACAGGAGACCATCATGGCAGAAGCACGATCCGTCGATACCCGCGAACGCATTCTTGATGCTGCCGAGCGCCTGTTTATGGCCCATGGTTATGAAGGCACCTCAATGCGCCAGATTACCGGTGAGGCGGCAGTTAACCTGGCAGCGGTGAATTATCACTTTGGTTCCAAGGAGTCGTTGATGCAGGAAGTATTCCGGCGTCGGCTCGACTGGCTGAACGAAGAACGCATGCGGGTGCTTGGCGAGATGGAAACCGAGGCAGCCGGAAAACCTTTGAAGCCATCACAGATTGTCGATGGCTTTTTCGGCACGCTGCTGCGTCTGGCCGATGATCAGGAGCGCGGCGGGGTGACCTTCCTCCGTTTGCTCGGGCGTACGTTGACCGAGCCATCCGAATTCATTCGCACCTTTCTCGCCCACGAATACGCAACGGTGATGGAGCGCTACAAGGAGGCCTTGTTCAAGGCCTTGCCGGATGTGCCCAAAGCCGAGATTGTCTGGCGCTTTCACTTCATGCTGGGGGCGACTTCCTACGCGATTGCCGGCACCGATGCCTTGCGTCTGGTGACTGACTGGCAGATTGAGGAGGCTGATGCGGTAGACCGCATTGATCGCCTGGTGCCGCGTTTGATGTCCTTTTTGCTCGGCGGCTTGCGTTCGCCACTGCCGCAATACACGGATGTTGCGGTCGACGGCAAATAAGCAACAAAAAAATCAGTTCATAAAAATTACTGGAGACAACAGCATGTTCAACAGCATTATCCCTCTGCTGAGTGTAGTAATACTCGCAGCTTTAGCCGGCTTGATCCTGGTGCGGCCGATCCGCCGCGCCTTGATCAGCCGGCCGCTTTTTGCGACCTATCGCAAGGTGTTGCCGCAAATGTCCGACACTGAGCGCGATGCGCTGGAAGCCGGCACGGTCTGGTGGGAAGGCGAACTGTTTCGTGGCAAGCCGGACTGGCAGAAACTGCATGCCTA
>CAXYZX010000191.1:0-4507 GCA_964293845.1 uncultured Dechloromonas sp.
CGAACTGCAGCGTTTCTGGATTGCCGTAGCGTTGAGCTTGCCGCTGGTTGGCCAGATGTTTTTCATGTTCGGCGAGCATGGTCAGCACAACGAGCTGCCGCGCTGGTTACAACTGGCGCTGGCGACTCCCGTTCAGTTCTGGATCGGTTGGCGCTTTTACGATGGCGCTTTCAAGGCATTGCGCGGTGGGGGCGCCAATATGGATGTACTGGTCGCGCTGGGGACCAGCATGGCCTGGGGGTTTTCTGCCGTCGTGACGGTGCTGGCGCTTGATCAACATGTCTACTTCGAGGGCGGCGCAGCGGTTATTACCCTGGTGTTGCTTGGTAAATTGTTGGAAGCACGAGCCAAGGCCAAAACCTCGGAGGCAATTGAAGCACTGATTCGTCTTCAGCCCAAAACTGCAAGAGTGGAGCGTGACGGTCAGTGGCTCGAGGTTCCGGTTGATGCCTTGATGCCGGATGATGTTTTCATGGTGCGCCCTGGCGAAAGCGTGCCGGTCGATGGCGAGGTGCTTGACGGCGACTCCAGCGTCAATGAGGCCATGTTGACAGGCGAGAGCATGCCGGTTGGCAAGAAATTGGGCGACAAGGTTTTTGCCGCAACGGCCAACGGCCAGGGGGCGTTACGTTGCCGCGCGACGGGTGTCGGCGAACAAACCTTGCTGGCGGGCATCATTCGGCTTGTTGGTGAAGCGCAGGGCTCCAAGGCGCCGGTGCAGCGTCTGGCAGATCAGATTTCAGCAATCTTTGTTCCTGTGGTTTGCGCCGTTGCGCTGCTGACCTTTGCTGGCTGGTGGTTTTATTCAGGATTGTTGGCAGAGGCACTGATCAATGCCGTAGCGGTCCTGGTTATTGCCTGTCCGTGTGCCCTTGGGCTGGCGACACCAACGGCGATCATGGTGGGCACCGGGCAGGGGGCGCGGGCCGGAATTCTGGTGCGCAATGCCGAAGCGCTCGAACGTGCCGAGCGGATCACAGTGCTGGCAATCGACAAGACCGGTACCTTGACCGTTGGTCAGCCGCAAGTCACGGATATTGTGCCGCTGGCGGCTTCCGAGGTTGAAGCGCTGGGCCTGGCGGCGGCCCTGGAGCAGGGGTCGGAACACCCGCTGGCGCGTGCGGTTCTGGCGAGGAATGGTAGGGTCGACCTGCAAAAAGTGGTGAATTTTTCGGCGCTGCCTGGCCGTGGGATTAGTGGCCAAGTTGCTGATCGCCAACTACGCCTGGGGTCTCCTGAGTGGCTGGGGGTGGCGGCTGATCAGCACGTGCTGGATTTGCAGCGTGCGGGGAAAACCGTGGTGGTTCTGGCTGAAGGTGACCAGTTGTTGGCCTTGCTGGCGATTGCCGATGCGCTGCGCCCGACCTCGCGTCAGGCGGTTGAACGTTTGCGGGCCAAGGGTATCCGGGTGGTGATGCTGACCGGAGACAATGCCGAAACAGCAGCCAGCATCGCTGCTCAAGCCGGTATCGCAGAGTTTCGCGCCGGCATACTGCCTGCCGACAAGGCGGCAGCGGTGACTGATTTACGTGGCCGCGATGGCCTGGTTGCCATGGTCGGTGACGGCATCAACGATGCACCTGCTCTGGCCGCTGCCGATGTCAGTTTTGCAATTGGTGCCGGATCGGATGCGGCGGTCGAAGCCGCAGATCTGACGCTGATCCGCAGCGATCTGAACAGCCTGGTTGATGCGATTGAGCTCTCGCACGCCACATTGGCAAAAATTCGTCAGAACCTGTTCTTTGCCTTTATCTACAATGTCTTGGGTATCCCCTTGGCAGCATTTGGCATGCTTAACCCGGTGTTTGCCGGCGCTGCCATGGCAATGAGTTCGGTTTCGGTGGTCTCAAATTCGCTATTATTGAAGCGTTGGCGGCCGCGCGGTCGTTGAGACCCCGAGGCAAATCTGGAAGAAAAATACACTACTCCGAGTTTTGATGTGCTGCTTGAGAGCATCGAGCATGCCGTTTGCCAACTCAGTGCGCTTGCCCAAGAGTACCCGGGGCACCGCGTCCCGACGATGGTCGAGTCTTGTCTGATTGAGGAGGGGGTTGTGGTCGACGTCACAAAACGGGCGAATATTGACATTGCTCTCAAGGAGCAGGAGGCGCTGTTTCGTGTCACGATGAATGCCGCGCAAGTTGGCATTTTCGTTGTGCAGAATGCAGTTTTCTGTTTTGCCAACGATTTTTTGCTCAATGCCTTCGGCTACACGGCAGAAGAGTTGATTAACAACTTGAGTCCGATCGATCTCGTGGTGCCTGAGCAGCGGGCCATGCTGCGTGAGCAGATGCGCCGCCGGGCTGCTGGCGAGCCAGGTGAAGCCTACGAAATTGCAGCTTTACGCAAGGATGGCTCGAGCTTTCCTGCGCGCATTGTCGGCACGCCTGCAATAGTTGGCGGATTGCCGGCTTCGGTGGGCACGCTGGTTGATATATCAGAACATAAGGCCGCCGAGAAAAAGATACGTGAGCTGGCGGATTTTGATGTGCTGACCGGTTTGCCCAACCGCCGTCTGTTACATGACCGTTTTGCCCAGATGATTGCTGCTGCCGAGCGCGATGGTTCAGAACTGGCGCTGATTTTTCTCGATCTCGATCATTTCAAGCGGATCAATGATTCACTCGGCCATAGCGTTGGTGACGAATTGCTCTGCGCCGTTTCTGAACGTTTGGGAACGGTTATCCGCAAGGTGGATACGCTGGCCCGCCTTGGTGGTGATGAATTCATTTTTGCCTTGCCCGGTATATCGGCGGCCGCCGCCGCAGAAATTGCCCGGCGCCTGCTGGATGTCTGTGCCGTGCCATTTACCATCGGCGGGCATGAGCTGACCATTACGCCTTCGCTGGGCATCAGCCTCTATCCGCGTGATGGAAAAGATCTTGAGGCGCTTTTGCGCAATGCCGATGCGGCCATGTACAAAGCCAAGGAGGTGGGACGTAACGCGTTCCAGTTCTATTCAAGCGAAATGAATACCGCCACCCTCGAGCATCTGTTGATGGAGAGCAGCTTGCGTCGGGCGCTGACCAACCGTGAATTCATTTTGCATTATCAGCCGTTGGTTTGCCTGAACAGTGGTCGCATTGTCGGTGCCGAGGCGCTGATCCGCTGGCTGCATCCAGAACTTGGGTTGATCATGCCGGACCGTTTCATCAAAGTGGCGGAAGATACCGGTTTGATCAATCCCTTGGGAGACTGGGTGCTCTTCGAAGCCTGTCGGCAAGCAATGTACTGGCAGGCCGATGGCTTGCCAGCAGTCCGCATGGCGGTGAATGTGGCACCCGTCCAGTTCCGGCAAGCCGGGTTTGTCGCCGAAGTGGCTGGCGTGCTGGCGGCTACCGGGCTGGCTGCCAATCTGCTTGAGCTGGAGCTGACTGAACGTACCGTCATGCACGACGCGGAAATCAATCTGGGCACGCTGTCGGCACTTAACCGCATGGGTGTTGAACTGGCGCTGGACGATTTTGGTACCGGTTATTCCTCACTGGCCTACCTCAAACGCTTTCCGGTCGGTAAACTCAAGATTGACCGCTCTTTTGTACGTGATCTGGAGCATGATCAGGACGATCGGGCAATTGCTTCAACCATTGTTCTGATGGGGCACAATTTGCGTTTAAGAGTTTTGGCCGAGGGGGTTGAAACCGCAGAGCAGCTTGAATTGCTCAGCAAAATGGGGTGCGATATGGCGCAGGGTTTTTATTTCAGTCGTGCCGTGCCTGCCGAAGCAATGGCCATCATGTTGCGTGAGCAACCGTTTCTGATCAAGGAGTAAGCAGATGGAAAATACGGTAATCAAGGTTGGTGGCATGAGTTGCCAGGGGTGCGTAAAGAATATTGGCGGCGTGCTCAACGCGTTGAGCGGGGTGAGTAGTGCCGAAGTTTCACTTGAGGCTGGCGAGGCATGTGTCGCTTTCGATCCGCAGACGATATCTCGTGCTGCGTTGCTTGAAGCGATTGAAGATGCAGGATTTGACGCAGAATAACTTTAAATAGAGAGAACAGTTGTGGCCGAAGAAACAGTAAGACTGACGCAGCTTTCGCATGGTGGTGGATGCGGATGCAAGATTGCTCCCGCCGTGCTGCAGAAAATCCTGGCCGGTAGTGGCATGGGGGGCGGCCTTATTCCGCCACAATTGCTGGTCGGGACTGAAACCAGTGATGACGCTGCCGTTTACCAAATCAATCCGCAGCAGGCAATTGTCGCGACCACCGATTTTTTCATGCCCATCGTCGACGATCCGTTCGACTTTGGCCGTATTGCCGCTACCAATGCGATTTCCGATGTCTATGCCATGGGCGGTACGCCGCTATTTGCGCTGGCACTGGTAGGCATGCCGGTGAATGTGCTGCCGCTGGAAACCATAGGAAAAATACTCGCCGGCGGCGAAGCGGTCTGCCGTGCAGCAGGTATCCCGATTGCCGGTGGTCATACCATCGATTCGGTTGAGCCGATTTATGGACTGGTGGCCATCGGTCTGGTCAATCCGACACATCTCAAGCGCAATTC
>CAXYZX010000192.1:0-4489 GCA_964293845.1 uncultured Dechloromonas sp.
CGCTTTGACGAAGAAGCCAATATCAGTTGGGCCACCAAACTGGAAGAAGTCGGCGCCCATGTGGTTTATGGCGTGGTCGGCTACAAAACTCACGCCAAGGCCCTGCTCATCGTCCGCCGCGAAGAAAGCGGCCTCGTTCGCTATGCCCACCTCGGCACCGGCAACTATCACCCGCGTACCGCTCGCCTCTATTCCGATTTCGGCCTGCTGACCTGCAATGAAGAAATCACCCACGACGTCAGCGAAGTGTTCAAGCAACTCACTGGACTGGGCAAGGCGCGCACCCTGAAGCACCTGTGGCAGGCACCCTTTACCCTGCACCCCAATGTTGTTGCCGGCATTTTGGCTGAGGCCGAAACTGCCCGCGCCGGCGGCAAGGGGCGCATCGTCGCCAAGATGAATTCGCTGCTTGATCCGGAAGTTATCAACGCACTCTATGAGGCCTCACAGGCGGGTGTGACGGTGGACCTCATTGTTCGCGGTGTCTGTGCGCTGCGTCCGGGCGTCGCCGGGCTTTCGGAAAACATCCGTGTCCGCTCGATCATTGGTCGCTTCCTTGAACATCACCGTATTTTCTACTTCTACGCCGGTGGCAAGGAAAACGTCTACCTTTCCAGTGCCGACTGGATGGAACGTAACTTCTTCAAGCGCATAGAACTCGCCTTCCCCATCCTCGACCCCAAGCTGAAAAAACGCGTCATCACCGAGGGCCTCAAGTTCTACATGGCCGACAATCAGCAAGGTTGGGACATGAACTGTGTTGGCGTCTACCAACGCCGTCGTTCAGCCCGCGCCAAGCCGCACAATGCACAGGGTGAGTTAATGATTACGCTGGGCGGTGGCTGAACGGTTCTGTTGCGGTCGACACTGAAAATACTGAAAAATCGGTGCGCTAGCACCGTTTTTTTTGCCCGTCCGCCGATCACCTTCAGAAGTATGGCTCTATCTTGTAAGGTTTAGATATCGCCGTTACAAACACACAAAAATCAGGACAACCTGAAATTAAACATTAGTAAAACCGCTTAAACCACACCCACTGGTCATCTTGATTCTTTGGTAAAAAATCACTACGAAATGACCTTGTATTTTTAAAAATGCATGTCTAGACTGACCAATCAGAGATAGCAATATCCATCATCCAGCCGTGTCTCACGCTGTACCAATTGCCGGATGCCGGCCTACTGCAACACTAACCTTGCAATATTCAGCATCACCCGCTTCACCCAGATGATGCGGGCCAGATATTCAGGGCACCAGCCTTGTCGTGGTTTTGGAACACATTTTCAGTCCGCTTTTCAACCCCGATTTGAGGGGTCTTTAAGGCGGCAACCCGGAAGCTGTTCGTGAACATCGTTCCGACAGTGCAGTTTCGGGTCCGGCAGAAGTATCGATCTGATTATGGAAGGGAAAGCCAGCGGCCTTCCCGCAGAAAGGAGTACGTCATGCCCGTACAGCTTGCCTCCCCGGGGGTATACATTCAGGAAGTTTCCAGCGGAGTCCGCACCATTGCCGGCGTCGCCACCTCGGTCGCCGCCTTCCTCGGCGCCGCGTCCCGAGGGCCGATCAACAAGGCCACCCGAATTTTCAGCTTTGCCGACTTCGAGCGTGCCTTCGGCGGCCTTTCAGCTGATTCGGAGATGAGCTACGGGGTACGCCAGTTCTTCATCAATGGCGGCACCGATGCGTGGATCGTCCGCGTCGTCAAGAACGCAGCGCCAGCCAGCCGGGCGCTGCTCAACGCGACGCCTATCACGGTCCTGACCGTCACTGCGCTCGATGCCGGCGATTCGGGCAACGCCATTCAGGTCCGCGTCGATTTTGCCACCGCCTACCCGGACAGCACCTTCAACATCAGCTTTATCCGGAATAGCGACGGCCGCGCCGAGCAGTACCCGAATGTCTCGATGAATTCGGCCGACGCCCGCTACCTGCCAGATCTGGTCAATGGCGTGTCGCAGCTGGTCAAGATCAGCCGGGACGTACCCCAATTGACGCTCAACGGCCTGGCTGCCGGCATCTCGACGAGCGGCACGCTGGCCGACGTGCAGACCCTGCTCGACCCCACCCACACCGATTTCCGCGTCGTGGCAAATGGCCTGCCGCCGGTCACCGTCAGCATCACGCTGCCGGCCGATATTGCGGGTGCCACCGCGAATGCACGCCTCACTTCGCTGGCCGCCGCCCTTCAGGCCAAGGTTCAGGCCCAGGCCGGCGGCAAGGCCGCGCTCTCGGGATTCACCTGCGCCCGCAGCGGCAGCACGCTGGTCATGACATCAGGTACCGGCGGTGAGTTTTCATCCATCCGCGTCCTGCCCGGTAGCAGCAACAACGCCGCCGGCGTGCTCAAGCTCGGCGTCGCCAATGGCGGCCTCGAAGTCGATGCCGTTGCCAGCATTCGCCCGGCACCACTGCCTGATCCGGCCACGCTGACCAGCGGCGCCTTTGCCGCCACCGATCTCGACGCCCTGCCCGACGCCACCCACAGCAGCCTGCGCATCAGTCTCGACGGCTATGGCCCGGATGTCGTCGATCTCGGCAGCGCAGCCGCGGCCGGTGCCAATCTCGCCGCCAAACTCGGTGACATGGCCAGCCGGATGCAAACCGCCGTACGTGCCCTGAAACCTGGCAATCCGGCCTACGCCAACTTCACCGCCACGGCGACCGCCACCACGCTGGTCCTGGCCAGCGGCTCGCGCGGCGCCGGTTCGGCCATTGCCGTCAGCGCCGCGCCGATCAACGACATCACGGCCGGCCTGCATCTGCTGGCCGGTGCCACACTGGCGACACCGCCGACCGATGCCTTCCTCGGCGGCGGTACCGAAACCCCTTACGGGCCGGCCGATGTCTATCCGGCCTTCATCGGCAGCCGCGCCAATCGCGAAGGGCTGTATGCGTTGGAAGACGCCGATCTCTTCAACATCCTCGTCATGCCCGGCATCACCGACCCCGGTGTGCTGGCCGACGCCGCCTCGTATTGCGAGGAGCGCCGCGCCTTCTTCATCGTTGATGCGCCGCCCACGGCCACCAGTGTTGCCACCATGGTCACCGCCGCTTCCGGCACCGAGCTGCCGAAATCCGACCACGCCGCGGTCTATTTCCCCTGGACCTACGTTGCCGATCCACTGAAAAACGGCAAGCCGCGTCTGACCCCGCCCGGCGGCACGATAGCCGGCCTCTACGCGCGCACCGACGGCAATCGCGGCGTCTGGAAAGCGCCGGCCGGCACCGATGCCAATCTGGCCGGCGTGCAATCCATGGCCGTGCCGATGACCGATGGTGAAAACGGCAGCCTCAATCCCCTCGGCGTCAATTGCCTGCGCACCTTCCCGGTCTATGGCGCGATTGCCTGGGGTGCCCGCACCCTGCGCGGCGCCGACCAGATGTCGTCCGAATACAAATACGTGCCGGTGCGCCGCCTGGCGCTCTACATCGAGGAATCGCTCTATCGCGGCACGCAGTGGGTGGTGTTCGAGCCGAACGACGAGCCTTTATGGGCGCAGATCCGCCTCAACATCGGCGCCTTCATGAACGGCCTGTTCCGTCAGGGCGCTTTTCAGGGCAGTTCCCCGCGCGATGCCTATCTCGTCAAGTGCGACCGCGAAACGACGACGCAGGACGACATCAATCGCGGCGTGGTGAACATCCTGGTCGGCTTTGCTCCGCTCAAGCCGGCCGAATTCGTGGTCATCAGCATCCAGCAGCTGGCCGGACAGATCCAGGTCTGATTCTGAAGTGAATTACGAGGAGATAGAAAAATGGCCCAGTTCACCGTCAATGCCCAGCGCTTCGATCCCTACAAAAACTTCAAATTCCGCGTCAAATGGGATGGCCGCTACGTCGCCGGCATCAGCAAGGTTTCATCACTCAAGCGGACGACCGAAGTCGTCGAGCACCGCGAAGGCGGCGATCCGTCGAGCAGCCGCAAATCGCCCGGCCGCACCAAGTTCGAGGCGATCACGCTGGAGCGCGGCGTCACTCACGACAGCAATTTCGAACAATGGGCCAACAAGGTCTGGAACCTCGGCTCCGGCCTGGGCAGCGAGGTTTCGCTCAAGGACTTCCGCAAGGATCTGATCATCGAGGTCTATAACGAGGCCGGGCAACTGGCGCTGGCCTACAAGATTTTCCGCTGCTGGGTCTCGGAATACCAGGCACTGCCGGACCTCGACGCCAATGCCAACGCCGTGGCGATTCAACACATCAAGCTCGAAAACGAAGGCTGGGAACGCGACTACGAAGTCGCCGAGCCGGCTGAGCCGAGCTTTGTCGAGCCGGGCTGATCGAGCAAACAGAAACAATGGAACCTCGCCATGCGCCCGTTAAGTTCTGCTCAAGTTCTCGCCCTGTGGGACGCCGGACAGACACGCCATCCGATTGACCGCGCCCTGCTGGCATTGGCGCTAGCCATGCCGGAGCAAGCGCCCGAGGAACTGGCCGACCGCCCGGTCGGCTGGCGCGAAGTCAATCTGCTCGCCCTGCGCAACGCCAC
>CAXYZX010000193.1:0-4487 GCA_964293845.1 uncultured Dechloromonas sp.
AAACACGGTTGACCGCATCCAGCGAATTATCAAGGCACCCCGAGGAAGAGATAAATGTTGGAACTGTCGCTGCTGGTGGAATAGGCATAACCCAAATACACCGGACCCAGCGGTGTTTCGCCACCAACATACAGACTCGTCGAGTCTTGCCAGCCGGAGAGTTCGGTTTCTGTATAGCGTTGATTCACCTTGCCGGCCTCAAGCGCCAGGCCAACGCGCATATCACCACGCAAGCCAAGTGGCAGCCGGCCGATGATTTTCTCCGTTCTTAACGACGCAAAGGTCATCTCGTCACCGATCAACTGATTTTTGGCAAAAGCTGAAAGGTTGAATATACCGCCCAAGGATGCAGCGTCATAGGTCGGCAAAGTCCCCTTCGGTGACCCCGAGTAAGAAACTCGCCCAGCCATGACCACGTCGCCAATCGGATAAGCGGCGCGCGCTTCGGCGTAAATTTTGCTGTAGTCGTTCTCTTCCGAGGAAAAATAATTGATTTTTGTAGCCCACCCCTTGGTCGGAAAATACAGGCGATCCATTTGCTCCAGATCGACGCTTGCAAACCAGCCACCAAAGCGTTTTGATACATTTGGCATGGAAGAGATACCCGTTTCAAGGGCGCTTCGGCGATCTTTTTCTTGCCAGCCAAGACGGGCTTGTCCGAGCAAGCCAACATTGGCTCCCAATGCCAGCGTTCCCACTGTTTCATTCACATCGTATTCGGCGATTTTCTTGTTGTTCTGAAAAACGTTAAGTGATTCCGACCCAACGCTGATCGTTGACTCAACATAGAAACGCTGTTGAACGTCAAGGGGTTGATAGAAATCAACGCCAAATTGATTTCGTTCACCTATCTCGACAGCAACAATTAACTCACCACCCAATGAGTTCAGCCAAGTCTTGTGATAGGCACCCCGTAAGGCAAAGGTGGCACCTGCCGATGAGTTCGTATCGAGATTGACGGCAAAGCGCATGTAGTCCGGCCCCCAGGACTTCTCAACCGGCATGATGCGCAAAATGCTGCGCTCGCGACCACTAAGTAACTGGTAATCAACGCTTTCGTAGTAACCATCACCGTAAACACGTAGCAGATCACGATTCAACGTAGCCGAATCAAGTAACCCGCCTTTGGGTTGCGTAACATGCCGCTCAACGGAGGCTGGATTAACATGCTTTAGACTGGCAATCTGGATTTCATCGACACGCGGGACAGCACGATGGGCATTCTCGATTTTTGCCCACCAAGCGGCATACTGCTGGTCGCTAACTGACAATCGCTTGAGTTGCTCAACCGCACCCTCAGCTGCCTTGCGACCACGATCAGCGGTTTCAGAATGGCGATGGAAATCGCCGGCACTGATCCCGTTCAGATCAGGCTTGATGTAGATATCGCTGGGCTTCAGGCTGGCCAGCGACTGGCTGACATTTTGTTCAGTCAGGATATTGACCATCTGCGCCGATACGCTGAGCAGAGAACCGACATCTTTGGCGTCAAGTAATGGCGAGCCTACATTAACCGCGATAACCACATCGGCCTGACAGCGTTCACGCACCTCACGAATCGGCACGTTATCAACCAGGCCACCGTCAACCAGCTTCCTTCCACCGCTTTCAACGGGAGCCAGCAGTCCCGGCACCGACATGCTGGCACGCATGGCCGTGGTCAGACTGCCTTCGCGAAAGACCACCCGCTCACCATTACCGATGTCGGTGGCGATAATCGATAGTGGCATCGATAGCTGCTCAATCGTGCGCTCGCCAACGTTAGAACCGACCAAATGGTTAAAGAACAATTTGACCTTCTGGCCTGAAACTACCCCGCTCTGATATTGCAACCCATTTTCACCGACACCAGTCTCTGAGCCAGGCAAAAACCGCTGGGAAAGTTTTTTGTTACGGTAGTTCAGTTCAGAATATTCGGGATTATCCTGAAACATGTCACGCCAATCGGCAGCTGACAACTCTTTGCGCATCACCGCCGGGGTCAAGCCCGCCGCGTAGGAACCAGCCACCAGCGCCCCCATACTGGTCCCGGCAACGCAATCAACGGGAATATGGAGTTTTTCCAAAACTTCAAGCACGCCGATATGTGCTGCGCCACGAGCGCCACCGCCCCCCAGCACCAAGCCAATACGAGGGCGCGTATCGGCTGCCTCAGCCAGAGTGGCAGCCATTAATGCCGCTGCGATGGCGCAACGGAACACCGAACCACGTAAGTATTGCGCCCGCATATTGATCACATTGCCTTCAAGTATGCCTCTGCCGCTGCAAAGCGGAGCAGAGAACCAATCACCAGATCAAGGAATCCAAGCAAATGAATTGGCTTCTCGGCGGCAATCCAGGCCTTGCCGGTTGAGCCGATCGGAATATGCACCCCTTCCGGCTCTTCAAATTCCAGAATCACCGTCCGGCCAATGTCAGTGCTGCCCTTGACCACTGTCTGCGTCACACTTTGCGGCGTCCCAAGTAGCGCGCCCTGAGCCTCGCCGGTCGACTCGGTGA
Source organism: uncultured Dechloromonas sp. (assembly GCA_964293845.1). GTDB lineage: Bacteria > Pseudomonadota > Gammaproteobacteria > Burkholderiales > Rhodocyclaceae > Azonexus. The sequence goes on from CAXYZX010000193.1 coordinate 2,500, forward strand.
TGCTATGCACGCGTGCTCGGAATATCTTGCCCGGGTAGGCATCGACATAAAACTCAGAGAAGGCATGCGGCTTGATGAATTCGTAGACTTGATCCGGGATACGCAACTCGATGAATTTCTTGGTGGTGAACATGTGAATCGCCGCCGGGCGCTGCTCGCCGAAATACTGTCCTTCCGACGAAAACTGCACAGCCACCTGACCATCCACGGGAGCAACGACCAAGGCCTTGTCGATCTTCCACTGCAGATCTGCCATGTCTTGCTCGGCCTTGGTCACCAGGTCGCGCTGTGTTTCAACTTCTGCCAACTTGGCGTCATACTCGGCCTGTGGAATAACTTCCCCACGCAATTTGCCCAGGCGCTTGAGATCATTCTCCAACTTGCCCAATTGGGTCTGTAGCCGCCCCTTCTCGGCTTTCTTGGCAGCCATCTGAATTTCGTAGCGATCAGTCTTGAAACTGTATACCGGATCACCAGCTTTCAGTTTCTGGTTGTGGGTAACATAGAGCTTGTCGATTTCACCGCCAGCCGGTGAGTTGAGAACGATATGCGGTGCCTTGACGGTAGTTGACGACGTCAGGTCGATAAAAGCGTAATAGCGCGTGAACGTCAGCAGCATGAAGAGCACAAATACTGCGCCCAAACCCATGGCAACAAAGTTGCCGATAGTTTTCTTGACGATGCCGAACTTGATGAGTAGCCAGCAAATGAGCAGGTAGGGAACCAAGGTCAGTTTCATGCTTTCGCCTCCTCGGCAACAGCAGCAGTCACAACGGGCGCCGACTCATTTGCGGGCACAATAGGTGGTGCAGAAGGGGGAGTCGTGGGATCGACAGACTCCGGGAGGCGCGAGCGACGCAGGATGCGAACCCAGAAATCCTCGAAGGCATTCCAGTCCATGAACGCCATGAACAGGGCAACCGCCCAAACCCAATGCTCGAACAAGCCAAGCAGGGTCAAGGCAGTGACCAGTTCAGCCTGCCGCATTTTCTTGTGATCTGCCTTGTGGGCAGGGATTTCATGGATACGCCAAGCCAGCATGAGCAAGGCGACGACGAGAATCAGCAAAAAAGGCAAGAGAATGTAGAGCAGCCAGTCCGCATCGAGAATACTGCGATAGATACCGAAGGGTTCATTGACAAAATAACCCTCGGGCTTTGGATCGGTATAAACATGGAACATCATCAGAAACCACCCCCTAATGCTTTGTAATACAGGCTGCGGGCAGCCAGTTGATTTTGCTGTGCATCCGCTAGCGATAGCTCGGCATTGAGCACCTTGATGGATTCGGAAAGCACTTCAAACTTGCTCGAACGTCCGGCGTCATAGCTTTTTTTCGTCAGCACCAGAGATTGCTTGCGTGTTGCAACCTCAGCGTCCGAAGAGGCAACCTGACTGTCGCTGGTATCACGCAACACCAGCGCCTCATAGGTGTCGCGAAAAGCAAGCGATAGCGTGTAACGATAGTGTGCGACGGCCTTTTCCCGACGGGCATCGGCGCCTTCCGTCTTCGATTGGACTAAACCAGCATCGTAGATTGGCCCGGTGAGTCCGGCGCTAGCATCGAGAAACAAGGGAAAGCCGGTGATCAGGCCGGTCGAGCTGGCAATCAGACCTGCAAGCAATGAAAGATTGAGGCGTGGGTAGCGTTCAGCCCGGGTCGCATTGACGTCGGCATGCGCCGCGAGCAGCATTTGCTCGGCGGAAGCGACATCCGGGCGCCGCAGTAGAAGGGCGGAATCAAATTCGCGCGGGATATCGGGCACCCTCGGTGGATTACCACGTGGCAAGGGTCCAGCCATTTGCCGTGGGCTGCGGCCAACGAGAAGTTGTAATGCCAACTCGGTTTTGGCAATGGCCGAAAGAATGCCGGGAATACGTGCTTCGGTAGCCGAGAATTCGGCCAGACTTTGCCGGTAGGCCAACTCAGTCCCGGCTTCTGCCTTCCAGCGACGGTATTCGAGGTTGGCTGCATATTTCAGGTCGCG
>CAXYZX010000194.1:0-4474 GCA_964293845.1 uncultured Dechloromonas sp.
CCTTGGCGAGCGCTGCCAGAGAAGCAATATCCTGGATCACGCCGGTTTCATTGTTCGCCATCATGATGGACAACAAACGTGGCCGAGCGGCGACGGTCTCGCCAAAAGCCGAAAAATCGACGCGTCCAGCACCGTCGACCGCAACATTCTGTATTTTCCAGCCCTGACGGGCCAATTGGGCCGCCGGCTTGATGATGCACGGGTGCTCTATCTCGCTCACAGCCAAAGTGCCGGGTTTGAAGCAGGCCGCAGCGCCCTTTATGAATAAATTATTCGCTTCACTGCCACCACTGGTAAATACAACTTCAGTCGGATGCGCATTGACCGCTGCCGCAACCTGCTGCCGCGCCTCGTCAATCGCCCGCCGGGCAGCACGCCCGTACTCATGGCGACTCGACGGGTTGCCGAACTGACTTTCAAGCCAAGGCAACATCGCGGCGAACACCACCGGATCCAGCGGCGTTGTCGCGTTGTGATCGAGATAGACAGGCTGGAACATGGCGAATTATTAGAGCGTTGCCGCCGTCTTCACATTCAAGGCACGTGGTTGCGGGCCGAGGCGACGCTTTACCTCAACCACTGCCGGTGCCATCGCCTGCTTTTTCTTCTGGCGCTCGACCAGATCGGCGAGCGAGACCGAAGAGAGGTATTCGTACATCTTTGAATTCAAGGTAGACCATAGGTCATGCGTCATGCAGCGATGCTCGTCGTGACAGTTCTCGCGGCCACCGCACTGGGTGGCATCAAGCGGTTCATCAACGGCACGGATAATGTCGGCGACCGTCACCTGACTCAAGGGGCGGGCAATGCAATAACCCCCACCGGGGCCACGCACGCTATCTACCAGCTTATGGCGACGCAACTTCCCGAACAATTGCTCAAGATATGAAAGGGAAATTTTCTGCCTGTCGCTGACACTGGCCAAGGCAACCGGGCCCTCATCTCCGCGCAAGGCCAGATCAATCATGGCAGTTACGGCAAATCGTCCTTTGGTGGTGAGTCGCATTCTGAACCTCTCGCTAATAACCTACTGTTACGGTCAACTATATCGAAGATGGATCAAATTAGTCAACTATTTTACTCAGGTATTTGGGATCAAAACGATCAGCAGCCTGAACCTCGTCGTCGCACTTCACCCCTTGCTCGCCAAGTTCGCGCAGCAGGCTGGCCAGACGACGATCAGTCTCGGCTGCATGGTCGAGCAAGCCATGAATCGCCTTGGCCAGCGGATCATCCTGGTCACGCCCAACGGCGTAGGCAGAAAACCCCATTTTCTCGGCTTGCGCCTCGCGTTCCTTGCTTTGCGGCGAATTATCAAGAATGCGTGCCGGATTACCGACCGCTGTAGCGCCAGCCGGTAAGGGCTTGGTGACCACCGCATTAGAACCGACCTTGGCTCCGGCAGAAATGGTGATGGGCCCCAGCACTTTTGCACCAGCGCCAATGACTACACCGTCTTCGAGCGTCGGGTGACGCTTGCCCTTGTTCCATGAGGTGCCGCCCAGCGTTACCCCATGATAGAGCGTGACATCATCACCGATCAGCGCAGTTTCGCCGATTACCACACCCATGCCGTGGTCGATGAAGAAGCGTCGACCTATGGTGGCACCAGGGTGGATTTCTATGCCCGTCAAAAAGCGGGAAATATGCGCCGTGAAACGTGCCAACCAGCGCAGACGATGGCCCCACAACCAGTGTCCGAAACGATGAAAAATCAGGGCATGAATGCCGGGATAACAGGTAAGCACTTCCCAAAACGATCGCGCCGCTGGATCGCGGTCAAAAACCGCACGAATATCCTCACGCAAGTTGCGGAACATGAAACCTGATCTCCCTGTAGAAAACGGGGGTAATTGTAAAATACTCGACTGAATTTGTCAGCTATTGCCCACATGCAAAATGGCCTGCTGACTTATAATGCGCGGTCGCCATTTGAAGACCACTCCATCGTGCTACGCCACCGCCTGACCGCCACCCTACTCGCCGCCAGCCTGACCATAGGCGCCTGCTCCACCCCCGTCATGGTCCGCGTAACCGGCGCACGGGGCGATTATCGACCGGTAGAAAAATACGTTTCCTGGCTGATCGAGCGCGACATGGCGGAAAATGAGATCACCGGTTACAGCATTGCCCTGATTGATGATCAACAGGTCATCTGGCAGAAGGGCTTCGGTTATGCCGATCTCGAAAACAAGATTCCAGCCACACCAGAGACGGTGTATCGCGCAGGTTCGATTGCCAAAGTATTCACTTCGGCGGCAACCATGCAGCTCGCCGAACGTGGGAAAATCGATATCGATCAGCCTCTGGTCAAGGCTTTGCCCGAATTCTCGATCAAGACCCGTTTCCCCGATGCTGGCCCGGTCACGCCCCGCAATGTGATGACGCACCATTCCGGTTTGCCCTCGAATTACATGGGCAACTTGTTCGTGCGCAATCCGCCGCCATTCGACGTTGTCGTTGCCGGCATCAAAAATGAATACCTCAGTACGCCGCCGGACTTCGTTTTTTCCTATTCCAACCTCGGTATGTCGCTACTTGGCGCCACAGTTGAAAAAAACAGCGGTCTCGGCTTTGCCGACTACATGGAGCAGAACTTTTTCAAGCCGCTGGGCATGACCCAGACCCGCTTTGCTTCGCCAGCGCTGACCAAGGCATATGACCAGAACAAGGAAACCGAAGTCTTTACCCTGCGTGACATGCCGGCTGCCGGCTTGCTGAGTAACGTGGTTGATCTCAGCCAGTTCGTCAAAATGCAGTTTGCCGAAGGACGCTCTGGCACGCAGCAAGTACTTTCGCCAGCAACAACGCGCGAGATGGTGCGCGTTCAGAACGCCAAATTCCCCCTGACCTTTGATGCCTACATGGGCCTCGGCTGGCTGTTGAACGGCGTAGAAGTGCCGGGCGGTGGCCCGGTAGCCAGCCACGGCGGCTCGTTACCCGATTCGCACAGCATGATGGCCATCCTGCCCGAGCATAAACTGGGCGTCGTCATTCTCTCCAACTCAGCTACCTCCGCTGTCTCTGTCACCCGGGTAGCCGCCGAAGCGCTGAGCCTGATGCTGGAGGCCAAAACCGGCATTCATCCCGCGCCAAAAGCCACCGTTCGTACCGACGAACGGGCGCCGAGCGCTGAGGAATTACGTTTCTTCAACGGTCATTTCGACACGCTGGTTGGTCTGGTCAATGTCTCCAGCAAATCAGGCAGCATTGACGCCGAGGCCGTTGGTCATCACTTTCAACTGGTTACCCATGAAGACGGCCTGCTCAGCCTGAAGTACAAGATTCTCGGTCTGGTGCCGGTGCGCGTCGGACTTTTTGAGGATATTCGGCTGTCGACCGCAACCATTAACGGCCGACAGATTATTGTCGGGAAAATTGGTGGCGAATCGATGGTTTTTGGCGAAAAGCTTCGTCCGGCACCGATTCCCGAAAACTTCCTGAAACTGGTCGGCAGCTATGAAATTATCGGAAAAATCGATGGCCCATCACCAGACAAAATCATTCTCAAGGAAGAAGGTGGCGTGCTGGTTGGCGAAGTCCGCTTCCCTGAGAAGCCCGAACTCCTCCTGCGCATTGCATTTCAACCTGTTTCTGACTACGAGGCAGTGACCGCCGGCCTCGGCAGTGGTCGTGGTGACACGCTGCGTCTGATCAAGGAAAACGGTGAAGATCGCCTGGCTTTCTCTGGCTTGTTATTACGCAAAAAACTTAATTGAACTATGGATAATCTGCACCGAGAGCTCAAGGAATTCATCATTGAAACGATGAATCTGGAGGACATTACCGTCGATGACATCAGTGACGACAGCGCGCTCTTTGGCGATGACGGGCTGGGTCTGGACTCAATTGATGCGCTTGAACTGGTACTGGCCTTGAAGAAGAAGTACCAGATTGTGCTTGAGGCCAACGACCCGGCGACGCGCGAAAATCTTGCCTCGGTGGCCGCCCTCGCCCGCCTTATCGCTCAGCAACCCGGCTAAAAACCCACCAAGAATGCAAAAAAGCCGGTTTCCCGGCTTTTTTCAGGTGAACTACCGACTTATTCGGTATAAAAATTCACATCGTAAGGGTAAGGCTTCTGCGGCACTTTGGAGCCGTCATTGCGTGCCGTGATGTCGGTTTCCTGCTTCTTGTCCCACCACAGTGCACGACCTACCTTCTGGTCTTCTGCCCAAGACGGATTTTTTTCCATCATGTCATTGATCCACTTGGTGTGATCTGAGACGTAGCTTGTGTTTACATCACCCATTTTCTGCATTCCTCTGGCTAATCAAGCGAATGGCGAGATTCTAGCATGTCAATGAACGACGATGGGGCGTGCCGTACCATCGCAATATTCATCGAGGAAGGCATCGATACTCTCCTCGTCGCGTTCATCCTCAGGCAAACGCTCCATTGCATCCCGAAAATGCCAAGCTGATGCGCCCTGCAGGAAAAGCGAACGTCGCGTGTCCTTGTCGAGCAATTCAAA
>CAXYZX010000195.1:0-4437 GCA_964293845.1 uncultured Dechloromonas sp.
TACGGTGGCTCGCTGTTTGCGGTGACCGATGGTGTGCATCCGATGATGCTGATGGCAGCGCTCGGTGATGGGGTCATCGTCTGGGACAAAGCGGCCAGTATTCGCTACAAAAAGCCGGGCTACAGCACCTTGTATGCCGATTTTTCGCTTGATCCGGACGAGGTGGCAGATATCCGGAAATCCCTGCAGCAGCACCCTGAACTTGATCGCACCTATCTGGTTGAACTGAAGGATGAACACGGTACGGTGCATACCGTGGTCGAACGTACTGTTTATATCGCCGACAAAAACTACTACCGGCAAAAACCCAGCGAAGGAGACAAAGCATGATTTCACATTCCGTACGGGTGGCGGCGCTGGTCGCGGCCTTGCTCGCCGTTCCAGGCCTGCACGCTGCTGAGGTGGCAGGCGTCAAGATTGAAGAGCGCATCAAGGTCGGCAGTAGCGAATTGGTGCTTAACGGCGCCGGGCTGCGCACCAGGGTTTTCATCAAGGTTTATGTGGGGGCACTTTATGTGACGCAAAAGGCGTCGACCGCAACCACCGTGCTCGATGCGAGCAGCCCGCGCCGCATGAGTTTGCGCCTGATGCGCGATATTGATTCAGACGCGCTTTACGGTGCCCTGCGCGACGGCCTCAAGGACAATAACACCGAAGCTGAATTGCTTGCCCTCAAAGCGCAGGTAGACCAGTTTTCCGAGCTGATGAAGAAAATCGGCAAAGCACGCAGTGGCGATACGCTGGCTCTCGACTTTACAGGTGATGGCGTTAGCCTAAGCTTGAATGGTGAGGTGCAAGGCAAAGTTGGTAGCGTGCCATTCGCCCGTGCCCTGCTTAAAGTATGGCTGGGTGACAACCCGGTAGATGCCTCGCTCAAGAAGGCACTGCTCGGTAGCTAAATGAATTAATGGAGGAGACAATCATGGAAAAAATCTGGCTAAAAAGCTATCCGCCCGGCGTGCCGGCCGAAATCAGTATCGATCATCTGCCATCGCTGGTTGTGCTGTTCGAGGAGGCGTGTCGCAAGTACGCTGACAAAATGGCCTATGTCAGCATGGGGCGCGAAATGACTTACGGCGAGCTGGATCGCCTGAGCCGTGATTTCGCCGGCTGGCTGCAGTCGCTCGGTTTCAAAAAGGGCGACCGCGTCGCGCTGATGATGCCCAATCTGCTGCAATACCCGGTGGCGTTGTTCGGCACCTTGCGCGCCGGCTGCGTGGTGGTCAATTGCAACCCGCTCTATACGCCACGTGAGCTGGAACATCAGCTCAAGGATTCCGGCGCCAAGGCCATCGTGATTGTCGAAAACTTTGCCAACACGCTGGAGCAGGTGGTGGCCAAAACCGATGTCAAACACATCGTTGTCACGCCGATGGGTGAAATGCTTGGCACGGCCAAGGGCATGCTGGTCAATTTTGTTGTGCGTCACGTCAAGAAACTGGTGCCGGCCTGGTCGTTGCCGACTTCGATCAATTTCACTTCGGCGCTGGCCAGTGGCCGGCGTCACGGCATGGACCCGGTCAGCCTGTGCCATGAGGACATTGCCTTCCTGCAATACACCGGCGGCACCACCGGGGTTTCCAAAGGCGCGATGCTCACCCATGCCAACATTACGTCGAACGTGATGCAGGCCTACAGCTGGATCAAGCCGGCGGTGAAGGAGGGCGAGGAGTTCATCATTACCGCCTTGCCGCTGTATCACATCTTCGCCCTGACCGCGAATTGCCTGACCTTCCTGATGATAGGCGCGCGCAACCTGCTGATCGCCAACCCGCGCGACATTCCGGGTTTTATCAAGGATTGGTCGAAGTACCCGATTACCGTGGTGACCGGGGTCAATACCCTGTTCAACGCGCTACTCAATCACCCGGATTTCGCCAAGCTCGATTTCTCGACCATGAAGGTGACGCTGGGTGGCGGCATGGCGGTGCAGGGGCCAGTCGCCGATCGCTGGGTTAAAGTTACCGGCACGCCCCTGCTGCAAGCCTATGGCCTGACTGAAACCTCGCCGGCGGCGACGATCAACCCGCTAAACATGAAACAGTTCAACGGTTCGATTGGCCTGCCTATTTCATCAACCGAGGTGTCCATTCGCGATGACTCGGGCAAGGAGGTAACGCTCGGCCAGGTTGGAGAAATCTGCGTGCGCGGCCCGCAGGTGATGAGCGGTTACTGGCAGCGTGCCGATGAAACGGCCAATGTCATGTTTGCCGATGGTTTCCTGCACACCGGCGACATGGGCTATGTTGATCCGCAGGGTTATGTTTTCCTGGTCGACCGCAAGAAAGACATGATTCTGGTTTCCGGCTTCAATGTGTACCCCAACGAAGTTGAAGAAGTCGTCGCCATGCATGACGGTGTCGCCGAGGCAGCAGCCATCGGTGTTGCCGATGCCGGCTCCGGTGAGGCGGTGAAGATTTTTGTCGTGCGCAAGGATCCCAATCTGACCGCCGATGAGTTGATCGAACATTGCCGCAAGCATCTGACCGCCTACAAAGTCCCCAAACACGTTGAATTCCGTGCTGATCTGCCGCGTACCAACGTCGGCAAGATTCTGCGCCGCGCCCTCAAGGAGAACGCGTAATGCCGATTCCGGCTTTGTTGCAAAAGGGCCTGACGCTGCCTGTTATCTGTGCGCCGATGTTTATTGTCTCCAACCCGGATCTGGTCATCGCCCAATGCAAGAGTGGTGTCATCGGCTCCTTTCCGGCACTCAACGCCCGGCCCAAGGAACTACTCGATGAATGGCTGACGTGGATCAAGGCTGAACTGGCCGACGATCCCAATGCTGCTGCCTTTGCGGTGAACCAGATCATTCACCCGTCAAACGAGCGCCTGCAGCACGACATGGAATTGTGCGTCAAGCATGAAGTGCCGCTGATCATCACCAGCCTCTCGGCACCAACGCAGATCGTGCCGCCGGTTCATGCCTACGGCGGCAAAGTGTTCCACGACGTGATCAGCGTGCGCCATGCTGAAAAGGCGCTGGAAGCCGGCGTCGATGGCCTGATTCTGGTTTGCGCCGGTGCCGGTGGTCACGCCGGCATGCTTAGCCCGTTTGCGCTGGTTGGCGAAATCCGCAAGTTTTACGATGGCCCGATTGCGCTTTCCGGTGCCATTGCCAACGGCAGTGCCATACTTTCTGCGGAAGCGATGGGGGCGGATTTTGCTTACATCGGCACCCGCTTCATCGCGACCAAGGAAGCCAACGCTCAGGAAGCCTACAAGCAGTGCATTGTTGATTCTGCTGCGGTCGACGTCGTTTACACGCCTTATTTTACCGGTGTGCATGGCAACTATTTGAAGCAGAGCATCCTGGCTTCCGGTCTTGATCCAGCCAACCTGCCGGAGCGCGACAAAACCTCGATGAACTTCGGCGGTGCAACGGCAGCCAAGGCCTGGAAGGATATCTGGGGTGCCGGGCAGGGCGTCGGCAACATCAATGATGTGTTGCCTACCGCCGAACTGGTCGCCCGCATGAAGCAGGAATACCGCGCCGCCAAGGCCGCCATCTGCAGCAACCCCTACTAAAAAAATACGGAGACAGCAAAATGAACAACTATCGTGCCCCGCTCAAGGACATGCGTTTCGTGATGGATGAACTGGCCGGTTACAAAGAGTTGAGCCAGCTCCCAGGTTTTGAGGAAGCAACGCCGGACATGGCCGACGCCATTCTCGAAGAAGCCGCCAAATTCACCGGTGAAGTCCTCGCCCCCTTGAATCGGCTGGGTGACCAAGCCGGCTGCCAACTGACACCCAACGGCGTCGTCACCCCCGAAGGCTGGAAGGAAGCCTACAAGGCCTTCTGTGCTGCCGGCTGGAACGGCATCGCCTCGCCAGTCGATTTTGGCGGCCACGGCCAGCCGGATACGCTGGCGGTGGCGGTCAAGGAAATGGTCTGCTCGGCCAACCTCTCCTTTTCGCTCGGCCCCTTGCTCACCACCGGCGCCGTCGAGGCCTTGATCACCTGCGCCAGCGACGAACTCAAAGCCGTCTTCCTGGAAAAAATGGTGACTGGCGTGTGGACCGGCACCATGAATCTCACCGAACCGCAGGCCGGCTCCGACCTCGCGCTGATCCGCTCGCGTGCCGAACCACAGGCCGATGGCAGCTACCGCGTTTTCGGCCAGAAGATTTTCATCACCTACGGCGACCACGACATGACGGACAACATCGTCCACCTCGTGCTTGCCCGTTTGCCCGATGCGCCGGCTGGCGTCAAAGGCATCTCGATGTTCCTCGTGCCCAAATTCCTGGTCAACGCCGATGGCTCGCTCGGCGCACGCAACGACGCCTACTGCGTCTCGCTCGAACACAAACTCGGCATCCATGCCAGCCCAACCTGCGTCATGGCCTATGGCGACAACGGCGGGGCGGTTGGCTACCTGCTCGGCGAAGCCAATCGTGGCCTCGAATACATGTTCATCATGATGAACG
>CAXYZX010000196.1:0-4402 GCA_964293845.1 uncultured Dechloromonas sp.
GCCGCGTCGAGCAGCGCCTGACTGGCGGTAACACCAGCCACGAGACATCTGATCTCGGCACGTCCTTCCACTTGCAAGCCATTTGGGCAATAATCGCGGAACTTCGCGGGCTGCAACAGCTCATCCAGATAGTTCACCAATTCTTCACGTTTCATTGATACGGTCTTTCATGAACAGGTTGTGGCTGATTTTTGCACAAACAGTAACGGTTGCGCTGGCCATCCTGTTCGTCGTAACGACATTAAAACCGGAATGGCTGCCCAACCGCCAGCCCACGTTGGCCGTTCAGGAAGCAAGCGAGCCAATCGATGATGAGCGTCGCCCGCAAGCCTCTTACCGCGACGCTGCCAGAACCTCGCTGCCCTCCGTAGTGCATATCTACACCACACAAGAGATCAAGGCTCAAAGCCATCCTCTATTTGAGGACCCGATTTTCCGCCATTTCTTTGGCGAACGCCCGGAAGGCAAGACACAGCGCAACTCCGGTCTGGGCTCAGGTGTAATTGTCAGCTCCAATGGCTACATCCTGACGAATTACCACGTCATTGAAGCTGCCGACGATATCCAGGTCTCGCTCAATGATGGGAAGACGCACAAAGCAAAAGTAATTGGCAGCGATCCGGAAACCGATTTGGCCATCCTCCAGATCAAGGCTGAAAAACTCCCTTCCATCACTTTTGGTCAGGTTGACACCTTGCGGGTCGGCGATGTGGTACTCGCTATCGGCAATCCTTTTGGTGTTGGGCAAACAGTGACCATGGGTATTGTTTCTGCCCTTGGCCGCTCACACCTCGGAATCAACACCTTCGAAAATTTCATCCAGACCGATGCCGCAATCAACCCCGGCAATTCCGGCGGCGCCCTGGTCGATACGGCAGGCCATCTGGTCGGCATCAACACCGCCATCTACTCGCGTACCGGCGGCTCGAACGGCATTGGCTTCGCCATTCCGGTCTCCAGTGCGCGCAGCATCATGGAGCAGATTATCCAGAACGGCGCTGTCGTTCGTGGCTGGATCGGCGTCGAAGCGCAGGAAATCACCCCTGAACTTGCTGAATCGTTTGGCCTACCTGACAATGACGGCGCTCTGATCGCCGGTGTCATGCGCAAAAGCCCTGCCGATAGCGCCGGTGTGCGCCCCGGCGATGTGCTGCTTTCAGTCAATGGCAAGGCGGTCAAGGACCCACAGGTCATGCTCGACCTGATCGCTGCACTCAAGCCGGAAGAGCGTGCCGCCTTCCGGCTACGTCGCGACAAAACCATCATTGAAGTTCAGGTAAAGATCGGCAAGCGCCCGGCAATGCGCCGGGAACAGGAGTAAGGCCATGTGCCAACTGCTCAGGAAGATTGAATACATGAAACATGCCAAGGAGGGTGTGTAAAATTTGCCAATTACTTGGCATGAACTGCAACGTGCCGACTGACATCTGCTTCTCCTTCACGGGTTTTCAGGCTCGTGGCGGAGCTACCGATGTTCATTCCGACGGCTGGGGCATCGCCTTTTTCGAAGGCAAAGGGACTCGCATTTTTCTCGACCCACAACCCTCGTGCACCTCGCCGGTGGCCGAACTGGTGCGCCATTATCCGATACGCTCGAAAAATGTCATTTCCCATATTCGCAAGGCAACGCAAGGTGCCGTCGGGCTGGAAAATACCCACCCTTTCATGCGCGAACTTTGGGGTCGTTACTGGATCTTCGCCCACAACGGTAACCTGCTGGACTTCAACCCGCCGCTGGATGGCAGCTTTGTTCCTGTCGGGCTGACTGACAGCGAGCGTGCCTTCTGCTGGCTATTGCAGAATCTACGCCAACGTTTCGGCAGCAATTCACCAACACGCACCGAGCTATTTGCCGCACTGCACGAACTGACGCTGGAAATAGCCCACTACGGCGAATTCAACTTTCTGCTGTCTAATGGCGATTGCCTTTTCGCACACGCGTCAAGCAAACTGGCCTATATCGTTCGCCAGGCTCCCTTTGCGCACGCCCACCTGAACGATCAGGATGTCACGGTTGATTTCAGTGAACTGACCAATCCCGATGACAGGGTCGCCCTCATCGCTACCCTGCCCTTGACTGACAACGAAGCGTGGACGGTCATGGCACCGGGAACACTATGGCACTTCGAGGAAGGTGAGCCAATACAAACTCTGACAACCATGCCGGCAACAGCCAGAAAAGCCGGCTGATTACTTGCCGGTCAGCTTGCGGAATTCAGCTTCCGCCTTGTCAATTTCAGCATCCATTTCTGCCGAATTCTGGCTGTCGACCGCCGCAGTCTGAAAATCACTCTGCGCGGTGGCAGTAGCCTCTGCCGGCTTCGGCGCGCTAATCAAACGACAGGCAAGAATCCCTAGCTCATACAGAATGCACATTGGTATCGCCAGTGCCAGCTGAGAGACAACGTCGGGCGGGGTCACAACAGCGGCCACGACAAAGGCGCCAACAATGAAATAGGAACGCCACTCCTTAAGTTTTTCGACAGTGACAACCCCCATCTTGACCATCACCACCAGTGCGACGGGCACTTCAAAGGCCAGACCAAAGGCAAGGAACATGGTCATGACAAAGGACAAATAGGCTTCAATATCAGGTGCCGGTGTAATGCTCTTGGGGGCGAAACTGTTAATGAATGAAAACACTTGGCCGAAAACAAAGAAGTAGCAGAACGACATCCCCAAGACAAAGAGGAAGACACTGGAAATAATCAGCGGTATGCCCAGGCGCTTCTCATGAGCATAAAGCCCAGGCGCAATGAATGACCAAACCTGATAGAGAATGAACGGCAGAGCCAGGACGAAGGCAACCATGGCCGTTACCTTGAGCGGAACCATGAAGGGCGTAATAACGCCGATCGCCACCATTTTTGTTCCCTCGGGGAGAGCTGCAGTCAATGGTGCAGCCAGGATATCGTAAATCTCGCCCGGCCCCGGGTAAAGGCATAGGCCGCCCAGTACAACGGCAACAGCAATCAGGCTATGCAACAGTCGATCACGCAACTCGACGAGATGCGAAATGAACGATTCTTCCGGTGCGGAACTATCCTGCGTATCGCTCATGCGACGGGCTTGGCCGTAGCGTTGGCTGCCTGCGTTGTAGACACCAAATCCTTGGCCGTCGAATCAAGCTCGGCTACAGCAGACTGAACCGGCGAGGCAACCGCTGAACGGGCAGTATCCATTTCCTTACGCACCGAATCTTCGAGTGAGCGAGCTGAATCGGTAACCTGAGTTTGCAGCTTTTTCAACTCATCAAGCTGCATTTCACGGTTGATATCAGATTTCACATCATTGACGTACCGTTGCGCCCTGCCGAGCAAGTGCCCAAGGGTGCGCGCCACTTTCGGCAGTTTCTCCGGCCCGATAACGAGCAGGGCAACGATGCCGATAACCATAAGTTCGGAAAATCCAATATCAAACATTTTTTAGCAAGCCGGTAGCGAGCAAGGCTCGCCAGCCATCAGGACTTGGTTTTTTCCTTAACTTCAACGTCGATAGTCTGACCAGACACCTGAGTTGGTTCCGGGTCGGCCGGTTTGTCACCGCCATTAGCGTCCTTCATGCCGTCCTTGAAGCCTTTGACCGCACCACCAAGATCCTGACCAACATTCCGCAATTTCTTGGTGCCGAAGATCAGCATGACGATAACCAGCACGATCAACCAGTGCCAAATGGAAAAACTGCCCATGTTTGTCTCCTAGATTCGTTTGAGCATGGGACCGACAGATTCGGTACCGCCCACGATATGCGCGTGCAGATGCAGTACTTCCTGCTGGCCGACACGCCCTGTATTAATAATGACACGGAAGCCATCCGGGCTGCCTTGACTAGCCGCAATTTCGTTGGCCTTGGCGAGAATCTTGCCAAGCACCAGAGTATCTTCCGCCGAAGCCGTCGCCAACGAGGTGATGTGCTTTTTAGGAATCACCAGCACATGCACGGGGCGCAACGGATTGATGTCATTGAAGGCAAGGATGTCCTCATCTTCGTAAACGACCTTCGCTGGAATTTTTCCCGCAACGATCTTGCAGAAAAGACAATCGCTCACTTGTTGCCCCGTGCAGCCTTTTCATCGATACCGGAAATGCCTTCACGACGACGCATTTCCTGAGATACGTCCTCGATACTCAAGCCGTAAAAAGCGAGCAAGACAAGTACGTGATAGATGACGTCGGTTGACTCCCAGACCACCTTGAGGCGCTTGCCTTCCTTGCCAGCCATGATCAATTCGGCGGTCTCTTCGCCAATTTTCTTCAGAATGGAATCCGGACCGTTGGCAAACAACTGCGCCGTATAAGATTTTTCCGGGTCCGCATTGCGGCGCGAAGCGAGCGTCTCGGAGAGACGGTGCAGGATGTCATGCGTGCTCATTTTGCGTAAATTTCCTTAGGGTCTTTCAAAA
>CAXYZX010000197.1:0-4392 GCA_964293845.1 uncultured Dechloromonas sp.
ACCGTAACCGAACAACGCAGTGCCGCATTACTCGACGGCAAGCCGGTGGTCGGCTTCGAAATCGTTCGCGCGCGTGGTGCGGGCGAAGTCGATGTGACCAACGGCGTGCGGGCGACGCTGGAAAAACTGAAGGCCGACAACCCGGATATCACCATTACCGAAGCCTTCAATTTTGTCGATCCGATCATCGAGAATTTCGAGGGATCGATGGCACTGCTGATCGAAGGCGCCGTACTCGCCGTGATCGTTGTCTGGCTCTTCCTGCGCGACTGGCGGGCGACCATTGTCTCGGCCACGGCCTTGCCACTGTCAATCATTCCGGCCTTTGCCGTCATGTCCTACATGGGCTTTACCCTCAACGTCGTCTCGTCGCTGGCCCTCTCGCTGGTTGTCGGTATCCTGGTCGATGACGCAATTGTTGAAATCGAAAACATCATGCGCCACCTGCGCATGGGCAAGACCCCCTTTGAAGCTGCAATGGAAGCTGCCGACGAAATCGGTCTGGCAGTGATCGCCACCACCTTCACGCTGATCGCCGTCTTCCTGCCGACCGCCTTCATGAGCGGTGTACCGGGAAAATTCTTCGTCCAGTTCGGGTGGACCGCAGCAATTGCCGTATTTTTCTCGCTGGTTGTCGCCCGCGTGCTGACACCGATGATGGCCGCCTACCTCCTCAAGCCGCCCAAATCTGAATATCACGAACCACGCTGGCTGGAGGTCTACGCCGGTTGGGCGGCCTGGTGTCTGAAGCACCGGATCAAGACGACGCTAGCCGCCATGGTCTTCTTCTTTGGCTCGTTTGCCTTGGTGCCGCTGCTGCCAACTGGCTTCATCCCACCCGATGATCTTTCGCAAACCCAGGTTTATATCTCGCTGCAGCCAGGCAGCAGCTTCAAGGAAACTTTCGCCGCCGCCGAAGAGGCGCGGCGTATCGTTGAGAAAAATCCCAACGTCAAGATGGTGTACACCGCCATCGGTGGCGGTGCCGCCGGCAGCGACCCCTTTGCTCCACGGGGTGCCGCCGAGGTACGCAAGGCAACGCTGACCATCAACATGACGCCGCGCGATGAACGTGGCGGCGTCAAGAAACAGACGGTGGAGCGCGAGTTGCGCGATGCACTGGCGATTTTGCCGGGCGTCCAGGTCAAGGTCGGCTTCGGCGGCTCCAGCGAAAAATACGTGCTGGTCCTGGCCAGCGAAAACGGCCCGCTACTCGCCGAGCATGCCCGCACGGTCGAGCAGGAATTGCGCTCGATTCCCGGCATTGGCGCGGTCACCTCAACCGCCAGTCTGGTGCGCCCCGAGTTGGTGGTCCGCCCCGACTTTTCACGCACTGCCGACCTGGGCGTCACCTCGGCCGCGATTGCCGAGGTGCTGCGCATCGCCACCGCCGGCGATTACGACCAGAGCATCGCCAAGCTTAACCTGGCCCAGCGTCAGATCCCCATTGTTGTCAAACTGCCACCCGAAGCTCGTCAGGACTTGAGCCTGCTGGAGCGGTTGACCGTACCCGGCAAACATGGCCCGGTGATGATCGGCAATGTCGCCACCCTGAGCATCACTGGTGGTCCTGCCGAAATCGACCGCTACGACCGCCTGCGCAATATCAACTTCGAGATTGAACTCAACCAGCAACCACTCGGTGAAGTCGAAAAACTGGCCTTGGCCCTGCCCAGCCTGAGCAAACTACCGCCCGGCATTCTGCAAACCACGGTGGGCGATGCCGAAGCCATGGGCGAACTATTCGCCAGTTTTGGTCTGGCGATGTTGACCGGCATCCTGTGCATCTACATTGTGCTGGTCCTGCTCTTCAAGGATTTCGTGCAGCCGCTAACCATCTTGGCAGCGTTGGTGCTCTCGGTGCCCGGTGCCTTCCTGGCGCTCTACATCACGCAGACCGCACTCTCCATGCCATCGATGATCGGCCTCATCATGCTGATGGGCATCGCCACCAAAAACTCCATCCTGCTCATCGACTATGTCATCCTTGCCCGTCGCGGCATCGACGGCAACCCCGGCCTTGATCGCTGGCACGCCCTGCTCGACGCCTGCCGCAAGCGCGCCCGACCCATCGTCATGACCACCATCGCGATGGGTGCCGGCATGATGCCGATTGCCATTGGCCTCGGCACCGACCCCAGCTTCCGCGCCCCGATGGCTATCGTCGTCATTGGCGGGCTAATCACTTCAACCTTTCTCAGCCTGCTGGTGATCCCCGTCGTTTTCACTTTCGTCGATGACACCATTCAGTGGATAAAGAAACACCTGCCCAAGGTACACGTGTGATGGACAATCTTTTTGCCAATCTGCCACGGTCAACACTCGAAAATGAGCATTTTTTTGAACTGCTCAAGCGACCCGGATTGCGCATTGAACGCATCGTCTCAACCGGCCAGAGCAGCCCACCTGATTTCTGGTACGACCAGCCCACCGGTGAATGGGTATTGCTTCTGCAAGGCGAAGCCCGGCTGCGCTTTGCCGACGAAGCAGAAAGCCGTCACCTGAAGGCTGGAGATTATCTGGATATTGCGGCGCATCGGCGACATCGGGTCGACTGGACCAGCGCTGATGAAACAACAGTTTGGCTGGCAGTTCACTATTCAGGCTGATCCGGTATGGAACACCTTGCCCCGAGTTTGACGCTCGCCAACCAGCAGCGTGACTTTGTCGAATGGCGCAAGGGGCGCTCCAGTTTTGCCATTTGGGCGCTAGCCCTCGACTTCCCAGCCTTGATTGCGGCAAGCCAGAGTTATCGCAGTCATATGGCGGCTTACTTTCTTGCTGACTACGTCCGTCAGCCGCACATCACCCTCCATATAAGCGGATTCCCAAGCAAGGAAATGTGCTTCGCCGACGATTTCCCGCCTGACGAATTTGAGCGCCAGGTTGAACGCCTGCAAGCACTGGAACTATCGCCCTTTACCCTCGAAATCGGCAGCCCCAGCAGCTTTTCATCGGCTGCCTATTTTTCGGTTCATGACGCTACGGGAAAGCTAGAGAAAATCCGCCAGGCATTGGGTTCCAGAGCAGATGATGCATACCCCTACATCCCGCACGTCACCTTTGGCCTTTACCGTCAGCAGTTCCCGATGACGGAAGTTATGGATCAATTGAATGCCGGGCCGCCTTGGCAACCAATTAGCGTAGAGATCGGAAAAGTGTCGCTGATGACCTACCAGGCGGCGGTCATTGGCGGCTTGCTAAGCAGCCAATACGAATTCAAACTGAATTCAGCCCCCAGGACTCAGCACCTCAATGCCAGCAAACTTGTCCGTTGTTTTGAATGAAGTACAGAAAAGATACCGGTCAAACAGATGGCTGCGCCCCGTGAACTGAAAGCCAGCGTAGCAGCGCCTTGTTCAGTGCATCGGGATCAATCGGTTTACTCAAAAAATCATTCATCCCGGCATCGAAACAGCGCCGCCGATCGTCAGTGGAGGCATTCGCTGTCATGGCGATGACCGGCACCTGGCCACGCTCTGGTAATTTGCGGATAGCCCGAGTCGCCTGCAAACCATCCATAAGGGGCATCTGCATATCCATCAGAATCAGCGCGTAGTCATTCTCGCGCGCCAGATCAAGGGCCGCCTGACCATCCTCGGCGATATCCAGATCGAAGCAGAAATCATCCAGAAATTCCAGCGCCACCTCGCGATTGATATAGTCATCCTCGACCAACAGAATGCGGTAGCCCTTGTAATCCTGACGAAGAATTCGCGCCGCGCCGGGTAGCCCGGAATCCTGCTCAATCTGCTCAACAGCGCCCGATGCACGCATCAGATTGACGGTAAACCAGAAAGTGCTGCCTTGCCCCAAAACGCTGTGCACCCCGGCCTCACCGCCCATCAGCGAAGCCAGTTCACGGGTAATGGCCAACCCGAGCCCGGTTCCCCCGAATTTTCGCGTCGTCGAGCTATCAGCTTGCTGAAACGCGTCAAAAATACTTCCTATGCAGGCTTCCGCTATCCCTATTCCCAGATCAAGCACCTCAAAACATACCATAGCGCTATCTTCTGCCTCACCCACAAGGCGAGTCCGCAGGGTAATTGTTCCATGCTCAGTAAATTTAACCGCGTTGGAGACATAGTTGAGCAGCGCCTGGGTCAATCGGGTTGGATCGCCCAGGAGTTTGGAGGGCAAGATATCTCCCTCAATTTTTATCTGCAGACCCTTGGCGCAAGCACGTTCGTGCACCATCGAGACAACATTGCTGGTGATCGCCCCAATCGAAAGCGGGATCGACTCCAAGTCCATTCTGCCGGCCTCGATCTTCGAAAAATCGAGTACATCATTAATGATTCCCAGCAAATGCTTACCGGCACTCTCGATACGTTCGACCCGGATAATCTGCTCTGGCGCAAGTTCATGCCGTTTCATCATGTACGCCATGCC
>CAXYZX010000198.1:0-4386 GCA_964293845.1 uncultured Dechloromonas sp.
CGCCAGCTAAAGCACCTGAGCAGCACCCTGCCCGCTGGCATCCTTTGGCGCCTCGATGCCAATGGCGCCTGGTCGCTGGCCGATGCCGTCACCTTCATCGCCGGATGCAGGGATCTGCCGGTTGAAGGACTGGAAGAGCCGCTGCGCGACCCCGAACTTGCCACACTTCGCGAATTGCAGGCGAACGCCGCCTTCCCGCTCGCCATCGATGAATCGACCCAACTGATCAACGAAGATTTCTGGACGTCTCCGCCAGTCCGCCGGCTGATCATCAAGCCGGCCCGCAACGGCGGCCTGCTGGCGAGTGTTGCCCTCGCCTTGCGCGCCCAAATGCTTGGCGTCGAATGCGTGCTTACCAGCAGCCTGGAAAGCGCCTGCGGTCTGATCGCCTGCGCCCAACTGGCAGCGGTCATTGCACCGCAAGCAACACACGGCCTGGCAACGGCAGAGTGGTTGGCAAACGATACGGGCCGGACACCACGACTTGCCGGCGGGCGCCTCTACCTGCCCGCGCAAACCGGTCTCGGCTTTATCCCCGATTTTCCGGGTCGACATAGCGTGGGTTTGGATTACACTAAATAGTGTCATTTCTGATCCTGGCTGCCTCATGAAATCTTCTGCGCTGAACACCTTCGACCGGATCATCTTGGCCCTCCTGGTGGCCTGCGCCAGCATCATGCCGGCCTACGCCGCCGACACCCCGGCGGAAAACCCTGATACCGGCAAACCCTTCGCCAATGTCTGGCGCCTGCGCGGCGATGTCTTCGCCACCAGCAAGCTGGGCGTGCCGCGCAAACTGCGCGAAGGCGGCACCGTTTTTGTGGGAGAACAGGTACGCGCCGCACCCAACGGCGAAGCCGTATTGAAAGCCGGCGATGCCGGTATTGTGGCCGTGCGGCCGGGTGCCGAGTTTGTTCCCGAACGTTTTTCCGCCGAAGGCAAAGCCACCGACCGCCAGATCCTGCGCCTGATTACCGGTTCGCTACGGGTCATTACCGGCTGGATCGGCCAACTCAACCGCGACGATCATCGCATCATCACCCCTTCTGCCACCATCGGTATCCGCGGCACCGACCACGAGCCTTATGTGCTGCCGGCGGAAATGGCCAACTCCAGCTATCGCCAGGGCACCTACGACAAGGTCAATCGCGGCGCCACCCTGCTTGATGCCAATGGCGGCAATGTCGCCATCGAGAGCGGCAAGGTCGGCTTTGCCCGCGACCCCAACTCGGCTGGGGTGCGTACCCGGGCGCTGATGACCATACTGCTCCCGGTACTGCTTTCGCGCGTCCCCGAATTTTATGTAGCAGGCAGCTTTGATCAGGAACTAGACCGTTATTCCGAAACCGTCGATGCCGTCAGCCAGAAACAACTGGAGAACCGCACCGGGATCAAGCCGGCCCCAACTCAAAAGACAGTCGCTCCTGCTCTCGCCAGCACGACGCCCGACCTGGCCCCCGAGCCGCCGCCAACGCCCATCGTCGGCTGCCCGCCGCACACCATTGGCGAAGCCTGGCTGGGCCGTTTTGACCGAGCCATCATGCGCCGCGACATCAAGACCATCCTCGGCCTCTTTGCCCCTGAAATTGTTGCGCGAGCCACCGTGCGTAGTGGCGACCGGATGACCACGCTTGAATTCGGCCGTGAGGAAATGGTGCAAAGTACGCTGAGTTCGATCGCCAGCCTCAAGGATTACCAGCAACGCCGCGTTTCTCTTGAAGCAACACTGGCCGATGGCGAAACCGAGGCCACCTGCAAGCAACTGATCGTCAAATCAATTGCCATCGAGCAAGGTTTGATGAACGGCAAGCCCTACCGTTTCGAGGCGCTTGAGGAATATTTGCTGGAGCAGCGCAATGGCGAATGGCTGGCCGTCAAGGCACTCACCACACAACGCTGAAACCGGGATTTCTTGATCTGGATCGCTGCGAGCACGGCAGTCAGCTACGTATAATCGGTAGCTTATGAAGCCTGTTCGCAGTCTGGCCCAGCATTTGGCCAATTTCGCCACCCAAACGCCGGATGCGCCGGCGTTGATCGCTGGCGGGAAAATCTGGAGTTCGTCCCGACTGTTCGCCGAAGCCAGTCATCGTGCAGAGCAGATTCGCGTCGTTCCCGAAGCCTTCGCAGTGCAAGGCAGCGCCTTTGACCTTGCCTTCCATGCCTACGCCTGCAGCATAAAAAATCGGGCATTCTGGCCGGTCGACCGCAACATTCCTGATCAGAGCCCCCCTCTTGCCCCAAACATCGCGCTGATCATCAGTACCAGTGGCAGCGAAGGCCAACCCAAGGCAGTCATGCTGAGTAACGGCAATCTTGATGCCGCCGCAACTGCTGCAAATCAACGTTTGCCCTTGGACCCCGGCGACTGCTGGCTGGCTTGCCTGCCGCTTTATCACATTGGCGGCTTGGCTATCCTCTGGCGCTGCGCTCAAGCCGGCGCAACGGTACTGTTACATGACGGCTTCGATGTAGCAACGATTGCCAGGGATTTTGAACGCCAGCCGGTCACCCATATATCACTGGTCCCCGCCATGCTGGCACGCTTGCTGGATTCTGGCATCGCTCCGCCAGCCAGCCTGCGTCACGCTCTCATCGGTGGTGCCGCACTGGCCAAACCGCTTTACGAACGGGCGACACAGGCCGGATGGCCGCTCAACCCAAGTTACGGCATGAGTGAAAGTGCCGCTCAGATCGCCACCTGGATACCCGCCGACGGACCCTGGCAGGAAGGCCTGGTCGGCAAGGCACTGGGCGACAACGAACTGGCCATCAGCGATGACGGCCGTATTCGCCTGCGCGGGCCACAACTCATGTCTGGCTACCTTGCCGGTGGCGGCCTCGATGAAGCCGGCTGGCTGACTACCGGCGATCTTGGAAAAATCGATCAATTCGGGCGGTTGACCGTAACTGGCCGCGCCGATGACATGCTGATCAGCGGCGGATTCAATGTACACCCGCTACAAGTCGAATCCTGCCTGGCTGCCTGCCCCGGCATCTGCGATGTCGCAGTGACCAGCCTGCCTGATCCGGTCTGGGGTGATCTGGTGGTTGCACTGGTCGTCGCCAGCGCCAGTGCGGAAGAAATCACCGAGTGGAGCAAGCTGCGTCTGCCATCTGCTGCGCAGCCGCGGCGCATCGTGCATCTCACCAAGCTGCCGCGGACGCCGGGGGGCAAGCTGGAACGCAGTGCGCTTCGTCGCCTGGCGGCAGGTACAAGCCAATGAATGCCAGACTGCGCCAGCAACTCGGCGACCCCGCGCTGGCTCAGCGCCTGCGGCAACAGGCCGCAGGGGCAAATGGCTCGACCCTGGTCAGCCTGACGCTGGATCTTGGTACCGGCTACGATGACTGGCTGGCCTTACTGCCCGAAAATGCACCTTATTGGTATCTGGCCCAGCCGGCGCATGGCGAGTTTCGCCTTGGGCTTGGTCATGCCTTGCACCTGAGCAGTGACGGCAACCAACGTTTCTCGGCACTTGGCAACGCCTATGCCGGGCTGACCCGCACTTGGCGTCACTCCGGCCATGCCCTGGCCTTTTGCGGCTTTGCTTTCGCCGCTGATGGTGGCAACTGCGATCTGCCCTCCGCACTGCTCGCGGTGCCCTCTATCGTTCTCGAAAGCAGCCACGGAAATTGCCGGGCTATCCTGACGACCACCGGGGCGCGTGTTGATGAAGCAGTGCACCACTGGCTCCAACTTCTCGCTCGACCGATGCGCACCAACTCGCCGCAGCTATTGCCCGAGGCAAACCGTACGCTGACCGAACGTGCCTGGGTAGCCCGGGTCAACGCTGCCCGTCGTGATATTCGCCAGGGACATCTCGACAAGCTGGTGCTGGCACGCAGTCGCCAGCTTCAGGCCAGCGCGCCGATCGCGACACGCCATCTGCTGGAAACGCTCTGTGAGCAGCAAGCGGAGGCCTGCATTTACGCCTTCAGCCAGGGCGCCAGCACCTTCCTTGGCGCCACACCGGAGCGCCTGCTTCGCTTGGAGAATGGACAGATCGCATCCGATGCACTGGCCGGCACCGCCTGGCCTGGCTCAATCGAGCTGGCGGACAGCAAGAATCAGCATGAACAGTCACTGGTCGTCCATGCCATCGTTGCTGCCCTTGACCCCCTTTGCCAAACGCCACCGAATGCTTATCCGGTCGAGACTCATCAGGCCGGCCGGGTCAGTCATCTGCGTAGCCGCATAGTAGGCACAGCACTTGGCACCACCACTATCTTTGATCTGTTGCGTGCGCTCCATCCGACACCGGCCGTCGGCGGCTATCCCACTCCGCCGGCGCTGGACTGGCTGCAGGCCCACGGCGAACAACGCAGCGCCTGGTACAGCGGCGGCATTGGCATGCTTGATGGCAACGGCAATGGCGAATTTTC
>CAXYZX010000199.1:0-4384 GCA_964293845.1 uncultured Dechloromonas sp.
GCCGATATCCCCGGTTTTCAGCCAGCCGTCCTGCATCACCTTGGCCGTTTCTTCCGCGTTGTTCCAGTAAGCACGCATAACCTGCGGGCCGCGCACACAGATCTCGCCGGTGCACTTGGCGATATCGCCCTGACCATTCCAGACCGGCAATTCTTTGAAGTTCTCGTCGCGTATCGTCACCTCGGTAGACGGAACCGGCAGGCCTATGGTGCCATTCCACGGCATCCCCAGCGGCGTACAGCAGACACCGGGCGAGGTTTCAGTCAAGCCATAGGCTTCGGTGAGGAAAGTACCGGTGATTTTTTGCCAGCGTTCGGCCACCGCCTTTTGCACCGAGGCGCCGCCGCCCACCACCACTTTCAGTGCAGAAAAATCCAGTCGCTCGAAGCCGGGCGTATTCATCAGGCCGTTGAACAGCGTATTGACGCCAGTAATCACGCTGAACTTCCACTTGGCAAGCTCCTTGATGAAAGCCGGCAGATCACGCGGGTTGGTAATCAGCACGATCATGCTGCCCCATTTCAGGAAACCCAGCGTCGAGGTCAGGCAGAAGATGTGATACATCGGCAGCGGCGCAATCGCAATCTCGCAGCCTTCCTCGAAGCGGCTGGAAATCCACAAGCTAACCTGCTCGAGATTGGCCAGCATGTTGCGCTGGGTCAGCATGGCGCCCTTGGCGACACCCGTTGTACCGCCGGTGTACTGCAGGAAGGCGATGTCCTCATGGGTGATTTCGGGGCGAGTAAATTCAGCCCTGCTGCCGCGTGCCAGCGCCGTCAGGAAGGGTATGGCGCCAGCAATCTGCCAATGCGGCACCATTTTCTTGATGCGCTTGATGACAAAATTGACCAGCCAGCGTTTCGGCACCGGCAACATATCGCCAACCTGGGTGCTGATCACATGCCGGAGCGCTGTCTCCGGCAGCACTTCCTGCAGGATGCTGGCAAAGTTCTCCAGAATGATGATGACCTTGGCCCCCGAGTCCTTCAACTGGAGTTCAAGCTCACGCGCGGTGTACAGCGGGTTGACGTTAACCACGGTCAGGCCGGCACGCAGTATGCCGAACAGGACAACCGGGTACTGCAGCAGGTTGGGCAGCATGATCGCCACACGATCACCCGGCACGACGCCCGCCAAACCCTGCAGGAAAGCCGCGAAATCACGCGACAGGCGATCCAGTTCATTGAAGCTGAGGCTGCGGCCAAGATTGTGGAAGGCCGGTTTGTCGCCAAACTTGTGGATCATTTCATCAAGCAGATCCGGCACCGATGCAAACGGTGTCTCGGCAATCTCGGCCGGCATGCCCGCCGGATAGCTGTCAAGCCAGAGTCTCTCCCCCATCATCGTCTCCTCTATATGTTTTGCTTAATCATAAAACTCGGACGGGGTAATGAGTGGAATCTATTGCCTAGCGCACGTCATCGACGATCTGCACCATCTTTTCTTCAAGCTCGCGGGTCAGCCGTTCCAGTTCGGGGTGCGCGCCCAGCAAGGGCAGCATGGGCTCCGGTCGCATCAGGCCGATTTTGGTCGCGCCATTATCGGTGTACACCGAGATCCGCCAGGGCAGCGTCAGGCTGAGGCGCATGTCGATGGCAAGCAGTTTTTCGAGCATCCGGTAATTGCAGATTTCAAATATCCGGCATTCGTCATCAAGACCAATTTCCTTGCGGCGCAGGGTTTCGCTCAGATCATGGACGTGCAATATAACGAAGCCCAGGCGCTGAACCACCGGCTCCAGATCAAACGTTGCTTCGTAGAACGACTTGCTGCTCTCGACGATGTAAAACACAGATTTCCCTCTCTTCTTGAATCCAGACTTGCCCAACAGACTTGCCCAATTATCCCACTCCAACGCTGATTGAGCGCCAAGGGCAAGCGCAGCGGCAATTGTTACGGTCGACGGGATTTTTGGGCCAAATTTACGGCATCATGCGCGACAGCATCATGGTCTATGCGCTACGCACCGCGCTCTTGTTTCAGAGGGATGAGCATGCTTGAAATCTACGTCAGTACCGATATTGAAACCGATGGCCCAATACCCGGAAAGCACTCCATGCTCAGTCTCGCTGCGGCCGCCTATACGGCTGACAAGCAGCTGATCAGCACTTTTTCCAGCAATCTATTCACCCTGCCCGGTGCCCAGGCAGACCCGAAAACCACGGCCTGGTGGGCAACCCAGCCGGATGCCTGGGCAGCCTGCAGGAAAAACCTCGAAGCGCCTCAAAGCGCCCTGCCGCGCTACGTTGCCTGGCTAAAAACTCTGCCGGGCAAGCCGGTTTTTGTTGCCTACCCGAGCGCCTTCGACTTTCCCTTCGTCTATTGGTATCTCATCGAGTTCGCTGGCGAAAATCCGTTTGGCTACTCGGTAATCGACATCAAGACCTATGCCATGGCGCTTCTTCGCCAGCCTTATCGCGCCTGTGGGAAACAGGCCATGCCCGCCATCTGGTTCGACCCGGCGCCACACACCCACATCGCCCTTGATGACGCAATTGAACAAGGGCGACTGTTCTGCAACATGCTGAAGGCAAATCTTCAGTCGTGAGCGCTTGCCTCAGTCCAGCGTGCCGAGCAGTGTCGTTACTTCGGCGTAGAGTTCCGGCAAACTTTCCTCCTCCAGATCAAGCAGGCGCAGGCACGCAACCCCCAGCTTGGGCCACTCCTTGGTATGGCAGCACCCGCTCACTTGCTGCAAAAGGTGCTCGGCAGTCTGGCCAATGGCAATCAGGTAACGACTGGCCAGCGGCACGCCAGAATCGGCCGTAGCTATGCTTGCCAGCTCGTGGTGATGGCGAATGGCCTGAGAAATTTCGTCCGGCAACCACCAGTTTTGCGCCAGCAGGCAACCAATGACCGCGTGATCAGTAGGCAGTTCACTCTGCTCAAACGCCGTAAATGGAAGCACGGCAGCGTTGTTGGCACCGTCCAAGGTTTTTTTGTACTCAGGAAAGCGCCGTAACAAAATGACGATCCCGCAATCGCGGAACAAACCGTAAGTGTAGGCATCGTCAACCCGCAACTTTGGCCTTTTAAGACGGCGAGCCAGCCAGCCTGAAAGCACGGCAATCTTCGCCGAGGCATCCCAGAAACGTTCGTAATGGGCGCTATTGGGAAAGGCCTGGCGCAGGCTGATGGCAGCGATGGCGTGGCAAGTCGCCTCAAGGCCGAGCATGAGCAGCGCCTCATTGATCGAGCGCGCCCGGCTCTGGTAGCCGAAGTACGGCGAATTGGCTGTTTTGATCAGCCCGCCAGCAAGGCTGACATCGGCGCTGATCAATTGGCCGACCAACTTGAAATTCGGAACCTCTTCGCTCATTGCCGCCCTGACCCGGTCAATAATCAGCGGCCGTGGAGGAATATCGATGGCCTTGATACTCTGCTCCAGCACCTCATCGACGGACAGTGAAGCATTCATATTATTTGTCATCATTTACCGCTTTCGCCCCGCCATCCAAACCAGCAAGTTGCCTTCCGACATCGGGCGAGCATGAATATAGCCCTGGGTTGCATCGGCACCAGCCACCTCGCAGGCAACCAGTTGCTCAGCCGTTTCCACCCCCTCGGCAACGACGATCATCCCCAGCTCTCGGCCTAGCTGCGTCATCGCCTTGACGATGGCGAGCGCCCGACGGTCGCCCGGCAGGACACTGATGAATGCCCGGTCAAATTTGAGCTTGGTTGCCGGCAAATCTTTCAGGTTGGCTAGGCAGGAGTAGCCGGTACCAAAATCGTCAATGGCCAGCCCGACGCCCGCCTCGCGAATGCTGAGCAGGTTGAGCTGCACCGTGGACGAAATATCCATGAACAAGGATTCGGTCAGTTCCAGTTCGATCAGTTGCGGCGCCACATTGGCACAGAGCAGTGCGCCGTGCAGCGCGGGCAGAAAGCCAGGCGACAGCAACTGGGCGCGCGAGACGTTGATCGCCACCTTGGTCGGCCGCCCCTGATCACGCAAGCGTGCCGCACACAGGGCGCCCTGCATCAGGCTCCATTCCCCCAGGCGGGCAATCAGGCCGGTTTTTTCGGCAACCGGAATGAATTCATTCGGGGAAATCTGAGTTCCCTGA
Source organism: uncultured Dechloromonas sp. (assembly GCA_964293845.1). Lineage (GTDB taxonomy): Bacteria > Pseudomonadota > Gammaproteobacteria > Burkholderiales > Rhodocyclaceae > Azonexus. The sequence continues at coordinate 4,071 of CAXYZX010000199.1, forward strand.
TCAGTGCACCGCATCAATGCCTCGACCGCCTCAAGACGACCACCCGGACAAATGATGGGTTGATAGTGCAGCTGCAGGTTGCCGTTTTCCAGAGCGCTGTGCAGCACACTTTCTACCATCAGCTCGCGGCGCGCCAGCTCGACCCCCAAACGCCCCGGCACCGCTTCGTCACCCGAAATCACAAAGCGATTGCCACCTTGGCGCTTGGCATCGATCATCGCCCGGTCTGCCCGCTCCAGAAACCCGAGCGGATAATCGTCCGGCTCGCTCATGGCGATACCGATACTGGCCGAAGGACGAAGCACGATGTCGCC
>CAXYZX010000200.1:0-4266 GCA_964293845.1 uncultured Dechloromonas sp.
AGCGCCATGCTGTCGACATCGCCGGGATTCCACGCCGAAACGATGTGGCGCCGGGAGTCCGGGTTGTTTTTCAGGCTGTGCACGAGCTGGCTGATCTGGTCGATCAGGCGTCCGTCCGGGGTTTCCCAGCGCCGCCATTGCTTGCCGTAGACCGGGCCGAGATCGCCATTTTCGTCGGCCCATTCGTCCCAGATGCGAACACCGTTGGCTTTCAGGTAGGCAATATTGGTGTCGCCCTGCAGGAACCAGAGCAACTCGTGCACGATGGATTTGAGATGGAGCTTCTTGGTCGTCGCCATCGGGAAGCCCTGGGCGAGGTCGAAGCGCATCTGGTAGCCGAAGACGGAGCGCGTGCCGGTGCCGGTGCGGTCGGACTTGTCGTGCCCGTGGTCGAGCACGTGGCGCATGAGATCGAGATATTGCTGCATGGATCTGAAATGCCAAAACGAATTAGATGCCGGATTTTACATGCTGCAAACTTGTGCGGTGTTCCGCGATCGGAATGCACTCAAGAAAATGCGCCAGGTGCTGGTGGTTGTGCCGGCCGCCAGTTGTAAAGATGCTCTGGGAGCCATTACTACGGATCAAACCGGCTTTGGCGTCGTCTCCGGCATATGCTTTCTCAAAGACTGGCTCGCCAGAGGAAATTGATCACGCCGGTTTCCATCTTGAGCGGCTAAACTGCCCGAATAACAGCCACTGGCTCGTAAATGCGGGAGAAGGAATGCTCAACAAACTGGGGAATCTGGGCGGGATTTTTGGCCAAAAGGATGGTCATCCGCTAGCCGATGCTCGCGAACTCAAACGGGTTATCGATGAGGTGCCGCGTGACAACGCTTTTCGGGCACTTGATGAGGTGCTCGGCTGGATCGAGTCGCTGCGCGGGGCAAATGATTTTCCGCCTGAGCGCCTGTTCGAGACCATACGCCAGCTGGATGATGCGGCGCAGCCGCACTTGCGTCGTTTGGCACGCGAGTATCTGCATACTGTCCGCCTGACGCGTAACGATGAAAAGCGCCTGTGGGCGCTCAATCACGGCTTTTGGCTGCAGGTGGCGGAAGCCTACGAACGTTGTCTGCTTCTGGTCGGCCAGAAAAGCAAGGTCGGCGAGCAGATCAAGCAGGCTTTGCCCATGTTAACTACCCGTTTGGCCGCTGCCCTGGCGGCATTGGTCAAGTGGGAGCAGTTCCACTATGGCCCATCGCCGGCCGAGGTCTGGAAACGCATGGGGCATGTACTTCTGCTGGCCGAAGAGCAGGGTATAGCGACGCGCCCGGTAGCGGCGTACAGCAACCATTCCGGCATGACTAGTGTGCAGGCCGAGTACATCAAGGCGGTTGCTTTTCAGGCTGCATCGATGGATAGCTTGTTGCCCATAGAAATTGAATTGGCCGAGCGTTTGATCGAGCATTTTCTCGGTAGTTTTGCCTTCACCATTGATGCACAGCCGGATAGTGTCTATTGGGTGGATCTCGTGTTGCCGCACCCACCGCAGCGCATGGCGCGTATGCCCGCCCAGGCCATGCCGTCTCAGCGCTTTTTCAAACCGGCCGGCGCGCACGCCTTGCTCAAGGCATTGCTGGGTGATCTGGAACGGGGCATTGAGTTGCCAGCGGAAGTTGCTTTGGGCGGGCTATTCCCACCCAAAATGCTGATTTCGGTTCTCCAGCATCTGGTCAGCTATCTTGCCCCGATGCCGCCGCAACGTTCGCATGACAGGCATCGCGTCAAGCATCGTATTTCGGTGCTCAATGGCCTGATCAATGCCTTTGTGGTTTTTTCCGAAGAGTTTGGTGGTCGTCCGACCGGTTTGCAAATTGAAAGCTGGGTGGTTGAAAACGTCAGTCGTGGTGGCTTTGGTACGATATTGAGCAATATTCCCGGCGAATGGCTCAAGGTCGGCGCATTGCTGGCCATGCAGCCGGAGGGCGGCGAAAACTGGCTGCTCGGCATCGTTCGGCGCTATCACCGAGAAACCGAAACCGAGGCACGGGTCGGTATTCAGACCTTGGCAACACGTGCGGTGGCCATCGAGTGCCGGCCACGTACGGCATCCAGTTATGGTGCCGCGTCCACCTTGCCAGCTTTGCTCGTCCAGGATGCTGGTGTGGTGGGCGAGGTACGTGTGGTCCTGCCTGCCAATTCCTTCGATTTGCGCGAAAGCCTGGAGTATCAGCTAAATGGGCGCCGTTTTCTGCTCAACCCCGTGGCTCAGGTTGAACAGACTGTCGATTACGAAGTGGCGCGCTATCGGCAGGTCGCTGACGACCAGTAATTACTTGCTGCGGATTGCCGACTTGGGGCGGAAGGCTTTGATCACCGCCTCATCGGTTTCGGCATAAGGCCCGCCGATCAGGTCAATGCAATACGGCACGGCGGCAAAAATGCCGACATGCGTGACCTTGCCCTCGGCGTCGCGCACACCTTCCAGGGTTTCCTTGATCGATTTCGGCTGGCCGGGCAGGTTGATGATCAGCGACCGTTTGCGGATCACCGCAACCTGACGCGAGAGAATGGCGGTCGGTACAAAATTCAGGCTGATGCGGCGCATTTCTTCGCCGAAACCGGGCATTCCCTTGTCGGCGACGGCCAGTGTCGCTTCCGGCGTCACATCGCGCAAGGCCGGGCCGGTGCCGCCGGTGGTCAGCACCAGATGACAATTGTTGCGGTCGACCAGTTCTTTGAGCGTATTTTCTATGTTTGGCTGGTCGTCGGGAATCAGTCGAATTTCAGCGCGCCACGGGGTGGTCAGTGCGCTATTCAGCCATTCCTGCAGGGCCGGAATGCCCTTGTCTTCATAGACGCCGCTTGAGGCGCGGTCACTGATCGACACCAGGCCGATGACCAGTTCTTCATTCACCGGCATCTTCAGCTTTTTCTTTTTGCAGTTGATCGTCCAGTTCTTTCAGCACCTGATAAATGGCGCGGAAGTTTTTCGGCGGCTTGCTCGCCTCCTGTTCCTTCAGCGCATTGCGGCGCAGCTGGCGCAGGTGGGTAATGTCGGCGCCCGGCCAGGTGTTGGCGATTTCGGTAAGCATGGTTTCGTCAGCCAGAAGACGGGTGCGCATGCGCTCCAGGCGCTGCAGGCGGGCATTTTCGGCTACGGACTCGCCGCGCAACAGGGCGAGGCCAGCACGGATCGGTTCATCGTCAGCGCTGCGCATCAATTTGCCGAGGTACATCACCTGCCGGCGCTTGGCGCCGTGGGCGGTGATTTTCTGGCATTCGCGGACGGCGGCATAGAGGTCTTCCGGCAGCCCGAGACGCTTCAGCTGGCTGAGCGGGAGGTCGACCAGCTCTTCGCCGAGGTCGCGCAATTCGTGCATTGCCTCCTTCTGCTTGGTCTTGGAAGGGCGGCTGGTACTCTCGGTGAAATCTTCTTCATGCATGATGCGCGGTCGGGGCTGGCTGGTTCGGGCTGCTATGATAGCGATTTTCCAGCCCGGACGCCCCATTCATGCCTGAAGTTGCCAGCTTTTCCTATCCCTTTGCCACCCTGCAGCAACTGGCTGAGGACGTGCTTAAACATGCCCGGGAAAAGGGCGCAACGGCTGCCGAGGTCGATGTTTCGGAAGGTTTCGGGCAATCGGTTGGCGTCCGTTGCGATGAAGTCGAAACCATCGAATTCAACCGTGACAAAGGCATAGGCATCACCATCTATGCCGGTCAACGCAAGGGTTACGCCAGTACCTCAGACTTTTCAGCACAGGCTTTGCGTGAAACGGTCGAGGCGGCGCTGAATATTGCCCGCTTTACCGCCGAGGACGACTGCGCCGGCCTCGCCGATGCCGCCTTGATGGCCAAGGATTGCCCGGATCTGGATTTGTATCATCCCTGGGCGTTGACCGTGGAAGATGCCATCGCGACGGCGCGCCTCTGCGAACAGGCCGCCTACGCCAGCAGCCCGTTGATCAGCAACTCGGAAGGCGCTTCGGTTTCAACCCAGCAGGCGCATTTCGTCTCGGCCAACAGCCTCGGCTTCATGGGCGGCTACCCGACGTCACGCCACTATATTTCGTGCTCGGTGATCGCCGGTGAGCAGGACGCCATGCAGCGCGACGACTGGTACACCACCAGCCGCCTGGCCAGCGAACTCAACGATCCAGCGACGGTCGGGCGCATCGCCGCCGAGCGTGCGGTGGCTCGTCTGAACGGCCGCAAGGTCAAAACCGGCGAATTCCCGGTGCTTTTTGAAGCACCGCTCGCCGCCGGCCTGCTCGGTAGCCTGGTGCATGCCGCCAGTGGCGGGGCGCTCTACCGTAAATC
>CAXYZX010000201.1:0-4251 GCA_964293845.1 uncultured Dechloromonas sp.
AATTTCCGAGCATTCCGAGCAGTTGACCGCAGCCGGCAGGTCCTTCGCTGAAAACGGTCTGCCCTTGCCACCGGATTGGGTCGCGACCCTGCCCTTGATCGGCGAAAAGCTCTCCGCATCGTGGACTCAACTGGCTGTTAGTGGTGCTTCCGGTATTCTGGCCAAAGTCTTGCCGCACGCTGCCGATACGGGCAAGTGGGTGCTCGGGCAAGTCGGTGGCTTGGGCGGTATGCTAATTCAGTTTTTGCTGGTGGTGATTGTTGCCGTCATCCTTTACTCCAGTGGCGAGACCGCGGCCCGCATGATGCGTCGTTTTGGTCGTCGTCTGGCCGGTGAGCGTGGCGAAAATTCGATCATTCTGGCCGGTCAGGCGATTCGCGGTGTCGCCTTGGGCGTTGGTGTTACCGCGATTGTTCAGACCGTGCTTGGCGGCATCGGTCTGGCGGTTGCCGGCGTGCCTTTTGCCTCCTTGCTATCCGCAGTCATGCTGATGTTTTGCATTGCCCAGATCGGCCCCGGACTGGTACTTTTTCCGGCGGTCGGCTGGATGTTCTGGACCGGCGATACCACTTGGGCGAGTGCCCTGCTGGTGTGGAGTCTGGTGGTAACCATGCTCGACAATGTGCTGCGCCCGATGTTGATTAAAAAAGGTGCAGATTTGCCGTTGTTGCTGATTTTTGCCGGTGTCATCGGTGGCATGCTTGGCTTTGGCCTGATCGGTATCTTTGTTGGCCCGGTCGTCTTGGCGGTGACTTACACCCTGATGCTGGCGTGGATTGAGGATGTTCTGGGCAAAGACGTCGAAGCTTGATGCTCAGGTCTTCCTGAGCCGGATAATGCGGAACCAGCCGCCGGCCAGCGCTGCTTGATCATGTGCCAGCGTCAGGCTGGGCGCTTCCGATAACAGATCTTCAAAGACCACATCAAGCCGCGTGGCAATACGACGCATCAGCGGGTTGGCCAGTCTGCGCAACAGAGCTGTTTGTCCGCGGCGCAGAAATTTGTCGAAGACCAAAACCTCGCCGCCCGGTTTAAGTACCCGAGCAATTTCTGCGAAGCAGTGCGCCGGCTGCGGTACAACCGCCAAAATCAAATGCAATACCGCACTATCGAAGCTGTTATCGGCAAAAGGCAGGCGCTGGGCGTCACCCTGAACCGGCAAAAAATCGAATTGGCCAACGCGGGGCAGGGCGCGACGCAGCATGGCCCGGTTGAGATCCAGGCCAACATAGTGATGCTGTAGTGGCAAGTGCGGCAGATCAAGCCCGGTGCCGACCCCTGCGAGCAGAATGCGGCCCGGTTTTTCAGGTAAGGCTGACAGGCTTCGCTTGCGCGCCGCCTGGGTTAACCGGCCAATTGCCGCGTCGTAAAATGGGGCGATCAGCGTATAGGTGTGCTTGAGGCTCAATGCAGGGCGCGCGGGCTGGCGAGGACGAATTCAGGAATCTCGGCTGAGAAGTGGGTGCCGTCTTCGGCCACCATCTGGTAACTGCCCTTCATGGTGCCGATCGGCGTCGTCAGTACCGAGCCGCTGGTGTATTCGAAACTCTCGCCGGGTTGCAGTAGCGGTTGTTTGCCAACGACGCCGAGGCCGCGCACTTCCTGGATTTCATTATTGCCATCTGTGATGATCCAGTGCCGCGAAACCAGCTGGGCAGCAATTTCGCCAATGTTTTTGATGATCACGGTATAGGTAAAAACGTAGCGCCCATTATCCGGGTCGGATTGGTCGGGAACGTATTGCGGCAGCGGCTGAATTTCGATTTGGTACTTGTTGGTGTCGGGCATGGGATAATTTCGTCTGTCTTTTGTTTAGGGAAGCAGCATGTCAGCCAAAGATTTCGTCATCGCACCGAGTATTCTTTCAGCCAATTTCGCCAAGCTGGGCGAGGAAGTGGCCAACGTCATCGCCTCGGGGGCCGACTGGATTCACTTTGACGTGATGGACAACCATTATGTTCCCAATCTGACCATAGGGCCGCTGGTTTGCGAGGCGATTCGCCCGTGCACCACGGCGCCGATTGATGTGCATCTGATGGTCAAACCGGTAGATCGCATCATCCCCGATTTTGCCAAGGCCGGGGCCAATATCATTACCTTTCATCCGGAGGCTTCAGATCATGTGGATCGCAGCCTGTCGTTGATCCGTGATGCCGGCTGTCTGGGGGGGCTGGTTTTCAATCCGGCGACACCGCTGGACTACATGGATTACGTGCTCAACAAGATCGACGTCATCCTGCTGATGAGTGTGAACCCGGGTTTCGGTGGTCAGAAGTTCATTCCCGGCACGTTGGCCAAGGCCCGCCAGGCACGCGCCAAGCTCGATGCCTATGAAAAGGAAAGCGGCCGCCGGATTCGTCTGGAGATTGATGGTGGGGTCAACGTCGGAAACATCGCCGATATTGCTCGTGCCGGGGTTGATGCCTTCGTTGCCGGTTCCGCTGTCTATGGTGCCGGCAAGGAGAGCGATCCGCAGCGCTACAACACTATCATCACTGCGCTGCGCGGCGAGTTGGCAAAAGTCTGAGGGTCGAATCCCATGCATTTCGAATCAGTTACCTTTGATCTTGACGGCACGCTGCTCGATACCATCGCCGATCTGGCTGAAGGCTGTCGCCTGATGCTGGAAGAAATCGGTGCGCCGCCGCGGACCCAGGCAGAAGTACATAGCTTCGTCGGCAAGGGTATGGCGGTCCTCGTTGAGCGTTGCCTGACCCATGCCCAGCCGCCATCAGCCGAGCGACTGCATGAGGGTATCGAATCCTTCAAACGGCACTATGCTGCGGTCAACGGCCAATTCACCCTGATTTATCCGGAGGTACTCGAAGGCCTGCAAGCCTGGAAAGCCAGTGGGTTGAAAATGGGTGTGGTGACCAACAAACCGGGCATGTTCACCGAGGCCCTGCTTGAACGCATGGGTATGACCGACTATTTTGACGTGATTGTTTCCGGTGACACGACGGCGCACAAGAAACCGCACCCTGAACCCATTCTGCATGCCTGCCGCCTGTTCAATGTGCGGCCTGACCGCAATCTTCATATCGGCGATTCCCTGAACGACATCCATGCCGCCCACGCCGCTGGCTGTCTGGCCTATGCAGTGCCATACGGCTACAACGAAGGTGAGCCGGTGGACAGTGCCGATTGCGATGCGCTAGTATCCGATCTGCTTGTCGCTTACCAGCAAGCCCTTACTTTTAAAGACCTCAAACACAAATGATGATTCTGCGACTCTGGAACGAATGGCAAGCTTGGCCCTTCGACGGTGCTCAGGACTGGCATCGCTGGCGCCCCTGATCTCCCTTCGCGCGCCGCTCCGGCGCAATGCACCAGAACGCAACACCCTTGTCATTTTCGAGGCTTTCCCATGACTGAAACTGAATTCAACGCGCTTGCCGCGCAAGGCTATAACCGTATTCCCGTGACGTTGGAAACGTTTGCCGATCTCGATACACCGCTCTCCATTTACCTCAAACTGGCCAATGCGGCTTTCACCTACCTGCTCGAATCGGTGCAGGGCGGCGAGCGCTTTGGCCGCTACTCGATCATCGGCCTTGCCGCCCAGACGCGCATCGTCGTCAATGGCCATCAGGTGCTGGTGCTAACTGGTAACCGCATAGCCGAGCGCGAGGACGATACCAATCCGCTGGAATTCATCGGCAAGTACATGACGCGCTTCCGTGCTGCGCCACAGGCCGGTTTGCCGCGTTTCTGCGGTGGTCTGGTCGGCTGTTTCGGCTACGACACCGTGCGCTATGTCGAAACCAAGCTGACGCGCACCAATAAGCCGGACGACATTGGTACGCCGGATATCGGTCTACTGCTCTCCGAAGAAATTGCGGTGGTCGACAACCTCTCCGGCAAGTTGACGCTGGTGGTTTACGCCGAGCCAGGCTTCCCCGGCGCCTTCCAGAAAGCGCGGGCGCGCCTGAAAGATTTGCTGACCAAACTGCGGACTCCGGTTTCTTTACCGAACGAACAACCCGCTCACTCCGAGGCTGCCGTTTCCACATTCGGCGAAGCGGCATTCAAAAAAGCCGTGCTCAAGGCCAAGGACTACATCACCGAAGGCGATGTCATGCAGGTTGTGCTGTCGCAGCGCATGACCAAGCCTTTCCATGCCAGCCCGATGGCGCTTTACCGCACGCTGCGCAGCCTCAATCCGTCGCCCTACATGTTCTACTTCGATTTCGAGGATTTCCATGTGGTTGGTGCTTCGCCGGAAATTCTTGTCCGTCTTGAAGGTGACCG
>CAXYZX010000202.1:0-4231 GCA_964293845.1 uncultured Dechloromonas sp.
GAAGCAGACCTTGACCGCCACCTGTCCAATGACAAGGAAAAGGAAAAAGAAGCGGCGAAAGAGGTCAGCAAGTCGCAGGCAAAACCAGGCAGCAAACCCGGCGCCAAGGACAAGAGCGGCAAGGACGAGTCGGAGGATGACCTGCCCGCCCGCCTCGAATACGCCAGCAAGGCCGACCATCAGTTCCAGCAGGCGATAAACCTTCTCAAGGGCCTGCAGATCATGCAGAATAAGGTCCAGTAATACTTCATCGGGAGGGATGATGAGCGGCCCGGATCTCAAAAAAAAACGCGAGATATTGTTCTCGAAATTCCCGCCCGGGCAAGTGCCCGAGGCGGCAGATGATCTCAAGCATCTTGACGAAGTTGACGTCTATCCGAAATACGAAAAACGTTCGGTAGGCGTCACTTATGAGCTGACCAATCACACCCTGCGCGAGTTGGACGAACATCTGGTCGACAAGGGTTTTCACCTCGACAATACGCTGATGAGCAAGCTCACCCGGGCACTCATCTATTACGTCGAAGACACCCAGTTACACAACATGGATGCACCCGAGCGCCGCATGAAGCGCTCCTCACAGGAAGCCTATGGCAAAGCCTGGGAGCAACACCCACACGGCGACCACGATGACACCCCGCCGGAGTGGCGTGAGTACAAGTGACTGACGAGCAGCTACTACGCTACAGCCGCCACATCCTGCTTGACGCACTGGGCATAGAAGGCCAGCAGCGTATCCTCAATGCTCATGCCTTGATCATTGGTGCCGGCGGGCTGGGTTCACCGGCGGCGCTTTATCTTGCCTCGGCTGGTGTCGGAAAAATAACGCTGGTCGATGACGACACGGTCGATTTCACCAATCTGCAACGCCAGATTCTGCACACCCAGGCACGCGTCGGCATGGCCAAGGCCGAATCCGGCAAGCAGGCGCTGAGCGCCATCAATCCTGAAATCCAAATCATCCCGCTGCAGCAACGGCTATCGGGCGCGGCGCTGGATACTTTGGTCGCTTCTGCCGACATCGTCCTCGACTGCACCGACAATTTTGCGACACGCCACGCCATCAACCGGGCCTGTGTACATCACCGAAAGCCCTTGGTTTCAGGTGCGGCCATCCGTTTCGATGGTCAGATCAGCGTTTACGACCTGCACCGTGATGATTCACCGTGCTACCACTGCCTGTTTCCGGAAGGTGACGATGTCGAGGAAGTACGCTGTGCGGTGATGGGTGTTTTTGCGCCGTTGACTGGCATTATTGGCACCATGCAAGCGGCTGAAGCGCTGAAACTGCTAGCCGGCATCGGCGAGTCGCTGACCGGCCGTTTGTTGCTGCTTGATACGCTGGAGATGGAATGGCGCAGCGTAAGATTCAAAAAGGATGCTGGCTGCGCTGTCTGCGGACCTAACGGAAGCGGGCGATCAGGCGAATATCTTCGCCAACTTGCCGCAGATCACGAATCTGCAACTGGTGCTTGCCGTCTAAGTTAGTCAGTTCGGGCAAATTGAACAGCCCGCTTGCGGCATGGCCGATCAGGCAGGGCGCCAGATAAAGCAACAACTCATCGACCAGGCCTTCACGCAACAAGGAGCCGTTGAGCTTGAACCCCGCCTCGGCATGGACTTCATTGATCCCACGCCGGCCTAACTCCTCAAGCAAATCCTTGAGTTCAACCTTGCCGGCAGCGTTGGGGAAAATCAGCACCTCGGCACCAGTCGACCGCAACATTTCCATTTTTTCCAGATTTTCGAGCGCACCGACAATCAATACCGGCCCGCCTTGCAAAATACGCGCCGTGAGCGGCGTTTCAAGCTTGCTATCGACTACGACACGCAGTGGCTGACGCGTCGTTTCGACATCACGCACATTGAGTTGCGGATCATCATCGCGCACGGTGCCGATACCAGTCAGGATGGCACAGGCTCGGGCGCGCCAGCGATGCCCGTCACGCCGCGCAGCGGGGCCGGTAATCCACTGGCTGACGCCATTGTTCAATGCTGTTTTGCCATCAAGGCTGGCCGCCGTTTTGAGACGCAACCACGGCCGACCACGACTCATGCGCGAGACAAAACCGATGTTAAGTTCACGCGCCTCGTTCTCCAGCAGACCACTGGCTGTTGCTATCCCGGCTGCCTGCAACAGCGCCAAACCTTGCCCGGAAACCAGTGGATTGGGATCGGTCATTGCCGAAACCACGCGTGAAACGCCAGCCGCAATCAAGGCTTCAGCGCAGGGCGGCGTGCGGCCGTAATGACTGCACGGCTCCAGCGTGACATAAGCCGTAGCGCCACGCGCAAAATGACCGGCAGCGCGCAGAGCATTCACTTCGGCATGCGGCCCGCCGGCTTGTTTATGCCAACCTTCGCCGACGATCTGCCCGTCACGCACCAGCACACAGCCAACGCGCGGATTAGGTGAGGTCGTCCATAGGCCATGTTCGGCCAATTGCAGGGCACGAGCCATCATGCCGTGGTCGACGGCAGAAAAACTCATTTTTTCTTGGGTGTTGGTGAGACTTCGCGGATTGCCTTGGAAAAGGCATCGACATCTTCGAAATTGCGATAGACCGAGGCAAAACGGATGTAGGCCACCTTGTCGAGTTTCTTCAACTCGCGCATGACCAATTCACCCACCTGCTGCGAGGTGATTTCACGCTCGCCGGCGCTAAGCAGCTTCTCTTCAATTTCAGCGATGGCGCCATCAACCAGATCGGTCGACACCGGGCGTTTGCGCAAGGCCAGTTCAAGACTGGCGCGCAATTTGTCACGACTGAATTCAGTACGCGACCCATTCTTCTTGACCACCTGCGGCAGGCGGATTTCCGCCCGCTCGTAGGTGGTAAAACGCTTATCGCAAGCATTGCACTTTCTACGGCGACGAACGAGGTCACCCTCGTCGTTTAAGCGGGTATCGGCAACTGCCGTATCCTCAGCACCGCAGAAAGGACACTTCATTTAAGCGCCGTAAACCGGGAACCTGGCGCAAATTGCCGCCACCTCAGCCCGCACCTTAGCGGCAACCGCTTCATCGTTCGGCGCTTCAAGAATATCAGCCACCAGATGAGCCACACGCTCCGCCTCGATTTCCGTAAAACCACGCGTCGTCATGGCTGGCGAACCGATACGGATACCGGAGGTAACGAAAGGCTTTTGCGGGTCGTTCGGGATGCCGTTCTTGTTGACCGTGATGTGGGCACGGCCCAATGCCGCCTCGGCATCCTTGCCGGTAATGTTCTTGGCACGCAGATCAAGCAGGAAAACGTGGCTTTCGGTGCGGCCGGAAACCACACGCAGGCCGCGCTCTTCGGAGAGCACGCGAGCCATGACGCGAGCGTTGGCAATAACCTGTTCCTGATAGTTGCGGAATCCAGGGGTGGCCGCTTCCTTGAACGCCGTCGCCTTGGCGGCGATGACGTGCATCAATGGGCCGCCTTGCAGGCCGGGGAAAATGGCGGAATTGATCGCCTTCTCATGCTCGGCCTTCATCAGGATGATGCCGCCGCGCGGGCCGCGCAGTGTCTTGTGCGTCGTCGAGGTCACGACGTCAGCATGCGGCACCGGGTTCGGGTAGAAGCCAGCGGCGATCAGACCAGCGTAATGCGCCATGTCGACCATGAAAATGGCGCCGACTTCCTTGGCCACCTTGGCGAAACGCTCGAAATTGATGCGCAGCGAATAGGCCGAGGCACCAGCGATGAGCAGGCGCGGCTTGTGCTCACGAGCCAGCGCTTCCATCTTGTCGTAGTCGATTTCTTCCTTTTCGTTCAGACCGTAGGAAACGACGTTGAACCATTTGCCGGACATGTTCAGGGCCATGCCGTGGGTCAGGTGACCACCTTCGGCCAAGCTCATACCCATGATCGTGTCGCCCGGCTTGCAGAAGGCCATCAGCACGGCCTGGTTGGCCTGCGAACCTGAGTTCGGCTGGACGTTGGCCGCTTCGGCGCCGAACAACTTCTTCAGGCGGTCGATGGCCAGTTGCTCGGCGACGTCAACGTACTCGCAACCACCGTAGTAGCGCTTGCCCGGGTAGCCTTCAGCATATTTGTTGGTGAGCAGGGAGCCTTGGGCTTCCATGACGGCCTTGCTCACGTAGTTTTCGGACGCGATCAGTTCGATGTGGTCTTCCTGACGCTGCACTTCAGCCTGCATCGCTTGCCAGAGTTCAGAATCAACTTTTGCCAGGGTGTCTTTCGCGGAAAACATGGGGAATGCCTCAAGCCATTGAAAAGGG
>CAXYZX010000203.1:0-4228 GCA_964293845.1 uncultured Dechloromonas sp.
AATTCGATCAAGATCATCGGTGACGAAACCGAGCTCTACGCGCAGGGTTATTTCGTTTACGACTCCAAGAAATCGGGGGCAATGACGGTTTCCCACCTGCGTTTCGGCCCACAGCCGATCCGCTCGGCCTACCTGACCGGCGATGGCGATGCCAAATTTATCGCCTGCCATCAGCCCTTGTTCCTCGAAACCCACGATCTGCTGGTGCATGCCGCGCCGGGCGCGGTTTTCCTGCTCAACACGCATTTGTCGACTGAGAAAATCTGGGCCACGCTGCCGGCCAAAATGCAGCGCCAGATGATAGAAAAAGACATTCAGTTCTACACCATCGACGCTTATCAGGTCGCGCTCGAAGCCGACATGGGGCGCCGTATCAATACCGTGATGCAGACCTGCTTCTTCGCCATCTCCGGCATCCTGCCGCAAGAAGACGCCATCACTGCGATCAAGCACGCCGTGGAAAAAACCTACGGGCGTAAGGGGCGGCGCATTGCCGAACTGAATTACCGCGCCATCGACAAGACGCTGGCCAGTCTCAACAAAGTGGTGGTGCCGACCGATCTCGCTGCCATTAATGAAGAGGTTCACGCCATTGCCTCGAAGGAAGTCACTGAGTTCGTCCGTCGCCTGACGTTGCCGCTGATCGCTGGCAAGGGTGATTCGCTGCCGGTGTCGCTATTCCCGGTCGATGGCACCTGGCCTACTGGCACCGCCAAGTACGAAAAGCGCAATCTGGCGCTACAAATCCCCGTTGTTGAAACCGATTTGTGTACGCAATGCGGCAAGTGCGTTTTCGTCTGCCCGCATTCAGCAATTCGCGCCAAGGTCTTCCCGACTGAACTGGTCGACAACGCCCCGGCTACCTTCAAGCACATGGCGGCGCGCAACAAGGATTACCCGGCCGGCTCGCGCATGAGCTATCAGGTAGCGCCGGAGGATTGCACCGGCTGTACCTTGTGCGTCGAGGTCTGCCCGATCCGCGACAAAACCAATGTTTCGCGCAAGGCACTCAACATGGCCGAGCAAGCGCCGCTGCGCAAGCCGGAAGCCGAAAACTGGGAATTTTTCCTCAAGCTGCCCGATTATGACCGCCGCCTCGCCAAGCGCGGCACGCTGCCCGGTTCCATGCTGCTGCAGCCATATTTCGAGTTTTCCGGCGCCTGTGTTGGTTGTGGCGAAACACCTTACATTCGCCTCGCTACCCAGTTGTTCGGCGACCGCATGATGGTTGCCAATGCCACCGGCTGTTCGTCGATCTATGGCGGTAATCTGCCAACGACGCCTTACACCACGGACAGCGCTGGGCGCGGGCCGGCCTGGAACAATTCGCTGTTTGAGGACAACGCCGAATTCGGCCTCGGCATGCGCCTCGCCACCAACCAGCTGGCCGATGCCGCACGCACCCAGTTGCGTGGCCTGGCGCTGGAAGTTGGTGACGATACGGTAAGCGCCTTGCTCAATGCAGATCAAACCAGCGAAGCAGGCATCCACGAACAGCGTGAGCGGGTCGCCGCCTTGCTGGCCAAGCTCGGCCATCTCGCCACCCCGGAAGCCGCTTCACTGGCGGCAATTGCCGAAACCCTGATCCGACGCAGTGTGTGGATCATCGGCGGCGACGGCTGGGCCTACGACATCGGCTTTGGCGGCCTCGACCACGTGCTTTCCTCAGGTCAGGACGTCAATATTCTGGTGCTCGATACTGAGGTTTATTCCAATACCGGCGGCCAGAACTCCAAAGCAACGCCGCGTGGCGCAGTCGCCAAGTTCGCGGCGGGTGGGCAGCAGAACCGCAAGAAGGATCTGGCGCGCATTGCCATGGATTACGAAAACGTCTTCGTCGCCAAGGTCGCTTACGGGGCCAAGGATACGCACACGCTGAAGGCCTTTATCGATGCTGAAAGTTATCCCGGCGTCTCGATCATCATCGCCTACAGCCCGTGTATTGCCCATGGCGTCGATATGTCGCACAACCACAGTCAGCAGGATCTGGCAGTCAAGTCAGGCCACTGGCCGCTGCTGCGCTACGACCCGCGTCTGCGTGAACAGGGCAAGCACCCGATGTCGGTTGATAGTGCCGCACCGAGCATTCCCTTCCGCGATTTCGCGCGCAATGAAGCACGCTTCACCGTCCTTGAACGGCAGAACCCGGAAGCTGCCGAGCAGTTCATGGTGCAGGCCGAAAAGGACGCCCGTTTGCGCCATCAGGAATATCTTGAACTGGCTGAAATGGCCGTGCCGGAAGTCGTGATTGCCGAAAAGGACAGGGAAGCCGCTGAACAGAAGGAGGCGCCAAATGCTTGATCTATCCACCAACTATCTCGGCCTGAAGCTCAAGAACCCGCTGGTTCCCTCATCGACGCCGCTCAGCCGTAATCTCGATCCGGTGTTGCACCTCGAAGATGCCGGTGCCGCCGCCATCGTCATGCACTCGCTGTTCGAGGAAGACGTGCGCAACGATGAAAAGATGATCGACCGCTTCCTGGTCAATCCCTCGTCGTTTGGTGAATCGGCCGGCCACCTGCCATTTGCCAATGACTACCAGAGCAAGCTCGACACCTATCTTGAGCAGATCAGCCTGCTCAAGCAGCGCCTGAGCATCCCGGTCGTCGCCAGCCTGAACGGTTCCTCGCTCACCGGCTGGGTCGAACTCGGCAAGGAAATGCAGGAAGCCGGCGCCGATGCGCTGGAACTTAACGCCTGGTTCATGCCCGGCGACCCGCTGATCAGCGGCGAGGCGCTGGAGGATCACTACCTGGCGCTGCTGCGTGAGTTGAAAACGGTAGTCAGCATACCGGTCAGCATGAAGCTTTCGCCATTCTTTTCATCACTGCCGAATTTCGTCCAGCAGGCTGAAAAGGCCGGGGCCGCAGGCGTTTCCCTGTTCAACCGCTTCTTCCAGCCGGATATCGATCTGGCCTCGCTGACCGTCGTTGACCGCGTTCAATTGTCCACCTCGGCTGATGTCCTGCTCACCATGCGCTGGATCGCCATCCTGCGCGGCCGTACCGGCCTGACGCTGGCGGCAACCGGTGGCGTTCATACGCCAGAAGATGCGTTGAAAATGCTGCTCGCCGGCGCCGATGCCGTGCACATGGCCAGCGCCCTGCTGCTCAATGGGCCACAAGCCTTGAAAACCGTACTCGCTGGTGTGAACGACTGGATGGAAACGCACGAATACGAATCCGTGGCGCAGCTTAAAGGTTCAATGAGCCAGCAAAACCTGCCCAACCCAAGTGCCTTCGCCCGTGCGGCTTACCTGAACGCGCTGGATTCCTTCACGCCGCCGGTTGGGGTGCGTTACTGAGTGGCATGAAAGTCTGTTTCTGGCGATTTTTCGACTCGATCAGGTGTACTCGACAGGGTGCGGGTCGGTTCTTGTTCGTGAATGGAATAGGCTAGTCGCTTTCTGTCGGTATTTTTTACACAGAGTGAATCCGAGTCGCTAAATTTTATTTAACTAATTGATTATTTGTAATAAAAATCATTGGCATCAATAGTGCTTTATTTTTTATTGAAGTTTTTGCCAAAATGATGATACGACACTTGGAGTAATTGAAATGAGTCTACTTAATTCGTTGCTGTTGAAGCGCATTGGCGAGGCCGCACTAGTCGTTGGATTCGTAGCCCTTTCGTCTGCCGCATCCGCTGCGCAATACAACTATGTCGATTGGCTGACGGCTTCACCGAGTGCTGGCACCGCATCTGGTTTAATTACTCTCCCGGATGCCTCAACGGTGAGCGTTAATTTTGCCGCCATTAACGCGAATGGATCGGCGGGCAGTTTCAAGTTTGCCCAGACAAACGGTGGGACAAACTACTGGAATCCTTCTACGCCTTACACTAGCGTTCAGGTTAGTAACGCACCTCCGGGCACTGATATCGTCTCCCTCATCGGCGGCCAACAGCAGACTTATCGCGTCACGCTGTCTGAGGCAATCAAGGATCCGATTATGGCTATCGTTAGTCTTGGCCAGAATGGCAGCAATACTATCTATGATTTTGACTCACCATTTATGATCGTCAGTGAGGGTGCAGGTTTCTGGGGTGGGAATACTACTACTGCGCTGGAGCAAGGGCTGGGTGATCAGTTGATTGGTAACGAGGGCCATGGAACCATACAGTTTCTTGGAACCTTCTCAACCTTTTCATGGACTGTTCCGGTAGGTGAAGACTGGCACGGCTTTACCTTTGGGATTCGTACAACGGAGCGAATCGAGCCGTCGAATGG
>CAXYZX010000204.1:0-4217 GCA_964293845.1 uncultured Dechloromonas sp.
ATCGACAGCATCTGGATGAAATTGGTCAGCGGCGTCGGGTTTTCATAGGGATGCGCAGAGTTGGCGTTCATGAAACCGCCACCGTTGGTGCCCAGCATCTTGATCGCTTCCTGCGAGGCAACCGGACCCATGGCCAGCGTCTGGCTTTGCGTCTGGGCCGGTTCGGTGACGATGGCGCCCTGGTCATCCTTGAGCGCCTGGCCGGCAGCGTCGAGTTTGGGGGTCTCGAAGCTGGTCACTTCCAGCGTCGTGACTTCCTTGTAGGCGTCGAAATTCTGGATGACGCCCTGGCTGGTCAGGAAAACGGCGTAAACGACGGAAATCGGCAGCAACACGTGCAGTGTGATGCGGGTCAAATCGACCCAGGCGTTACCGACCGTCTTCGCACTGTGCCGGGCAAAGCCGCGGATCAGGGCGATGACAACGACAATACCGGTGGCAGCTGACAGGAAGTTTTGCACAGCCAGCGCCAGCATCTGGGTCAGGTAGCTCATGGTCGATTCGCCGCCATAGCCCTGCCAGTTGGTATTGGTGACGAAACTCAGGGCCGTGTTGAAGGCGGAGTCCGGGCTGATATTGGCCAATGCCTGCGGGTTGAGCGGCAGATCGGCCTGCAGACGTTGCAGGGCGTACACCACAAAGACGCCGAGGGCATTGAACAACAGGATGGCGAAGGCGTATTTCAGCCAGCCCATTTCCTCGTCCTGGCGGATGCCGCACAGGCGATAGATCGGGCTTTCGATCTTGCCGGCCAACCGGAAGCGACCTTCCATCACGTTGGCGATGTAAGTCCCCATGGGTTTGACGGTCAGCAACAGCACGACCAGAAAAAGTCCGAGAAGTATCCAGGCATGATTGCTCATGAGAAGTTCTCCGGGTTGATCAGCGCAGCGATCAGATAGACCAGCAGGCCAACGGCGACGGCGCCGCTAAGAACGAAAAGCCAGGTCATTTGGCACCGCCCAACCGGGCGCAGCCGGCAGCGAGACCGAGCATCAGGACAAAGAACAGCCCGATACCGGCGAGATAGACGACATCCATAAGTACTCCCCATGTTGGTATTGCGACAGGGTCATACTAGGAAAAGCGCTATCAAAGTTTTCGAAAAAGCTGGGGGTGGGGATATAAAAAAATGGTAAAAATTCCTTTATCTAGCGCGTCACAAGCGTAGATATGTCGTCAGATATACATAAATTATTGGCAGGACTGTCGCTTGATAGCCCATTCACTGTGGCAGCTTAATGAGCAGTCGGCTCAGGGCACACAGCCTTCGCCGATTCAGCAGTTTTCTTCCCAACGATAATCCATTTGCCTTGCCGTCTTGAGTGCCAACTCGCGTCCGGCCAGCCGTTCGACAAGATGCAGGCTCATGTCGATACCGGCCGAGATGCCTCCCGAGGTGACGATCTCGCCTTCATCCACCCAGCGTGCGCTGTCAATGACCTGAAGTGCCGGGAAATCGTGACGCAGATCGGCAATATCTTCCCAGTGGGTCGTCACCCGTTTGCGGTTGAGCAAACCGGCCTTGGCGAGCAGGAAGGCGCCGGTGCATACCGATGCGGTTATCTGCGTTTGCGCTGCGGTTGCTGCCAGCCAGGTGATGATGGCAGGTTTGTTGAGTTCCTCAGTGACAACGCCACCGGGGACGATCAGCAAATCAATCGGCGGATGCGTTGCGCTGGTGTAATCCGCCAAAACAGCCAGCCCGGCCCGGGCCTTGATCGGTTGCGCATCCTGCGCGATGGTGAAGACCTCGAATGGTTGGGGCGCTGCTGGATGCATACGGGCATGAACCCGGCTGGCAGTGGTGAATACTTCGTAAGGCCCGGCGAAATCGAGAACTTCGACGCCCGGAAAAATAAAAATGGCGACTTTGATGCGGCTCATGTGCGCTCCGATTCAAGTGCCTTTGGCAGGCTAGGCGGTGGATAGCTGGCGCTGCCGGTTTCGGGTTGTGGGGTGCCAACTTGCGTGCTTAGTGGAATGACACCGGCCCAGACCGGAATGTTCATGTCTTCAGCGCTGTCTTCAACGCCCCAGTTTCGAATTTTGGCAGCGGCTTCGGCGAGCGGGATGCGCAGGATGCGTGTGCCGGCCAGTTCGGCTGCGTTCGGTGGGCGGGCGACGGCGTTGCGACCCGGGCTGATATGTTCGATGAACGCAGCCATGGCAATTTTCTTGTCTTTTTCAGCGTCGACCGTAACAAATTGTCCGTAGATCACCACGGAGCGGAAATTCATCGAATGATGAAAGGCTGAGCGGGCCATCACCAGCCCGTCGAGATGGCTGATGCAGACTGAGCATTCGCCGGCGAGCAGGGCGTTGGCTAGGCGCGAGTTGTTGGCGCCGTGAATGTAGAGAAATTCGCCATCGCGCCAGCAGGCGGTTGGCAGGCAATGCGCGCAGCCCTGGTCGGTGAAGGCGATGTGACAGAGGAAGGCGGCATCGACGATGGCTTGAATGGTGGCGCTGTCGTAATGGCCGCGCTGCGGCTTGCGGCGTACTTCGGTACGTGCGCTGGGCGCTGTGCTTTTCATGCTGGTTTCCGGTTAATCAAGGGTAAGGCAAGGATAGCTGCGCTGTGGCACTATGATTAGTGCCACAAGACTCAAACTATTTGGAGCCAGAGCTTGCTTACCCATATTCTTCAGCCACTGAGTGAAACGACGACGGAGGCCGTGCCACGCCAGCAGCACCTTTATCGCTTGCTCAAGGAGGCGATTCTTGCCCACGTGCTGGTTCCCGGTGCGCAGCTTCCGCCCAGCCGACAACTGGCCGCTGATTACGCCATGGCGCGCAATACCGTGCTCTATGCCTATCAGCAACTGGTCGCTGAAGGATTCCTGCAGGCTGACCGGCGTGGTACGCGGGTGGCCAATCTGCCGTTGGCGCAGGGCCGGGCGGCAACCAAGCAAGGCGTGAGCGAGGGTCATGCGCGCTTGGCGCAACGTGCCGGCCAATTGCAGAGTCGGCAGGGTGATGACGTCTTGCCTTTTGCCCCCGGCGTTGCCGATTTGAATGCTTTTCCGTGGGCCAGTTGGGCGCGTCAGTTGCAAAAGGCCTGGGGCGAAGTCAGCGCCCGGCAACTCACTTATGCCGCAGCGGGTGGTGAGCCGGCCTTGCGTCAGGCGCTGGCCGATTATCTGCGTGCACGCCGTGGGGTGAGTTGTACGGCAGCGCAGGTATTTGTGGTGGCCGGGGCACAGACGGCGCTTGATGCCTGTGCCCGTCTGCTGGCTGATGCCGGCGACACGGTGTGGCTGGAAAATCCCTGCTATCCGGCGGCCCGGACGGCCATGCAGACCGCCGGTCTGAAGCTAGAACTGGTGCCGGTTGATGGTGCCGGCATGACGCCGGATGAAACGCTTTGGCAACGCAAACCACCGCGTCTGATCTACCTGACCCCGGCGCATCAATATCCGTTGGGTTCGGTGCTCAGTCTGGAGCGGCGTCTCGATTTTCTGCGCCAGATCGGTGGCGGCTGGATCATCGAGGATGATTACGACAGCGACTTCAACCATGCCCAGCCCGGCCATTGCCCGCCGCCCGCCATTCAGGGACTGCAGGATGGTGCGCCAGTGGTTTATGTCGGCACTTTCAGCAAGCTGCTTTATCCGGGTTTGCGCCTGGCTTACCTGGTGGTGCCGCAATCGATTGCTGACGCCTTCGGCCAAGGTTTGGCCAGCCTCTATCGCTCTGGCCATGCTGTCGAACAGCGCGCACTTGCCCGTTTTCTCGAAAGTGGCAGCCTGACGCGCCATCAACGAAAAATGGCAGCGCATTATCGGGCACGCCAGAATGCCTTGCGCCAGAATTTGCACGCAGCTTTTGGGGCAGATGCCGAGATACTCGGCGGCGCCGCCGGCTTGCACCTGACTTTGCTGCTGCCGGAGGGGCCGCGCGATACGGAAATCGTCCGTTACGCAGTCGAACTCGGCGTCACGGCACGTGCCCTGAGTGAATATTACGCGCCGGAAATGCCGGGGCTGGCGCGCAACGGGTTGGTGCTCGGTTACGGCATGGTGGAGGAAAAGCGCATTCCGGAACTGGTAGGCCGTTTGCGGGTGGCCTATCAAAACGCAATTGACGCAGCGCACAAATTACCGGCACAATAGCCCGATGATTTCTGCACATTCCCTGTTTGCCCCTGTCGCCCTGTGCCGCCGCGTCCTGCGTGCGTGGCGCGTTGTCGTTTGTCCGGGGCCTGGAGTGAATTA
>CAXYZX010000205.1:0-4208 GCA_964293845.1 uncultured Dechloromonas sp.
TACCGTGCACCATAGCGAACAGGTTATAGGGCCAGGCCGGCAAGGCACGCGGGCGGCGGTAGCAATGAGTAACGAAGGGCAAGGCACCAACCAAAGCGCCAATACGGTCCACCTGCTCGTCAGCAACATCCCATACCGTCATGCCGTTCGCCGTCCAGCCGATAGCGTAATGGTTGGGTACGGCACCAATACGCCGAATCATGCCAGTCGCCAGCAAACCTCTCAGACGTTCCATGACCGCCGTTTCAGAGATCCCCACTTTCCCGGCAATCGCCTCGTAGGGCCGCGCTACAAGAGGCAGGCCAGCCTGGGTGGCAACGATCAGCGCACGGTCGATTTCGTCCATCAAACCCGTGCCTCCAGTTTCATTTCGACGAAGAATTCCCGCTCCTTGGGGAAGGCATAAACCGGCAGGCCTGTATCCGCCTCGATACGCGAGATAGCCGCACCAATACCGTCCTGCGTTTCGGTAGCCAGCACAAACCACATATTCAACTGATGCTCGCGACGGTAGTTGTGAGCAACCTGCGGCAGGGCATTGACCAGTGCGGTGACCTCCTCGTAACGTGCTTCCGGAACAGCCAGGGCAGCCAGCACGAAGGCACCTCCCATGCGTTCGATCTGGAACATGGGGCCGAAACGAGTTAACACCTTGTCCGCAAGCAAGCGCTCAAGCCGTAACAAGAGGTCATCTTCGGCAATTCCGAGGCGCGCGGCGACTTCGCCATAGGGACGTTCGCAAATCGGGAATTCGCCTTGTAATTTATCGATAATCTGGCGGTCGACCGCATCAAGTTCACGCATAGCGCGCTCCATTCTGTTTGTAACGGGTCAACGAGAACAATACCTGGTGATCGAATTCGTTCAGGCCATGACGGCGACGCAGGTCCGCAATGATGCCCTCGACTTCGGCGCGGTCACGTCCATGTATCATGCAGAACAGGTTGTAGGGCCAATCCGGAAGGCGCCGTGGCCGACGGTAACAAAGAGTGACATCCTGCTCTTCAGCCAAAATCCGGCCAATTTCGCTGACGCGATCATCGGGCAGGTCTTGAACCACCATTGCATTGGCCGTATAACCCAGCTCCTGATGGCGTACAACCACCCCAAAGCGCTTGATGGCGCCATCATCAAGCCAGCGCCTGATACGGCCAAGCACGTCCGACTCTGAAGCACCGATGCGTTCGGCGATCAGGGCAAAGGGACGCATGAAGAGCGGCAAACCCTCCTGCAGCACCGACACCAGGCGACGCCCGGATTCGTCAATTGGCACGGCGGGAAGAACGGGCCTGGAGGCAGCCACTCGCTTGGTTGCCCCGGCATGCAAGCCGAAACCAAGATCAATGTGAAACTCTTCCTCCAAAGGCAAGGCCAGCAACGGATAACCGGCGGCTTTTTCAATGGCCCCCAAGGTAGCCTGCAAACGACCTTCACTGGATGCTGTGACGACAAACCACAAGTTGTAGCGATGCTCGCGCTCGTAATTGTGATTAACCTCGGCAAAGCGGCTGACCGCAGCGGCGACAGCGACCAGCTGCTCCGGTGGGACAGCCATTGCTGCCAGCGTAGACGCGCCAATTCGCTTCGGAGCGAAGACGGCACCAACGCGGGAAATTTTTCCTTCACGCTTGAGCTTTTCCAGGCTGCCCAGCACGACCCGTTCCCCCACGCCAAGGCGCGAGGCCAATTCAGCAAAGGGTGCAGAGCAGAGCGGAAAGTCGCGCTGGAATTCGTTAAGCAGGCGGAATTCGAAGGTATTGTTCATCAGAAACCGATGCGCACGGCGCGTGAGGTAAAGAAAATACCGGAGGGATTATCTGCTGCGATCTCGCCCAGCTTGGCGAAGGTCGCCGTATCGTGAATCACGACTCGGTTGTCGTCACGCGCCGAAAGCCAGACGTTTTCACCGCGCGGCGCAAATTCCATGTGCAGGATGCCCTTGCCCGGCTCAAAGGCATGGATCACCTTGCCAGCCAAGGTATCGATCACATCCATCTTGCCATTATCCGGAAAGGCAAAATTGACCCAGACCTGGCGCCCGTCAGGCCGCGCCATGACGAAAACCGGCTGGCCACGCACCGCAATCCGGCCAACTTCCTTCCAGGTCGCCACATCGACGACCAGCACTTCATGGCGGCCGATTGCCGGCAAGTAGGCCTTGCCCTGCGCGACAGACCAACCGCGCAGGTGGGGCATCTTGAATACCGGCAATTTTTCCTGACCACGTCCGTAATTTTCGAGAATTTTGCGCGCACCTTTTTCCGGCTGCCAAAGGTCAAGCATGGCGACGCCATCCTCACCGAAGAGCCCGGCAAGGAAGTAGCGGCCATCCGGCGTAACCAGCCCATCATAGGGCTGCAGGCCGGCCGGGTAACGCTGGGTTGTCGGCTGTTTGGGATTGCTGAAATCGCTCACCCAGATTTCACCACCTTCAAACAGGGCATAAGCAAACTTGTTGCCCGGCACATCTGCCAGACCAACCACCTTGGAAAACTTGCCAGGTGCGTACTCGGCTGGCACTTCCGAAAGCAGTTCCAGCGTTTCGGCATCAAAGGCCTTGATGCCGCCCGGCGTATAGTTTTGCGCGACAACGATGCGGCCATCCTGCGAGATGGAACCACCGATCGCGTTACCGGATTGCATCACGCGTTTGACGATGCGTGCTTCCAGCAAATCAATCTTGGTCAACCCGCCATCACGGCCAAAGATAAAGGCGTAGCGGCCATCACGGGAATAAACGGCAGAAGCATGCGAGAGGTCACCAAGTCCATCAATACGCGCATAAGGCTGGCGGGACGAGGTATTGACCAAGGTAACACGGCCGCTGGCGCGCTCGATGATCAGGCCAAGATCGCCGGTGCCGCGCAACTGGGGACCAGCACAGGCGGCGAGTAGCAGGGCCAGAATAAAACTCAGGAGCAAACGCATCACATCCTCACTTGGGGAATTCTGACATCAATTTTTCAACGATCCACGCCGCCTCGGCTTCCGACATGAACTGCTTCCAGGGCGGCATCGGTGTGCCTGGCCGACCATAATAAATGGTCGCTGCAAGACCTTCAGCTGGCTTTTCCTTCAAATTCGCCGGCAACAGAGCCGGGCCCAGCCCCCCCTGTAGCGTCATACCGTGACAGGAGCCACAATCCTGGCGCACCAGGCGTACCAGTTCTTTTTGCCGCCCAGCATCAGGCTGACTGGCAAATGTTGGTGTAGCGCCCCAGACGGTTGTGGTCGACACCAAAAACAGGCCAAAAATTAATCTATTCGCTGACAACGACCAGCCCCTTCATTTCAGGGTGTGGACCACAATGATATTCATAGCGCCCTGCTTTCTCGAAGCGACGCTCCCAAGACTCCTCAGGGAACATTCTCTCCGATTCCAAACCGCCCTCGGCCGGAAAAACGACTGAGTGGCTGGTTCGTTTCTCAAGATTGATCCAGCGCACACTATCACCAAGCTTAATTGTCACATCTGACGGCACGAATTTATAGCCTTCAATGCGCACTTCAGTGACATTCTGCGCCAGCGCAGAAAGAGAAAAGAGCGCCAACAGCAGCGGCGCTCTTTTCAGCATCAACCATCCGGTATGCATCATGACTCCGGAAGGCAAACGAAATTACTGCTTGGCAGCCTTCACGTCACCGTCAGCACCCAGACCAATCGTGTGGCCGAAGGAAACGTGATGGAAACGCCCTGCTGAATTGTCAGCATGGATGGCGATACCGAACGGCACAGCCTTGCCAGCCGCCAGTGTCACACCACCAGCCAGCTTGCGGGTAAAGGTCACGGTATAGGTATCACCGGCCTTGGCACCTTCAGCGGTAGCACCCGCTTTGCCGCCTTCCATGTTGCGCTTGTCAGCGACGAAACCATCTACCGACTTGCCGCTGCTCTTCCACTGCATCAGATCCATGGTGCCCGGCGTGGCGTATTTGGTCTTCTCCTTGCCGGCTGGCATACCCTTGGCATCCTGATGGCAAGCAGCCCAGCAACCGACCTGATCGCCCATCGGCACTTTGCCATCGGGGAACATTACCGTCGCCTTGACTTCGTTTTCCTTGTCGGAATGATCGAAACCGCCAGCTGGTGCCTTGAAGGTCAGGCGAACATAAAGATTGGTCGCATCGTAGGCCGCCTGAACGCCAACCGGGTAGGTCATCGTCTTCGGTGCGCCCTTCGGCTCCATTTCCTTGCTGGCCAGACGCTT
>CAXYZX010000206.1:0-4176 GCA_964293845.1 uncultured Dechloromonas sp.
TCCTGCGGTGTCTCCTGCACAGGGCGATAATCCTCGTGCCCCGCGTTGTCGACCACAACCAAGCCGAGGCCGGCATCAATATCGAGCCTCCAGGCATCGGCGGTGAAATTATTGCCGAGCACCGAGCGTGTCGCAGTTTTCGAGCGCTGATCGGTGCACGCCAAATAGGGCGACGGCGACAGAAAGCGCATCCAGCCCTCGCCGCCACGATCACAGTTTTCATGATTACCACGGACGAAGACCCACGGCGCCTGCGCCAGCAAAGGGGCCGCCGGGGCAAAAAAGTCGGCCTGCCAGCCGACCCAGCCATAGCTGACAACCACACCGCGCTCACGCAAGGGCGTGCAGCGTAGCGGGTCTTCACAGTATTCACGGTAGTGGTAATCACCCACGTGAATGACCAGATCCGGTTTCTCGCGCGCCGCAGCACGAGCAATACGCGCCCACGGCCAGGCATCCACACTGCTGCAATCCTGTAGCGGATCCCCCTGGCCATTGGCCGATATCTTGATCCGACAGCCGGTATCGCCAAGCAGGACAATGCGCTGGACAGTCGCCTTGGGCAGCGCCACCGGCTGGCCAGCAACCTCGACCTGACGAGTGCTGGCCAGCACATCGATTTCGCACGAGGTAACCGCGAAGGGTGGCTCAAAAGCCGGATTTTTATCGTTGTCCGCTGCAGTTTTCCCGTTGCCCCCGGCCCGCACGCGCATGCTCCGCGCTTGATTTTCAACACTAGCCAGCGGGCACGGCAAGCCTTCAGCAACAATTGCCCGCACCGCCAACTGCCCCGCCGGCCCGTGCTGGCTCCAGACGGCCAGCGGCAAAGTCGATGTTGACGGCGCAACGGCACAACCGGCCAAGGCCAGCGATAGCGCAGCCAGAGCGAGCAATCTTGAACAAGCGGTGGAGAATGTTGCGGTCAACGAAGATCCAGTGGTTGAAAGCCGAGGTTTGCTGGATGACATGACAATTCCTTCAAAAACCGGGTAATGGCTCAACAAGTCGGTCGCATTCTATCGTGACTGGCTTGACGCCCAAACCGCCAGCCAATAGATTGCCGGGACTCGCGCCCCACGCTCTACACTGCTCAGGAGAACTCCATGAAAATCGGCACCCCGCTTTCCCCCAGCGCCTTGCGCGTCATGCTCCTCGGCGCCGGCGAACTTGGCAAGGAAGTCATCATTGCCCTGCAGCGCCTGGGCGTCGAAGTGATCGCCGTCGATCGCTACAAAAATGCGCCAGGACATCAGGTTGCCCATCGCAGCCACGTCATTTCCATGACCGATGGCAAGGCACTGCGCCAGCTGATCGAACTGGAAAGGCCGCATCTGGTCGTACCGGAAATCGAAGCCATTGCCACCGACACGCTGGTCGAAATTGAGGCAGAAGGACTGGCCGAAGTGATCCCGACCGCCCGTGCCGCCAAACTGACGATGAACCGTGAAGGCATACGCCGCCTGGCTGCCGAAGAACTCGCCCTGCCCACCTCCCCCTACCGTTTTGCCGACACACTGGCCGAACTTCAATCGGCAATTGATGGCGGCATTGGCTATCCGTGCATCGTCAAGCCGGTCATGTCATCGTCCGGCAAGGGACAATCCATGCTGCGCGGTCCGCAGGATGTGCAGATGGCCTGGGATTACGCGGCAAGCGGTGGCCGAGTCAATCAGGGGCGCATCATTGTTGAAGGGGTGATTGATTTTGACTACGAAATCACCCTGCTCACCGTCCGGGCGCGCGATGAAAAAGGCGTGGTGCAGACCTACTTCTGCGAACCCATCGGCCATGTTCAGGTGTCCGGCGACTACGTCGAATCCTGGCAACCGCAAGCCATGACGCCCAGCGCGCTGGAAAAAGCCCAGCAAATCGCTGCTGCCGTCACCGGCAACCTTGGCGGACGTGGCATTTTCGGCGTTGAGTTGTTCATCAAGGGCGACATGGTCTGGTTTTCCGAAGTCAGCCCCCGCCCGCACGATACCGGTTTGGTCACGCTCTGCTCGCAACGTTTCTCGGAATTTGAACTTCATGCCCGCGCCATCCTTGGTCTGCCGGTCGATACCGGCCTGCGCGAGCCAGGCGCCTCGGCCGTCATCTACGGCGGCATGGAAGATCACGGCATTGCCTTTGAAGGCGTCGCTGAGGCCCTGAGCGTCCCGCGTAGCGATCTGCGTCTGTTTGGCAAGCCGGAATCCTTCAAAAAACGGCGCATGGGCGTGGCGGTGGCCAATGGAAGTGATGTTACGCAAGCCCGGGAGCGCGCCAAGCTGGCTGCAAGTCGGGTCAAGCCGGTCGCGGAGTAGGCAATCCGTATTTTTATTTTTTCGACCAACCTCATCTTTTTCCCCGGCTGTGTAATTTGCCACAGTCACTCCGATGACCAAGGGGTAACTTGGAGCCATCGGAGGAAATGACATGGCTATTCAAGCAACCGTCACATTTTTCAAGAATGAGTTTATTGCCAACCTGAGTGATGGCAAACGTATCGAACAACAAGATCTAAACGAACTCGCGGAAGCGCTTTACCGTGCGGGAGTCCATGCAGGTGCTGTTCAGTACGAATGGAATGCCGGTCAACGAATGATTACCGCCGGTCAGCAAGTCGCTTTGCGTGCAGCAATCCGCCACAAGGAACACGAGCAGCGTGGCGGGCTGTCTATTGCTGCATGACGCAAGAGCTTGTTTTGCCCTGAGATCAATATTTCAGGCGTTTACTACGGTCAACCGCAGCAAGCGCCTGAATTCAGCCAAGCAGGGCGAATTGCTCGCGCAAGCGTACCAAAACCGCCGCCTCACCACGCACACGGAAGAAGGCTCCATCTCCGTCGGCACGCTCTTCCAGCACCTCACAGTTGGTATAAATTTCGCCACGCAGTTGTTGTGCCGACCAGGGCAGGAAAAGCTCATCCTCGACGAGGTCCTGTTGGAAAAACGTAACAATCGTCTGGCGTAGTCTGGCGACTTCATCCGGGCGACGAGCACTCATCACGACACAATCCGGGTACTGGGCGCGCAAGGCGGCTTCGCATTCAGCCTGCGCCGCCAGATCACCGACATGATCAATCTTGTTGAAGACGCGAATGCGCGGCAAGACGTCGGCGCCGATCTCCTCAAGCACCTTGTCGGTGACCTCCAGCTGACGCTCGAAGCCGGCATCACTGGCATCGATGACGTGAAGCAAAAGCGAGGCATCCAGCGCCTCGTCCAGCGTTGACTTGAATGAGGCGACCAGCCCGTGCGGCAGGTTCTTGATGAAACCAACGGTGTCACTGACCAGCACCCGCGGCACCGTTTCCGGATGAAGCGCACGAACCGTCGTATCGAGTGTAGCGAAGAGCTTGTTCGCAACCAGCACCTCGCTGCCGGTCAGTGCCCGCATCAAGGTGGACTTGCCCGCGTTGGTGTAGCCGACCAGGGCAATACTGGCCAAGCCTTGACGTTCCTGGCGGCGAGCGCGCTGTGTCTTGCGCTCGGCTTCCATGGCCAGGATTTCAAGTTGTAGCTCGGCAATACGGTCGCGAATCTTGCGCCTGTCCAGTTCGGTATGCGACTCGCCGGCCCCGCGACCGCCGACACCGCTACGCTGCCGCCCCTGTGGCCCGGCCAACTTCGCCATCTCGCGCAGGCGTGGCGCCATGTAGCCAAGACGAGCAATTTCAACCTGCGCCTTGGCAGCACGTGAGCGCGCATTATTGTGAAAGATCTCAAGGATGACCATGGTGCGGTCCATCACACCACAACCTGTTTCCTTTTCCAGATTGCGCGCCTGCGACGGTGATATTTCATGATCGACGAGGATGCTCTCGATCTCGCACTCGGCTTCGTGGTTTACGTAATGTTCAATTTCCTGCCGTTTGCCAATCCCCAAATAGCCCGTGGTGTCGAATCCGGCACGCTTCTGGACAAAGGTGCGAACGACCGTGTAACCGAGTGTTTTTGCCAGTTCACGCAACTCGGCCAGCGAGGACTCGAACTCGCTGTCGCTGACGCTGGGCAGTTGGACAGCTGCGGCAATCGCGTAGACGGGTTTCTCTTTAACTTCTGTTTGCATTCAGGTATTGCTTCTCTTCAAAGTACAAAGCTGGCACAGAGGATTTCTGGCCAAAAAACAAAAAAGGATCAATAGCGCTAGGCAGTTGATCCTTTCTTGAGTGGTGTGGCCGCGCAGCGCGATGT
>CAXYZX010000207.1:0-4175 GCA_964293845.1 uncultured Dechloromonas sp.
TGGGTCGGTTAAGCAACAGAATGTGGAAAGGCCGGGATTCCCGGCCTTTTTTTCGTCAAGCTGTTCAAGCCTTGGACAGGCTGATTCCGCTTTGGCACAGCATCGTGCGCTGTATGGCGCGAAAAGCTTCGCTTAGTGAGCCAATCCGTGGTGGTTTCTCCAGCCTGATTTTTCCACTGCCTACGCTTTCCACCAAAGCTAGTTGGTTGCAGCAAATTCGGTAGGACTGCCCGGCGTTCAGAAAAATATCTGAGGTTTCGCCGGGTACGGTGATCCAGATGGTTCCAGCGGTACAGATCACGCGCAGTCCATGCGCATCGCTTAGCCGCACCGGCTGGTTGTGCTGCAGGCAAACTTCTCCTGATCGTAAGTCGATTTCCATGGCGCTCTCCTCGTTCGTTATGGGGAAAAGTTTATGGTGTCGGAGGTTGGTGATACAGTCTCAATAAAAGTAAATTGTGACCAATACAGATTGATATATTTACAACTGTACTGGTCGTAAGTAGCTCTGACTGTATTGGTACGCTATGAACGCTGAACCCTTGCTCTACGAAAAACTCGCCGCCGAGCTGAGCGGCATGATTGCTGGTGGTGTGCTACGTCATGGCGAGCGCTTGCCTTCGCTACGGCGCCTGTCACAGGAGCGTCGTCTGTCTGTGTCAACCGTGGTGCAGGCCTTTCGTCAGCTCGAGGACCGGGGGCTGGTCGAGGCGCGGCCGCAGTCAGGCTATTTCGTCAAGCGTCCGCTGGCGGTGCGCCCCGAGCCATCGGTTCGTGCCACACCGGATGCCGCAGTGCCGGTTGATGTCTCGCAGCGCCTGGTGCGGGTTCTGAGTGATGGCATGAAACCGGGCATGGCGCCTTTCTCGGCCGCCTTGCCTTCACCAGAACTGCTGCCGGTGGCAGCGCTGCAACGCTTATATGCTGGGGTGGCGCGGCGTCACCCGCGTTTGCTGGAAGGCGGTAGTCATTTCAATATGAATGAACCGGCCCTGATTCGCCAGTTGGTGCGGCGCTCTCTGGCTTGGGGTGGGCCGCTGGCGGCTGAAGAAATCGTCGTCACCAATTCCTGTACCGAGGCGCTTGGCTTATGCCTGCGTGCCGTGACCAAGCCTGGCGATACCGTTGCCGTCGAGTCTCCGGCGTACTACCTGATGCTGCAACTGATCGAAAGCATGGGGTTGAAGGCGCTGGAGATCCCGACCGACCCGCGTGACGGTATGTCAGTCGAGGCGCTTGATTTGGCGACCCGCAACGGCCAGGTTGCTGCCTGTCTGCTGGTGCCGAATGCCAGTAATCCGCTGGGTAGCGTGATGCCTGACGAAAAAAAGCGCCTCTTGGCGGCGTTGACCGCAACACGTGGAGTGGCAGTGATCGAGGACGATATTTACGGTGATCTGCACTTTGGCTCCCAACGCCCGTGGCCGATCAAGGCCTTCGACAGGTCGGGGAATGTCATGCTCTGTTCCTCCTTTTCCAAATGTCTGTCACCGGCCTTGCGCCTTGGTTTTGTTGCGGCGGGGCGTTACCGTCCGGCAATTGCGCTGCAGAAAACGATTTGTAGTGGCGGGACCAATCCAATTACTCAGAACGTCGTTGCCGAATATATGGAGTCGGGGGCCTATGAACGCCATTTGCGTGGTTTGCGGCGGATCTACGAGCGTCAGGTGGAAAGCATGCGGGCAGCGGTCAGTCGCTATTTCCCGCTGGCAACCAGAATTGCGCAACCGCAGGGGGCCTTTGTACTGTGGGTCGAGTTACCAGAAGAGATCGATACCAGCACAGTTTACGAAAGGGCGATCAACGATAATCTGGCCTATGTGCCGGGCGAGTTGTTTTCAGCCAGTGGCATGTATCGGAACTGCCTGCGCCTGAATTGCGGCAACCCGCATACACCGGAAATTGAGGATGCCGTGCGCCGTTTGGGTTTGCTGTTTGGCGGTACACCTGCTTGAAGCAGTCTTTTGCCACGGCGGGTCAAATCTTGCCGGGTGAAACTACGGTATCATTAGCGTTTTGCCTGAATCGTCAGGGCATTGTTTTTAAATGGCGAACTAGGTTCGCAATCTTGCCTGTGAAGGGTTTTGCCTGTCATGTTTGACGCAGTCCGCAACAACAAAAGAATAGTCCAGATCTTTCTGGTGCTGATTACCTTGCCCTTCGCCTTTTTCGGCGTCGATTCGTATGTGCGTAATGCTGACAGTGAGGGGGATGTCGCCAAAATAGGCGATATCAAGATTACCCAGCAACAGTTCCAGCAAGCCATGCGCGATCAGCAGGAACGCCTGCGTGCCCAGATGGGTGGCCAGCTTGATCCCAAGCTGCTGGATAATCCTGAAGCGCGCAATGCAATCATCAATGATCTGGTCGACCAGCGCTTGCTGATGCTGGAGGCCAGCAAGAAGAACATGTTTGCCAGCGACGATGCTGTTCGGGTCGCCATTGGCGCGATTGATGTCTTCAAGATTGATGGCAAGTTTTCCAGCGAGCGTTACGAGTCAGCATTGCGTGCTCAGGGCATGACTCCGGCTGGCTTCGAGGCGCAGCTGCGTCAGGACATTACGCTGCAGCAACTCGCCAACGGTTTGGGTCAGTCCGGTGTTATTGCCCGCACCGTCAGTGATCGCGTACTAGGTCTGCAGATGGAACGGCGTGACGTCCAAGAGTATCGCCTGAGTATTGATGCCTATCTCGACAAGGCTATATTGGCCGATGGTGCTGCCCAGAAGTTCTACGACGAAAATGGCAAGCAGTTTGAAACCCCTGAGCAGGCACGCGTTGAATACCTCGTGCTGTCGATGGAAACCATTGGTAGCCAGTTGGCGGTATCAGACGCTGAAATCAAGTCTTGGTACGATAGTCACAAGGATCGTTTCCAGGTGCCTGAGGAGCGTCGTGCCAGTCACATCCTGATTTCTGCAGCAGAAAAGGGTGAGAAGGTGAAAGCCAAGGCTACAGCGGAAGATCTGCTGAAGGAAATCCAGAAAAATCCGGCTATTTTTGCCGATTTGGCCAAGAAGAACTCCCAGGACCCTGGTTCGGCTGCCAAGGGTGGTGATCTCGGTTTCTTTGGTCGTGGCATGATGGTCAAGCCTTTCGAGGATGTTGCCTACACGCTCAAGGAAGGTGAAATCTCGGGTGTGGTCGAATCCGATTTCGGTTTCCACATCATCAAGGTGACCGGTATTCACCCCGCCAAAGAAAAACCGCTGGCCGAGGTCAAGGGTGAGATCGAAGACGAGTTGAAGAAAACTGCTGCTTCACGCAAGTTTGCCGAAGCAGCCGAAGCCTTTAGCAATATTGTCTATGAACAGTCGGACAGCCTGAAACCAGCTGCCGAGAAATTCAACCTGACCGTCAAGCAGTCGGGATGGATTGGTCGCAAGGCTGAGGCAGGCAGTGGCCCGCTAGCCAATGAAAAATTGTTGAATTCCGTATTCGGTGACGAAGCGGTCAAGAACAAGCGCAACACGGAAGCCGTGGAGACAGCAGCCAACACTCTGGTTGCGGCACGCATTCTTGAACATAGACCTAGTGCTCGTCAGCCGTTCGAGGCAGTCAAGGCCAGCATCGAAACATTGCTCAAGCGTCAGGAAGCGCAGACTCTTGCGCGCAAGGATGGCGAAGCACGACTTGAAGCCCTCAAAAAGGGTGAAGACAAGCTGGGTTGGGGCGTGATCAAGACAGTTTCGCGCATGGACCCGCGTCTTATTCCACAAGCAGCTGTTGCTCCCATCTTTAAACTTGATGCGGCCAAATTGCCCGGCTACACCGGTATTGACATGCCTGGTACGGGTTACGCGCTGTTTAAATTGGCTAAAGTGGATGCTGGTGAGAAGCTGGATGACACGCGTCGTCAGGCTATGCTGGCTCAACTCAACAAACTGGCTATGCAAGAGGAGGTACAAACCTACCTCGCCGCGTTGCGTACCCGCTATAAGGTGGAAATCAACAAGGCTGCACTGGAAGTCAAAGACAAGTAAGAGCGCAGTTGCTGAGTTAAATAAAAACGCCGACTGGAGCAGATCCAGTCGGCGTTTTTTATGCCTTTTTTGCGGGTTGACCGCAATCGTATGCCTTTAGGCTGGCAGTGGTTCCGCGTTACCCAGAGCGACGGTATTCATGCCGCCATCGACGTACATGATTTCACCGGTAATGCCGCTGGCCAGATCGGA
>CAXYZX010000208.1:0-4160 GCA_964293845.1 uncultured Dechloromonas sp.
ATGTCTTACACCGGCGCACAGATTTTTGAAGCTATCGGTCTGCAGAAAGATTTTGTCGAGAAGTACTTTACCGGCACGCCTTCAAATATTGAGGGTATTGGTGTCTTTGAAGTAGCGGAAGAGTCGATTCGCCAACATATCGATGCTTTCTCCAACGATCCCGTGCTGAACACCATGCTGGAAGCTGGTGGTGATTACGCCTACCGTATCCGTGGCGAAGATCACATGTGGACACCGGACTCCATTGCCAAGTTGCAACATGCAACGCGCACCGGTAAGACCGATACCTACAAGGAATACGCCAAGCTGATCAACGATCAGACCAAGCGCCATCTGACGCTGCGAGGTCTGTTCGAATTCAAACCAACCGGCACGGCGATTCCGCTGGAAGAAGTCGAAACCGCAAAGGAAATCGTCAAGCGCTTTGCTACAGGCGCCATGTCATTAGGTTCAATTTCAACCGAGGCGCACTCCACCCTTGCAATTGCGATGAACCGCATTGGCGGTAAATCCAATACCGGTGAAGGCGGTGAGGATGCCAAGCGTTTTGCACCGGTCAAGGCCGGCACGATGCTGTCTGAAGTGATTGGCAGCAATCGCATTGAGCGTGACCTTGAACTGAAAGAAGGCGATTCGTTGCGCTCGGCAATCAAGCAGGTAGCATCAGGCCGCTTCGGTGTTACCGCTGAATACCTAGCCAATGCCGATCAGATCCAGATCAAGATGGCACAAGGTGCCAAACCGGGTGAGGGTGGTCAGCTGCCAGGGCATAAGGTTTCCGAGTACATTGGCTTCCTGCGCCATTCGGTACCTGGTGTCGGCCTGATTTCTCCGCCGCCCCACCACGACATCTACTCGATTGAGGATCTGGCGCAGCTGATTCACGACCTCAAAAATGCCAATTCGCGTGCTTCGATTTCCGTCAAGCTGGTGTCTGAAGTTGGAGTTGGCACCGTTGCTGCAGGTGTTTCGAAAGCCAAGGCAGATCACGTCGTGATTGCCGGTTTTGACGGCGGTACGGGCGCATCGCCGCAATCATCGATCAAGCATGCCGGTACGCCGTGGGAGCTCGGTCTGGCGGAAACTCAGCAAACCTTGGTTCTAAACCGTTTGCGCAGTCGTATTCGTGTTCAGGTCGACGGTCAGATGAAAACTGGTCGTGACGTGGTGATTGGCGCCCTGCTTGGCGCCGATGAATTTGGCTTTGCTACTGCGCCGTTGGTGGTTGAAGGCTGCATCATGATGCGCAAATGCCACCTGAACACATGCCCGGTGGGTGTTGCGACGCAGGACCCGGTCTTGCGTCGCCGCTTTACTGGCCAGCCGGAACATGTCGTGAATTACTTCTTCTTCGTCGCCGAAGAGGTTCGAGAAATCATGGCGCAGTTGGGTATCCGTAAATTTGATGATCTGGTTGGACGTGTCGACCTGCTCGATATGCGTGCTGGTATCGACCACTGGAAGGCCAAGGGTCTCGATTTTTCAAGAGTCTTTTTCCAGCCAGCGGTCCCGGCAAGTGAGCCGCGCCGTCATACTGAAATTCAGGATCATGGTTTGGCCAAGGCGCTTGATCACAAGTTGATCGAGCAAGCCAAGCCGGCCCTCGAAAAGGGCCAGAAGGTCCAGATCGAGGCCACCATCATCAACGTCAACCGTACCTGTGGCACCATGCTCTCGGGCGAGGTTGCACGTCGTTACGGTCATGCCGGGCTGCCTGATGACACCATTCAGGTCAAACTGACTGGTACAGCCGGTCAGAGTTTTGGTGCTTTCCTGGCCAAGGGCGTGACCCTGGAATTGACTGGCGAAGGAAATGACTACGTGGGCAAAGGTTTGTCCGGTGGTCGCATCATTATCAAACCAAGTGCCGATTTCCGCGGTTCAACGCCTGAGAACATCATTGTCGGCAATACCGTCATGTATGGTTCTATCGCTGGCGAAGCATTCCTGGCGGGTGTTGGCGGTGAACGCTTCTGCGTACGCAATTCTGGTGGTACGGCAGTGGTCGAGGGGGTTGGTGATCACGGTTGTGAATATATGACCGGTGGTACGGTTGTCGTGCTGGGTATGACCGGCCGCAACTTCGCGGCGGGTATGTCTGGTGGCATTGCCTACGTTCTGGACGAAGATGGCAGCTTCAAGCATCGCTGCAATCTGGCCCAGGTGGCGCTCGAAAAAGTCATGCCGGCCAGCCGCCATGCAGTTGGCGAGCCCTTGCACCGCGG
The DNA here is from genome assembly GCA_964293845.1 of uncultured Dechloromonas sp. Lineage (GTDB taxonomy): Bacteria > Pseudomonadota > Gammaproteobacteria > Burkholderiales > Rhodocyclaceae > Azonexus. The sequence goes on from CAXYZX010000208.1 coordinate 2,226, forward strand.
GATTCCCGATGAAACCCAACTTAAAGATCTGATCACCCGTCACGGTGAGTATACCGGCAGCCAGACAGCCAAGGAAATTTTGGCCAATTGGGATGTTTACCGTGAGAAGTTCGTCAAGATCTACCCGCATGAGTACAAGCGCGCGCTCACCGAGATCGCTGCTGCACAAAAGGAGGCTGCATAATGGGTAAGCCGACTGGATTTATGGAGTTTGAGCGTCTATCAGAGGCTTACGAGCCAGTAGAGCACCGCCTCAAGCATTACAAAGAGTTCGTGCATACCTTGTCGGATGACGAAGCCAAGACGCAGGGTGCGCGCTGCATGGATTGCGGCATCCCGTTCTGCAATAACGGTTGCCCGGTTAACAACATTATTCCTGACTGGAATGATCTGGTTTACCGTGGTAACTGGAAGCAGGCGCTTGAGATTTTGCATTCCACCAATAATTTCCCGGACTTCACCGGTCGCATCTGCCCGGCACCTTGCGAAGCCGCCTGTACGCTGGGGATCAATCTGGCACCGGTGGGTATCAAGTCGATTGAGCATTTCATTATCGACAAGGGCTGGGAGTCTGGCTGGGTTGTGCCGCAGCCGCCGAAAACCAAGACCGGCAAGAAAGTTGCTGTCGTCGGTTCCGGCCCGGCTGGACTGGCTGCAGCTCAACAACTGGCGCGCGTTGGGCACGATGTTACGGTATTCGAAAAGAGCGACCGCCTGGGGGGCTTGTTGGCCTACGGCATTCCCGACTTCAAGATGGAGAAGACGGTAGTCGATCGCCGTGTTGCCCAGATGGAAGCCGAGGGGGTTACCTTCAAAACCAAGGTGATCGTCGGTAGCAAGGATCTGCCTAGTGGCATTGCCGACGACTCGACCGAGTTCGTCTCGGCAGATCAGTTGAGCAAGACTTTCGATGCGGTGATCCTCGCTGTCGGTTCCGAAGTGCCGCGCGACTTGCCGGTTCCCGGGCGTGAGCTCAAGGGTACCTATGCGGCGCTGGAATTTCTGATTCCGCAAAACAAGGAAGTCCAGTTCAACAAAAAGAATCCGATCAATGCCAAGGGCAAGCACGTCATCGTCATCGGTGGTGGTGATACCGGTTCTGACTGCGTTGGCACTTCAAACCGTCATGGCGCGGCTTCAGTAACACAATTTGAACTGATGCCGATGCCTCCGGAAGAGGAAAACAAGGCGCTGACTTGGCCGTACTGGCCGTACAAGCTGCGCACATCTTCCTCTCACGACGAAGGTTGCACCCGTGATTTTGCCGTCGCCACCAAGGCATTGGTTGATGATGGCAAGGGCAACGTCAAGGCACTCAAGGCAGTTCGTGTTGAGTGGAAAGACGGCAAAATGGTTGAAGTCGCCGGTTCTGAATTTGAACTGCCGGCTGATCTTGTCTTCCTTGCCATGGGCTTTACCAATCCGGTCGCCAGCCTGCTCGAGGCTTTTGGTGTCGAAAAAGACAATCGCGGCAATGCCAAGGCAACGACCGATGGCGAAGGTTGTTATGCAACCAACGTCGCCAAGGTATTTGCTGCGGGTGACGTCCGCCGCGGGCAATCGCTTGTGGTTTGGGCAATTCGCGAAGGTCGTCAGGCCGCTCGGGAAGTGGATAATTTCCTGATGGGTAGCACGACCCTGCCACGGTAGTTAATTAGCATCATGCGATAATTCGAAGGCGGCCAAATGGTCGCCTTCGTCATTTCTGGAGTTGGAAATAATGGCTGAAACCCCCGTACAAGTTGTGATCCTCGCTGCCGGCCAAGGCAAGCGTATGCATTCGAATCTGCCCAAAGTGCTGCATCCCGTTGCCGGCAAAGCCTTAGCCCTGCATGTCGTTGATACGGCACGGGAATTAGGTGCCGAGAAATTGGTCGTGGTTTATGGCCACGGCGGTGAAGTGGTACGGTCGACGCTGGATTCGGCCGATATTTT
>CAXYZX010000209.1:0-4151 GCA_964293845.1 uncultured Dechloromonas sp.
CAGGTGCCGGGCAACAGGCTGCGCTGTAGTTGCTTGAGAGCAAGTTGCACCGCCTGGGGTAAAATTGACAGCACTAGCGACGTCCTCGATAATTCATAATTACGTGTGCGTTTTGCACCCTGTTTCGATCAATTTACTTGATTCTCTCACGCAAGGTCTTCCATGCAACAAGCCAGCTCGCTCGCCAAAGTCGCCCCTCCGTCTCAGTCTGCCCCGGCTCGCCGGTGGAGCATTGATGAGGTGCTTGCCCTTTACGATATGCCTTTCATGGATTTGATCTGGCGTGCGCAGGGAGTGCATCGCGAAAACTTCGACCCCAATGCGGTGCAGCGTTCATCGCTGCTCTCGGTCAAAACCGGCGGCTGTTCGGAAGATTGCAGTTATTGCTCGCAGTCGGCCCGCTATGACACGGATACGGAGCGTGAGCGCCTGATGCCACTCGACGAGGTAGTGGCGGCGGCCAAGGCAGCCAAGGAAAAAGGCGCTTCCAGATTCTGCATGGGCGCCGCCTGGAAGGGCCCGAAAGACAATGACCTCGACCGTGTGCTGGATATGGTGCGTGAAGTGAAGGCGCTCGGCATGCAGACCTGCGTCACCCTGGGTATGCTCAAGGAGGGCCAGGCCGGGAAGTTGAAGGACGCTGGTCTTGATTATTACAACCACAATCTTGATACCGACAAGGAGTTCTACGGTCAGGTGATCAAGACGCACACTCATGATGATCGCCTCGATACGCTGGAGCAGGTGCGCGACGCCGGTATCAACGTTTGTTCTGGCGGCATCATCGGCATGGGTGAGTCGCGCAAGAACCGTGCGGGTCTGATTGTGCAGTTGGCCAATCTGCCCAAGCCGCCTGAGTCGGTGCCAATCAACAATCTGGTGCCGATTCCCGGTACGCCGATGGCGGACAATGCTCGTCTTGATCCCTTTGAGTTCGTGCGGACAATTGCCGCCGCACGCATTACCATGCCGGCTTCGTGGGTTCGCCTCTCCGCCGGTCGTCAGGAAATGAATGACGAGTTGCAGGCGCTGTGTTTTCTGGCGGGAGCCAATTCGATGTTTTATGGCGAGCGTCTGCTAACTACCGGTAACCCGGATGTCGAGCGTGACGAAGCCTTGTTTGCGCGGCTTGGCTTGAAAGCAGTTTGAGCCAGGAGCAAACGAAACCGCAATTCGTTGATCGCCGGCAAGTCCGGCAGTCGTTTGCACGGGCGGCGGCGAATTATGGTGCGGGCGATTTTTTCGCCCGTGAAATAGATCGTCGCATGCAGGAAAGGCTCGATTACGTTCGCGTTGAACCCCGGCGTGTGCTTGATCTTGGTTGTAGCCGGGGGGCCAGTCTGGCGGCCTTGACTGCACGTTACCCGACTGCGCAACAGTTGGCGCTCGATCTGGCGCCAGAGATGCTCGCGGGCCTGCGTCAGGTTCGTCCGGCCTGGCAGCGCTGGATTGGTGTTGGCGCAGCGAGTGGGCCGATGCCGCTGGCCGCCGATGCGGCACAATTGCCCCTTCTGTCGCGGTCGACCGATTTAATCTGGTCAAATTTATTGCTGCATTGGCTGGAAGACCCTCTTCCAGCTTTAGCGGAGGCGCATCGCGTGCTGGACGTTGGCGGCTTGCTGATGTTTTCAACGCTGGGGCCGGATACGCTCAAGGAATTACGTTCTGCCTTTGCTGATGGTTATGCCCATACCCAGCGTTTCATCGACATGCACGATCTGGGTGACATGCTGGTTGGCTGTGGGTTTGCTGATCCGGTGATGGATATGGAGGTGGTCAAGCTCACTTACGACAGTTTCGATGACCTGCTGCGAGAATTGCAGTCTGCCGGATCAAGTTGTGCGATGAAGGCGCGTCGTCATGGATTGACTGGAAAAGTAGCCTGGACGAAGGCGCGAGCTACCTATGAAACCTTGCGCGAGAACGGTAAATTGCCGGCCAGCTTTGAGGTGGTTTATGGCCATGCTTGGAAAGTCGCGCCGAAAAAGACGGCGGATGGCCGCGCTATCGTCAGCTTTGATACGTTGCGTAAAAAAGTTACCTAATCCGGTTTTTGCTTGAAAAAACGCAGGGGTTTTTCTTCCTGCGCCTGGGGCACGGGAACTGCCTTGCGTTTTCTTTCACGAATCCGCCAGCGCAGTAGCAGGCCCAGTATTACTGAGTAAGCCACCGGCCACATCAGATTTTCAGCTTTCGTCAGCCAGAAATAGTGCAGGCAGCCCAGAATGGCAATCAGGTAGATGCTGCGATGCAATTCTTGCCAGCGCCGGCCGCCCAGGCGGCGAATGGCGAACTGGTTGGAGGTGGCGGCTAGCGGGATGAGGATGACGAAAGCGGCAAAGCCAAGCAAGACATAAGGACGCTTGAAAATGTCGCGGGCGATCTCGTCAAGATTAAAGCTGTGCTCGAAGCCAATGAACGACAGGAAGTGAAGCAGCGCGTAAAAGAAGGTGAACAGGCCCAGCGTGCGGCGCAGGCGCAATATCCAGTGCCATTGGGTGGCGACGCGTAGAGGCGAGATGCAGAGCGTAAGAAGCAACAGGTTGATGGTCCAGGTGCCGGTCCAGCGTTGGACAAATTCGACAGGCTCTGGCCCCAAATTGTTGGTGAGCGCGGCAAACACCAGTCGAGCAAAAGGCAGAAGAGCCAGCACGAAAAGGGCGGCCTTGATCAGGCTGAGTTGGCTGGCGGTGGGTTGATTGTTCATTTCTGGATTTTTTGTGCCGATGTGTTGCCAGTCTGATTACTGGTAAGTCTTGCCGGGATTGGAGTCAGTTGTCGGCGGGCACGGTTCAAACGGAAAGTGCCGCACGCAACTCGGCAATGTCATCTTCCGCTTCTTCAAGCAGGTCGGCATAGCGTTCACGGTCAGAAGCGCGAGTTGCTGCTTCTTGCTCATCGTCTGGATGGGGTAACCATTCGCTGTCCCAGCCGGCGAGTAAATTGGCAAAATAAAGCACATCGCGTACTGAGCAGGGGGTTTCGACATTCTGCAGGCGGTCATGATCGCGAACAGCATCGGTAATGCGCTCAGGCAATCCGAGTATATGCAGGAGGCTTTCGCCGATACCTTCGTGCCAGCCGCTGATCAGTTCGATGATGGTGGCTGGGTTCTGGCGGTATTCAGGGTATTCAGCAGCGCGATAGAGCAGATAGAAGATGCCAATATCGTGCACCAGACCGGCGAGCATTGCTTCATCGGGATTGATGCGGCCGATGCGGCGGGCCAGTACGCGGGCGATGGCGGCGACGCGCACCGAGTGTTCCCAGGCGTTATGCGAAATATCGTCAAATGCTGAAAGATTGCGCGATTTCAACATCTGGTCCATGGCGACGGCCAGCGAAGTGGTACGTACCACTTCAAATCCCAGGCGACTGATGGCCGGCGATAACTCGGAAATGCTTCTACCTGAGGGGTTATAGGCTACAGAGTTGGCCAGCTTGAGCAATTTGCTCGAAATTAGTGGCTCAACACCAATAACCTGAACTACGCGCGGCAAGCTGGCGTAGGGGTCGCGCAGGGTGTTGCGGACCAGAATGGCTGCATCCATGCAAGTCGGGAAATTAACTTCGCCCGAGAGATCCCGGGCGATATCTTCAAGAATGCGGAAGTGCGGGCTGCTGGTCGGCGACATGTCAGCCAGCGATGTAACGTTCCAGTTCGGCAATCAGGAACTGCTGGCTACTGATGGTTTCCTTAACCAAGTCGCCAATGGAAATCATGCCGGCGACTGAACCATCTTCGTTTAGAACCGGCAGGTGACGAAAATGCTTTTCTGTCATCAGGGCACGGCATTCATCCAGCGTGGCGCTGGGAGTTACGTAGGCTACCTTGTCGCTCATGATTTCGCGGACGAGGGTTTCCTTGGAGGTTTTGCCTTGCAGAATAATTTTGCGTGCGTAGTCGCGCTCGGAAAAAATGCCAACCAGTTGCTCGCCGTCGAGAACCAGCAGCGCGCCTACGTCATTGGCAGCCATTACCGAAAGAGCGTGGAACACAGTGTCGCTGGGTGCAACAACGGCTAACTGACGGTTCTTGCCTGACAGCATTTGCTTGAGTGTTTTCATATTTGTCTCCTCTGCGTGAGTGGGCGCAATTGTGATCTCAGTCTAGTCTTGCTCTGTCTGACTGCCAAGCATCATGGATGGAT
>CAXYZX010000210.1:0-4113 GCA_964293845.1 uncultured Dechloromonas sp.
TGCAGGCACTTTCGCGTGGTGCCGCGATGGCGGGTGCTTACATGGATACAGGCGAGGGGGGGCTCAGCCCTTACCACCTTGAGGGGGGCTGTGATGTGATTTATCAGATCGGCACCGCCAAATATGGTGTGCGTGATGCGCAGGGCCGTCTCGATCCCCAAAAATTACGAGAAATGGCGGCTCATGAAAATGTCCGGGCTTTCGAGATCAAGCTCTCGCAAGGTGCCAAGCCGGGGAAGGGGGGCGTCCTGCCGGCAGCCAAGGTGACCGAGGAAATCGCCCGCATCCGGGGCATCCCGGCCGGCCAGGATTCAATATCGCCCAACCGTCATCCGGAAACCAGCAACATGGATGAATTGCTCGATATGGTCGAGCAAGTACGTGAAATTACCGGCAAACCGGTCGGTATCAAGACGGCGATTGGCGGCTGGCAGTTCATGAATGAATTGGCGGCGACAGTGAACCGTCGCGGTTTGCAGAGTGCCCCGGACTTTCTGGCAATTGACGGCGGTGAAGGCGGTTCGGGGGCGGCGCCCCAGGCGCTGGCTGATCATATGGCCTTGTCAATCAACGAGGCGCTGCCGCGGGTGATCGATGCACTGATTGAAAACGGATTGCGTGAGCGCATCAAGGTGATTGCTTCCGGCAAGATCATCACGCCGGCCAAGGTGGCCTGGGCGCTGGCTTGCGGGGCTGATTTCGTCAATACAGCGCGTGGCTATATGTTCGCCCTGGGTTGTATTCAGGCCTTGCGCTGCCATCAAAATAGCTGCCCGACCGGTATCACGACGCATGATCTCAAGCTGCAACGCGGCCTCGATGTGACCAACAAAGCCGAGCGTGTTGCTGCCTACACGCTCAACATGAGCAAGGAGGTCGAGATGATCGCCCATGCTTGCGGCCTCAAGCATCCGCGGGATCTACGCCGCGAACATGTGCGTATCGTTCAGCCGAACGGCCAGAGCATGGCGCTCAACATGCTTTACCCGTACCCACCCATCCGTTGAATATCTGGCGGGCGGCGCCTATCACTTCGCCGGCGGTCAGACCGATCGGGCCGCTACCGTTCCTGACCAGTTGATCCGCCGCTGCGCCGTGCAGATGAACGCCGGCCAACAGGGCGCTTTCCGCCGGCCAGCCCTGGGCGAGCAGGGCGGCGATGATGCCGGTCAGCACATCACCCATGCCGGCACTTGCCATGCCGGGGTTGCCCGTAGAATTTATCCACCATTTGCCGTCGACCGTAGCAATCACCGTGCCGCAGCCCTTGAGCGCTACATGGCAGCGGTAGTGGCTGGCGATTTCAAGAGCGGCCTTGATCCGGTCGGCCTGCACCTCCTCGGTGCTGCAATCGAGCAGGCGCGCAGCTTCGGTGGGATGCGGCGTCAAGATGGCCGGTAGCGGGCGGCTGGCCAGGGCGACTTGCAGATTACCTTCGCTGGCAATCAGGTTAATGGCGTCGGCATCAAGGACCAGCGGCAGATCAAGATCCACCGCGCATTCCAGCATCTCGGAGGCTTGCAGCGAAACGCCCAGGCCGGGGCCACAGGCCATGGCATCGAGCTTGGTTTGCAGCAGGGACTGGGCGTGGCGCAGCATCAACTCAGGTTGCAGCGGATCAAAAGCCGGGGCGTGTGAATCAACCAGGCCGAGATAAACCCGGCCGGCGCCGAGCATGAGCGCCGCACGACCGGCGAGGAAGGCGGCGCCGGTCATTGACGGCGCGCCGCCGAGGATGCCGAGGCTGCCAAAACTGCCTTTGTGGCTGTTTTTCAGGCGCGCTTTGAGATGAGTCGAAAAGTCAGTGAGGGTGAGCCGTTTGCCATCAGGCTGCTGATTGATTTCCGGTTTCAAGTCTAGATTGGCGACGCGAATTTCGCCACTATGATCCGGCCCGTCGCCGGTCAGCAATCCCGGTTTGGCTGCGATGAAGGTGATGGTGTGGCTGGCGCAGATGGTGTCGCCCAATGTCATGCCTGTGTCGGCATTGAGGCCGCTGGGGCAGTCGAGAGCCAGCAGCGGGCAGGCGTCGCGTTGTTTAAGTTGATTGGCGGCGCTGATCCACTCAGCGTAGCCGCCTTCCACCGGGCGCGTCAGTCCGATGCCAAAGAGGCCATCAATAATTAGTGACCAGCGGGTTTCGGCGGGAATACTTTCGCTTGTCGTGCCGCCGGAATCAACGAACCGCTGATAGGCGCCAGCGGCGTCTTTAGGAAGGCTGCCCGGATTGCCGGCGAACACCACGCGCACGTCGAAAAATTTCTGGCGCAACAGGTAAGCCGCTTCAAAGGCATCGCCACCGTTGTTACCGGGGCCGGCCAGAACGAGAACCGGCTGGTTGCGATCAGTGGCCAGTGTCGTTGCCCACTCGGCCGCTGCGGCGCCGGCACGCTGCATCAGGGCTTCGTCGCTGTGGCGCGCCTCGATCTGGCGCAGGCTGTTGCTGAGGTAGAGATTGGTTTCCATGCGCTGATTTTAGTCCCACATCTGGCGGGCGAGGCGAATCGTTGCCGCGTGAATGGCGACGGTGTCGTCGATGTTGCGCGCATAGCCACCAGCCATGGCAATGGCCACTGGGGTTTGATCGGCGCGGCAGTAGCTGAAAACATGGCGATCTCGCGCGGCCAGCCCGGCAAAGCTCAATCCGAGACGGCCGAAGCGGTCGTCCTGATAGGGATCGGCACCGGCCAGATAGATCACCAGATCGGGATGGGCGATGTCGAAGGCGGTACTTAGTCCTTCGGCCAGGCGCATCAGGTAGGCGTCGTCGGAACAGCCATCAGGCAGCTCAATGTCGAGGTCGCTTTGTTCTTTGTCGAAAGGAAAGTTTCGCGCGCCGTGGATAGAGAACGTGAAAATACTGTCATCGCCGGCCAGAATACTGGCGGTGCCGTTGCCCTGATGGACATCACAGTCGACGATCAGCAGCCGTTGGGCGCGGCCTTCGGCCTGCATCGCCCGCGCCGCAACGGCGGCATCATTGAAAACGCAGAAACCTTCGCCGCGATCACGAAAGGCATGGTGAGTGCCGCCGGCCAGATTGGCCGCAACGCCATCGCCGAGTGCCGCGCGGCAGGCGCCAAGGGTGGCCCCGGCTGAGCGCCGCGAGCGCTCGACCATGCCGGCACTCCACGGGAAACCAATGGCTTTTTGCGCCTTTTCTGACAGTTGACCGCAACAGACGCGCTGGATGTAGTCAGTATCGTGGGCGCGGGAGAGTTCTTCATCGCTTGCCGGGTCGGGCAGGTGAAAATCTGCTTCGCTGAAATCACCGCTGGCGAGTAGGGTGGCGCGCAGCCGGGAATATTTTTCCATGGGAAATCTATGCCCGGCTGGTAGCGGAAGAACAAAGACATCGGTGTAAAAAAGCTGCACGGCCGATGTCTCTGGCGCGAGTTTAGTTCAGCGCCGCTGACATCTTGCGGCGGAATTCGCGGATCAGGTCGTCGTATTGCTCGCTACCGCCGAGGGCTTCAAAGAGTTGCAGGACGGCTTTGCGGCCGGCACCTTCATCGAATGCACGGTCGCGGATGACGACTTCGAGGGCTGCTTCGAGGGCTTCGCGGTAGCGGCTTTGGGCGGCGTAGGCGCGGGCCAGATCGAGGCGGGTGGCGTGATCAGACTCGTTGGCGGCGAGTTTGGCTTCGAGTTCTGCGGTGTCGGCAGCGCCATCGGCAAGGGCGAGACGGGCACGCAGGGCGTTGGCACGGTCAGGTTCCTGAGTGTATTCACCGCTCAGCAGTTGCTTGGCTTCGTCGGTGCGTGCCAGGTGAATCAGGACTTCGACGGCATCGAGCTGGATCGCCTGATCTTCCGGCTTGGCTTTGCTGGCTTCGATGAGCAGGGCGAGGGCTGCTTCGAACTCGCCGGCGGCGGCCAGAACGCCGGCTTCCTGACGCGGATTGCTCTCGGCCACCGGCGGCAGGGCGATGCGCTCAAGGAATTCGCGGATCTGGCCTTCGGGCAGAGCGCCGTTAAATTCATCGACCAGTTGGCCCTGGAACAATACCTTGACCGAGGGAATACTGCGCACGCCGAAGTGCTGGGCGAGTTCCGGGCTGTCGTCGGCATTGACCATGGCGAGCAGGAAGCGGCCTTTATATTCTTCGGCGA
>CAXYZX010000211.1:0-4086 GCA_964293845.1 uncultured Dechloromonas sp.
GGGTCTTTCGCGACCCGGTTTTCGGCCCGGCCATTGCTTTTGGGGCGGGGGGCCAACATCAGGAAATTTTCCGCGAACTGGCAGTCGCGCTGCCGCCGCTGAATCGCTTTCTGGCACGTAACCTGATCGACGCGACGCGCGTCGCACGCACCCTCGGCCAGTTTCACAATTTCCCGGCGGCCGATCTGCCTGCCTTGGAGAACGTCCTGCTCAGCGCTTCCAACATGATCTGCGAACTACCCTGGCTCAAGGAAATGGAGATCAACCCGCTGCTCGTGGACGAAAACGGCGCCGTTGCCGTCAATGCGCGCATGGTCATCGACCACACGCTGGCTAGCGGTGCGGCGCGCTATGCCCACATGGCCATCCACCCCTACCCGGCTCACCTGTGCCGGGAGTGGCTGCTGGCTGACGGCACGGTGATTACCGTGCGCCCGGTACGCCCGGAGGATGCAGCGCTCAAGCAGGAGTTCGTCAATGGCCTATCCGACGAGTCACGCCAGTTCCGTTTCATGGACAGCACGCGCGAACTTCCACCCAGCCTGATCGTCCGCTTCACCCAGGTCGATTACGACCGGGAAATGGTTCTGCTCGCCATCGTTCATCAGGAAGGCCGCGAACGCCAGATCGGCAGCGCCCGCTACACCCAGACCCCGGATGGCGAATCCGTCGAGTTTGCGCTGGCCATCGGCGACGAATGGCAAAAGTGCGGCCTTGGTCGCCGCCTGATGGGAGCGATCATCGATTGCGCGCGGGAAAAATCCTACCGCAGCATGGTCGGCGACGTCCTCTCGGACAACCACAAAATGCTGCGCCTGATGAGCAGCCTCGGCTTTTCCATACTCCCGCATCCCGATGGCCCATCGATGAAACGGGTGGCCAAGCAATTACTTGAGTGATGGCGTGATTTGGCTCGCCTGTTTCGCTACGCTATCACTGCTGGTCGACCTTTGGAGTCTCACCTAGCACATAGCGCCAGATTTTCAAGGGCGATTAGGCAAATCTGCCGGACGTGGTGGCAACCAAAAAATGCGAAGCTAATCCCTTCAGTTCTTATTTTAGTTGCTTTCGCGGAGCGGAAAACCCGCACCGTTTGCCCTTGGCTATCTGTTAGTTGCTTTTTATCCAGTTGCGGCGGGATGCTACGAGGCCGGCTAGTGCCAGCCCAAGGAGATTAATGGAACCGGGTTCGGGAACCGCTCCAATCACGTCACCTTCGCGAACTGCCCATGCATAGAGATCTAGGCGAACATCGTAACCCTCCTGGCGGCCATAAGCCATGTTAAAAGCCCATGCACCAGATGCTTGTGGAGGTGTATAAGCAGTTTCCGACCAATAGATAGCAGAACGAATGTTCTTTACCATCCCTACGTCGTTTGTTCCGCTACTAACACCATTTCCAAATATTCCAAAATCATTCTGAAAGGTAGCGGTCGTTGACCAAAGCCCTTTAAGCCCAAGATTTACATAGAACATGTACGACAACTCTGAATTTTGACTTGTGATGTTGTATCCCATATCACTGCTACCGTCGTTTGTGAGCCATCGATAATCCCACGTAGCACCCACCGGAGAATTCGCAGCCAAACGCCAGTCAGAGAATCCACCGTAATTTAGGCTCCCTGCCCAAGTTTTAGCGGTAGCCCAGTTCATGGCGCCATCGGAATCGTATCCACTTGTCTTGGCATAGTTCGCGTCCTGCAACCAAGTCAAATTAAGCACATCGTCATATAGCAACCCGCCACCACGATCAACCAAAGACGCTTGGACTGCACCACTCGCCAGCCCCCATGCAAGCACCAGCCCCAGCAATACGTTTTTGATTTTCATTATTGTTCCCTATATTTATCTCAGACACAGCAATAAACATGCCTCTAAGTCCATGTGCATGAAGCAATAGGGATTACCAATAAACCTTGGGTAAATGCCGATGCATTATGTAAGGAAGTCCGACATAAGCTAAAAGTGCAAATTGCTACAGCGCGACTTAAGCTCAGCTTCGCACTCTTTTCTACCATCAGAGTCCTATCCATTCTCTTCCACTCAGAATCGAAAACAGCTCTGCAATTCACTGTTACCGGCTTGTCCCCCTTCGCCAGCAGGAATCTCCGGCCATTTCTGTGTACGTCTTCCACCGGTCATTGCACCGATCTAATCGCCAAAACGGTCAAGGGTTAGCCGTTTCGCCAGTCTGGCGCAGCATCTTGTCGGGCATCTGCAAAACTGCCTGCGAACCATTCAGTCAACGGGCGTTTTTCTCCCAGAGCGCCAAGCTGCTGATCTATGCGGTCGTGATTGCCCCACACCACATCGGCCAGCACACCTTCGGCGACGAGCTTTTCAATATCGTGGCAATACAGCCCGAGATCGCGCTGTACATAAAAACCATAACTGCGGCAGGCTATCGGACGCTGAGCATAGACCGGACAGGCACCGGTAGACTCGTCAAGCAGCGGGCAGACCACCGGACGTGAACTCTGCTCGGCAAGGGCTGCCATCCTGCGGCTGATTTCAGCCAAGCGCTGTGGAGCCAGCGCCGCCAGCCCCTGACGCAGTAACGCCCACTCCCCTGCCGTTAATTGCGGTACTTCAGCCAGGCGTCGGCAGCAGTTATCGCAACCTTTTCCACACAACCAGTCGGCGTGGTTCTCGCGAATGCTGGCGACACGTGCGTCGATATCAAGATGAATCCGGGTCAGCGCAGTCATTTATTTAGGTGCTGGATTTGCCCGCCGGCGTAGCGCCATGTGGGTCGTAATCATTCGCGGAATCTGTTGATCCAGTCCGCTATCCATCTGGCAACCCAGCAGCAGGTGCAGCATGCCGCTGGTAAATGCCCAGGTGTCGCGTGCCGATTCCAGCGGATCAAGGCCTTCGCGCAACATGCCCTTTTCGGCAGCGCGCAGATAGACACGCTCCATTTTTTTCAAAAACTCCTGTGCCGGGCGGCCAACCTCTTCCTGCACACTGGCGAATTCATCAACGTACTCGCAGCGCGAAATCATGATCTCGAATACCTCGCGCACCACCGAACAATCGTCGAGCACCCGAAAAAATTCCTTCAACGAGGCTTCGATGGCATCCAGCGGATTGTCGTAGGCATCCGACAATAAAAAAGAATCCGTACGTTCGACCATCGGCGTGAACACATCCTCACGCATGGCGAAGAACAGCTCGGCCTTGTCCTGAAAATGCCAGTAAATAGCCCCGCGCGTCACGCCGGCTTCCTTGGCGATCTTTTCCAGGGTCGAGCGGCTGACCCCGCATTGGTGAAACACCTTCCGTGCTGAATGGATGATGTCCTTGCGGGTCTTTTCTGCTTCTTCTTTAGTTTTTCTGGCCATTTCTCTCTCCCAACCACGACATTTTCTAGCGTGGCAATACAAATCTTAAGGCATCCCAAGGATTGTCAGAAATATTTTACATACATCCTTGTTTGTATATAATAGCGCAAAACTTACCCGATGGAGTAGCTCTCATGATTTCCAGAATCCGTGCCCGGCGCACCACCCTCTCTTTGATCCTTGGCGCCGCCACCTTGGGTAGCGCCTTGCTCGTTGGTTGTTCAGACAACAAACCGGCTGCCCCGCCGCCGATGCAGGCGATGCCGGTCACCGTACTGGAAGTGCAACCGCAGCGCGTGCCGTCATCCATCGAAGTCATGGCGCAAACCGAAGGCGCTCGCGAAACCGAGGTGCGCGCCCGCGTTGGCGGCATTCTCGTCAAACGTCTCTATCAGGAAGGTGAAACGGTAAAAGCCGGCCAGCCGCTATTCCAGATCGACCGTTCCAGCTACGAAATTGCCCTGGCCGAAGCGCGCGCCAAGGCTGACCAGACGGCGCGCGAAATGAAGCGCCTGAAGAGCCTGATCGAGGCCAAGGCGATCAGCCAGAAAGAATACGACGACGCAACATCAAGCAATGCCATCGCCCAGGCCGCACTGCATCAGGCCGAACTGAACCTGTCGTGGACCACTGTTACTGCGCCGGTTTCCGGCACTACCGGGCGCGCGGCGAAATCCGAAGGCAACTTGATCAGCGCCGGCGCCGACAGCCTGCTCACCGCCATCTATCAAGTAAACCCGCT
>CAXYZX010000212.1:0-4073 GCA_964293845.1 uncultured Dechloromonas sp.
CCGCCGGTGTAGCCGGTACCGCCGCCACGCGGGATGATGGTCAGGCCGGCTTCGATACAGCCGCGCACCAGTTGGCCGATTTCTTCCTCGGTGTCCGGGTAAAGGACGACGAAGGGATATTCAACGCGCCAGTCGGTGGCATCGGTGACGTGCGAGACACGGGCCAGGCCGTCGAAGGCGATATTGTCCTTGCGCGTGTGCTTGCCGAGGATTTTCTGCACTTTGCGCCGCAGATCGTAGGTTTTCTCAAAATGCTCGGCAAAACGATTGACCGCAAGCTGTGCCGCTTCAACCAGTTGCTTGACCTTGGCTGAACGCTCGGTGTCCTCGCTCTCGGTTGCAGCGCGGCGCTTCTCGACCTCGACCAGACGATGGCGCAGGGCATTGACCAGGGCATCCCGACGGTCGCGGTTGGCCAGGAGGTCGTCTTCCAGATAGGGATTGCGCTGGACGACCCAGATGTCGCCGAGCACTTCGTAAAGCATGCGCGCCGAACGGCCGGTGACGCGCTCGGCGCGTAGCTCGTCTAGTGCCGCCCAGTTGTCGGCGCCAAGCAGGCGGATGACGATCTCACGATCAGAAAACGAAGTGTAGTTGTACGGTATTTCGCGCAAGCGGGCAGTCATGGGAGCGGCCAGTGGTCCATCAAGAAGAAGATTTTAGCGTATTGCAGCGCAACATGCGGCACAGGTGGACTGGCCAAGCGAGTCAAAGTTTCACCTGTGCCTAAAAACCCGACATCTTCGCCAACAGGCCAAATCCGGCACAAACCGCAATTACCCGCATGACGCTCTGCCCGAAGCGAAAGAGGGCCAGCGCCGCCGCCACGGCGATAAGTGCCGCAAGGCCGTCGAAACTTCCAGAGAAACCTTGGGGCCACAGCACGTGATAGCCAAAAAATAGCGCCAGATTGAGAATGACGCCAACCACAGCAGCCGTGATGGCGGTGAGCGGCGCGGTGAATTTCAGATTGCCGTGTGTGGTTTCGACCAGCGGCCCGCCGAGCAGGATGAAAATGAACGAGGGCAGAAAGGTGAACCAGGTGACCAGGCTGGCAGCGACGGCGCCGGCCATGAAGAGCTTATCTGGCCCGAACATGGCTTGCATTTGTAATGTCTGGTAGCCCCCGACAAAGCCGACAAAGGCAACGACCATGATTAGCGGCCCCGGTGTGGTTTCGCCGAGCGCCAAGCCATCGATCATCTGGGTTGGCGTCAGCCAGCCGAAATGCACCACCGCACCCTGATAAACATAGGGCAGCACGGCATAGGCACCGCCAAAAGTCAGCAAGGCAGCTTTGGTAAAGAACCAGCCCATCTGCGTCAGGGTGTGTTGCCAGCCAAGGGTGATGCTCAATAGCGCCATCGGCACCAGCCAGAGCAGCGCACCGACAACGGCGACGCGCAGCAGGTGCGGCCAGCTGAACAGGGCATGCGCTGGCGTTGGGGTCGCATCATCAATCAGTGCCGGGCCGGAAATTTTGGTGCCTTTTCCGTGTTGACCGCCCCCTTTGAAGAATTCCGGGCATCGGCGACCACCGACATAGCCAATTAGTGCAGCGGCCACAACAATTGCCGGAAACGGGGTGCCGAAGGCAAAAATGGCGACAAATGCTGCCGCTGCAATCGCCCACAACAGATTGTTTTTCAATGCCCGCGAACCTATGCGCCAGGCTGCCTGCAGCACGATGGCGGTGACTGCCGGCTTGATGCCGAAAAACAGCCCGGCGACCAGTGTTGTCTGGCCGTAGGCCATGTAAATCCACGACAAGCCGATCAGGATGAACAGTGAGGGCAGCACGAACAGCACGCCAGCGACAATGCCACCCCAGGTGCGGTGCATCAGCCAGCCGATATAGGTTGCCAGTTGCTGGGCTTCCGGCCCGGGCAGCACCATGCAGTAGTTGAGGGCGTGCAGAAAGCGCCCTTCCGAAAGCCAGCGTCGTTTCTCGACCAGTTCCTCATGCATCAGCGCAATCTGCCCGGCCGGCCCGCCGAAGCTGATGAAACCGAGCTTGAGCCAGAAGCGGAAGGCTTCCCAGAAAGAAACGGTTGCGGGTGGCGTGGTGTTTTGCATAGTGCAGTCGAGGCAGCTTGGGCAGTTCGCCAGTGTAAGGGCAAGTGGTGTGATGCTATCTGAAAGCCCACAAATCGGCTTTCTGCCGTGACGTTTAAGCACGCCGCCCGTAGAATCTCTCTTTTGCCTTAATGAGTTGCGCCAAATGCACCCGGATTATCTCGAAAAAGTTCTCAACGCACAGGTATACGACGTGGCGATCGAAACGCCGCTTGAACTGGCGACCAACCTTTCTGCCCGGGTCGGCAACAAGATCATTCTCAAGCGTGAAGATATGCAGCCGGTTTTTTCATTCAAGATTCGTGGCGCCTACAACAAGATCGCCAGCCTCTCGCCGGAAAAGCTCAAACGCGGCGTGATCTGCGCTTCAGCCGGTAACCACGCTCAGGGTGTGGCGATGTCGGCGGCCAAGGTCGGCTGTCGCGCAGTCATCGTCATGCCGACCTCGACACCGGGCATCAAGATTGACGCCGTCAAGGCGCGCGGTGGAGAGGTGGTGCTGTTCGGCGACGGCTACGACGATGCCTATGCCCATGCGCTGGAACTGGAAAAAACCGAAAAATTGACGTTTGTGCACCCGTTTGACGACCCGGAAGTCATCGCCGGCCAAGGCACCATCGCCATGGAAATCCTGCGCCAGCACTCCCGGCACAATGGCCCGATCCACGCGATTTTCTGTTGCGTCGGTGGTGGTGGCTTGCTCGCCGGTGTTGCTGCCTACATCAAGCGTTTGCGTCCGGAAATCAAGATCATCGGTGTCGAAGCGATGGATGCTGATGCGATGACACAATCGCTGGCCAAGGGGCATCGCGTGCGCTTGCAACAGGTTGGGCTGTTTGCCGACGGCGCGGCAGTCAAATTTGTCGGCGAAGAAACTTTCCGGCTATGCAAGGAATACGTCGATGAAATGGTGCTGGTCGATACCGACGCCATCTGTGCAGCGATCAAGGATGTCTTTGAAGACACCCGTTCCATTCTTGAACCGGCTGGTGCGCTGGCCGTTGCCGGGGCCAAGGAATACGCTCGCAAAAACAAGCTCAAGGACAAAAACCTGATCGCCGTCAGTTCCGGCGCCAACATGAATTTCGACCGCCTGCGTTTTGTCGCTGAGCGCGCCGAAGTCGGCGAGCGCCGCGAAGCCGTGCTGGCCGTCACGCTGCCCGAGAAGCCGGGGGCCTACAAAAAATTCCTTGGCCTGATCGGCAAGCGCAACGTCACCGAATTCAACTACCGCTACCACACCGCCAACGACGCCCATGTTTTTGTCGGCATTCAGGTCGGTGACCGCAACGAAGCAAACAAGCTCGTCGAGCAACTCAGCAAACACGGCTACCCGACGCTGGATCTGACCGATGACGAAATGGCCAAGAACCACATTCGTCACATGGTCGGCGGCCACGCGCCGGCGGTCTGCGAAAAGGGCATGCACGAGCTGCTCTACCGTTTCGAGTTCCCCGAGCGGCCGGGCGCCCTGATGAATTTCCTGACCCAGATGAGTGCTGGCTGGAATATCAGCCTCTTCCACTACCGCAACCACGGCGCTGACTACGGGCGTGTGCTGGTCGGCATGCAGGTGCCAGCGAGCGACATGGGGCAGTTCAAGGGCTTTTTGAAAAACCTCGGCTATGCCCATTGGGACGAGAGCCAGAACCCGGCTTACAAGCTGTTTTTAGGCTAGGCGTAAAACCAACCCCCAGCCCCCCTTGTCAAGGGGGGTACTACAGCCACGGACAGTCGGCTCCTCCCCTGACAAGGGGAGGCTGGGAGGGGTTGGGCTTTCCAATCGGTTACGGTCAACCGCCAAAAGTAGCCAAAAAATCGCGCAACGCGTCATTCCACAATTCCATCGGCATCCCTATACTCAGCCTTTGCTCAAAACGGCTGCCGCCATGACCCCCGAAGCCTTCATCGCCCTGTGGAAAGACAACAAGCTCACCGAACGCGGCGGGGCACAGGCGCACTTTGATGATCTCTGCGACCTGCTCGGCGTCGCCAAG
>CAXYZX010000213.1:0-4002 GCA_964293845.1 uncultured Dechloromonas sp.
ACGATGACACCTATTTCGAGGCTGTCGACGATGGCGCACAAGCTGGAACAAGCCATTTTCATCATCTCAGAGCAACCCGTTTTCGCGCAGATACGCATCAAGGCAGTCCAGCATGGAACGCATGGACACTACGCTGAGCAAAAAGAGAATGTGGCCCTGAACGCGCTGCTGGCTGATGGTCATATCGACCTGCAGCACCAGTACCATCTGGTCATCACCGCCAAGAAAAGCCAGCGACTCAGTATCGCCGAAGCGGTGCACGGGCAAAGTACCGTTCAGTGCAATATGAAAAAGATCGGCGAGCGCGCTCATGCAGGCATTGAGAATGATGTTGCCGACTTCGCACATCGCCTCCTGCTCGAACTCCGAAAGCTCTTCTATGCTCATGTGCGGGCCGACCATCAGACGGACGATCTCGAGCGCATTCGACTCGGGGAATATCAGCATCGCCTCAGCATCAAAAGCCCCGGAAAAATTCTGACTAACCGTCGAAAACTGGCGAAACTCGGAACCTAGCAAGACCTTGGACGCATCCTCCCGGCGCACCAGCGTCACTTCCGGGGCCGACAGCAGCACCGTGTCATTGACGATCTGGCTCAGGCTGGAGGCAGCACGGCCAACACCAATATTGAAAATCTCACCCAGCGCATCGCGCTGCAACTCATTGAGATCCATCGCCGTTCAGCTCTCGAAAAAGCCGATGGCATCAGCCACCGAAGTGGCGGTGATCGGTTTGGGAACGAAATGCAGCCCGACCTTGTGCGCAGCTTCGCGGGTGCTTTCCTGAATGTTTGCGGTGCACAGCGCAATGCGAATTTCCGGGTGGCGAATGCGTATCCGTCCGGCAGCCTCAAGGCCGCTGATGCCAGGCATATTCACATCCATGCTGACATAGTCGGGCAACTGTTCATCGACCAGCCTGACCGCCTCATCGCCAGTAGTTGCTTCGATAACGCGCCAAGCCGGGCGACTGTCGGTGACGATGGCCCGGATCAGCATGCGCGACATCCGACTGTCATCCACGATCAGGAGCAGAGGTGTGTTGTTATTTTCCATAGCAGGATTATCACAAAGGTCAGGGGCCCACGCTATAGCTAGAATTGATAAAGACCTATGCGCTATGATCAACGAATGCATGAGAAGCCCGCCCCCAAAAATCACGGCGCCCCCTACTGGCTGGTCGTCGCTGCGGGCTATGTGATCGTCGCCGCACTCGGCTTACTCAGCATTTCAAACGAATTCCGCCACATCGACGACACCATAGAAGCACTGGCCCGCGAGCGCGGCACCGTCCTCTTTCGCCTGATTGAGTTAACCCGCGACTGGAATGCCCAACACGGTGGAATTTATGCACCGGTCACTGCGAAGACCCAGCCCAACGAATACCTTGAACACCCGCGGCGCGACCTGGAAACCACGGACGGCATGCACTTGACCATGATCAACCCGGCTTTCATGACGCGCCAGATCGCCGAGATCGCCGAGAAAATCGACGGCGTAAAGTTTCATATCACCAGCCTCAACCCAATACGCCCAGCCAACAAGGCCGACGAATGGGAAGCTGAAAGTCTCAACCTGTTTGAAAAGGACAGGTTTAAAGAGCGACTGTCACTGATCGACGCTGAGAATGGTACGGTCCACCGCTATATGGCCCCGCTTTTTGTCAAAGAGCCTTGCCTCCAGTGTCACGCCAAACAGAACTACAAGCTCGGCGACATTCGCGGTGGCATCAGCATCACCATGCCCGCTGGCCGCGCCTTGGGCATCCGCGAGCAACAACGGCAACGTGCCATGCTCTTTTATGGTGGCGCGGCGCTGGTCATTGCCGCCTTGCTGCATTTCGTGGCCGCCCGCACCCGACGTCACCTGCTCAACCTGAGCGCTCTGGCAGGACAGCAGGAAATTTTGATCAGCGATCGCACACGCGAACTATCGGTCGCCAACAGTAGCCTGCAGGCGGAAATAGAACAACGCAAACAGAGCCAGAACGAATTGCTGGTCTCGGCCGCCGTCATGGAAAACGCGGCTGAAGGCATCATGGTGACCGATGGCGACAACCAG
Source organism: uncultured Dechloromonas sp. (assembly GCA_964293845.1). GTDB lineage: Bacteria > Pseudomonadota > Gammaproteobacteria > Burkholderiales > Rhodocyclaceae > Azonexus. The sequence goes on from CAXYZX010000213.1 coordinate 2,062, forward strand.
ATCGTTCGCGTCAACCCGGCGTTCACCGTTATTACCGGCTACCGCCCGGCCGAAGTGCTAGGCAAGAATCCACGGATACTCAGCTCCGGGCGCCACGACCATGACTTTTTTGCTGCGCTCTGGTCCAGCCTGGAGGAGGACAAGCGCTGGTCAGGCGATATCTGGAACCGGCGCAAGGATGGTTCCGCCATACTTTGCGCCCTCGCCATTGCCACCATCAGCGAACGCCAGAGCGGCGTCGGACGTTACGTCGCCACCTTCTCCGACATTACCCAGCGCAAGGAAGCCGAAGACAAGCTGCTCCACCGCGCCAGCACCGACCCACTGACCGACCTGCCCAACCGCGCCCTCTTCTTTGACCGCCTGCAGCAATCACTGGCGCAGGCCGAGCGTTACACGCAGACCTTTGCCCTGCTTTATGTCGATCTCGATCATTTCAAGGCAGTCAATGACAACTTCGGCCATGCCGCCGGTGACCAATTATTGGTAGAAACCGCCCGACGCCTGGAACAGGCGGTACGTGAATCCGACACCGTCGCCCGCCTCGGGGGTGACGAGTTCGCCGTTATTCTGACGCAGGTACAAGGGCAATCCGAAGTTGAGGATGTCGCCAGACGCATCGTCGACGATCTCGCCTCTCCCTTCAAACTCGACGCCGGCATCGCCCACGTCTCGGGCAGCATAGGCATCGCCATCTGGCCGAATGGTGGCCAGGATACTGACACCCTGACCCATAACGCCGACCTTGCACTGTACGAAGCCAAGGCCAACGGTCGCAGCACCTATCGCGTCCACAACCCGCTTTAACCGGGGTTTTCGGCGAAAATTTTTCGCCGGTTTTCGACGTCGACCGCAACAATCTTAAAAACTTAATGCTTGTCGACTTGAAATCGGCCACTACCGACCCTATTATTAGCACTCACCGGTGACGAGTGCTAATAACCTCAGCCATCGGTCCCGAGTGCAAACTTTTGCACCGGCCAATTTCCATCGTCTAGAACCACAAGGAGTCAGATTTATGAATATCCGTCCTTTGCACGACCGAGTGATCGTCAAGCGCGTTGAAGCCGAGCGCACCACTGCATCCGGCATCGTCATTCCCGATTCAGCTGGTGAAAAGCCGGATCAGGGCGAAGTTCTGGCCGTCGGCCCGGGCAAGCGCGACGACAACGGCAAGCAGATCACTCTCGACGTCAAAGTCGGCGACCGCGTTCTGTTCGGCAAGTACGCCGGCCAGGTCGTCAAGGTTGATGGCCAGGAAGTCATGGTCATGCGTGAAGAAGACATCATGGGCGTGCTGGTCGCTTAAGCGCCGCGTCTTTTCAACTTAACGAATTCAGGAGTATTAAATGGCAGCTAAAGAAGTCAAATTCGGTGATTCCGCCCGCGCCCGTATGGTCGAAGGCATTAACATCCTCGCCGACGCAGTCAAGGTTACCCTCGGTCCTAAAGGCCGCAACGTGGTGCTCGAGCGCTCCTACGGCGGCCCGACGGTCACCAAGGACGGCGTTTCTGTCGCCAAGGAAATCGAACTGAAAGACAAGTTCGCCAACATGGGCGCCCAGATGGTCAAGGAAGTTGCTTCCAAGACCTCCGACATCGCTGGTGACGGCACCACGACCGCCACCGTGCTGGCCCAGGCTATCGTCCGCGAAGGCATGAAGTACGTTGCCGCCGGCATGAACCCGATGGATCTCAAGCGCGGTATCGACAAGGCTGTGATCGCCACCATCGCCGAGCTGAAGTCCTTCTCCAAGCCGTGCACCACGACCAAGGAAATCGCTCAGGTTGGCTCCATTTCTGCCAACTCTGATGCCGACATCGGCGAAATCATCGCCAATGCCATGGAAAAAGTCGGCAAGGAAGGCGTCATCACCGTTGAAGATGGCAAGTCCCTGGCCAACGAACTCGACGTCGTCGAAGGCATGCAGTTCGACCGCG
>CAXYZX010000214.1:0-3991 GCA_964293845.1 uncultured Dechloromonas sp.
GTCAGTCGCTTGCCGCAACGTCTGGCAGATGCCCCGACTTCGGTGACGGTGATCGACCGGGAGATGATTCGTTCTTTGCCGATTCGCGATCTGAACGATATTTTCCGTCTGGTCCCGGGTTTTCAGACTTATCCCAATAATACCGAGGCGGCCCGGGTGACCTATCACGGGTTGACCGATGAGGAGTTTTCCCCGCGCCTCCAGGTGTTGGTCGATGGCCGTTCAATGTATTCATCGGCATTTCGCAACGGGGTCAATTGGGCGGTTATTCCGGTAGCTATTGAAGACATCGAGCGCATCGAGGTCGTCCGTGGGACAAATGCAGTGTCGTATGGATCGAATGCCTTTCTTGGTGTAATTAACATCATTACAGTTGATCCGTCCCTGGTTCAAGGCTTTTCGGTAACAGCAAATCATGGCAACCAGGGTATCCGTGACTATAGTCTCCGGACCGGGGGAAAACTCGGCGAAGCCGGTAATTTCAGGTTTACCTACCGCCAGCAGAATGATGATGGTTTGAAAAACCAGTTTGACTGGATTGATTCTTACACTTCGCAGCTTTTCGATTTGCGCGCTGATTTTGCGCTCAATGAGCGGGACAGTCTGCAAGTCAGCGCCGGAAAAATTTCGGCAGTCACGCAGCGTGGACGTCTGAGAACCCCCCAGTTGACGGAGAGTAATCCGACCAATCCGATCCGTGATTTCGATCAGTCGAATGCCTATGTGCAATTGTTGTGGCGCCGGATAATGTCTGCCGGTTCCGAGTTTTCACTGCGCTATGCGTATTCTGCAGATGAAGGGTCGGAAGGTTTTATCAATCCTGGGAACCCTTCTGGAACGCCGCCGGTTGCTCCATTTAGATACGATCCATGGGGTGCATCGGGTTCGCGCCATGAAATTGAAGCATTGCACAATCTGAACCTGTCGAATACCACCCGGCTTGCCTGGGGTGGGAGTTGGCGTAGTGACTCGGTCAGTGCAGAAACGACACTGGTCAATCAGGGTAAGGTCAAGCGGGATGTTGGACGGATTTTCGGGAATCTCGAATGGAAGCCTACCGCATGGTTTACCGGTAATCTCGGTCTGGCTGCTGAGGAGGACTCGATGGCCGGATCAAATCTCTCGCCTCGGGTCAGCGCTGCTTATCACTTCAATTCGGAAAATACCGTGCGTCTGGGTTGGTCCAGAGCATACCGTACGGGCAGCGTAGTCGATTATCGCGGCAGTTGGTACAACGGTTCCAAATACCAATTCGCCGGCGATCCGAATATGCCCTCGGAGCGAATGGATACGTTGGAGTTGGGTTACCTTGGTGACTGGCGAAGCCTGCGCATGAGTCTGGATGTGCGAGTGTTTCACGAGAAGGTCTATGACCGCCTGCTGGTAATCGACCGAGATGCCGGGGCTGACTCGATTCCCGACGGAATGCTGGCGATTCAGGATATCCGGATGCAAGGCCTTGAATACCAATGGCGTTGGCAGCCCTTTGATTCAACCCGATTGGTGGTCAACCAGGCCTTCATCGACAGCGATGCCGAATATATTGACTCAGGCTATCCAAACAGCACGCTGTGGGCTCTGAATACCAAAGGCGTACACGAAAAGAGAATGTTTATTGACGAGCTCTCCGAGCGAGGGTCGCCTCGTCGGTCAACCTCTATTCTGTGGCTCCAGAAATTGCCCTATGGCTTGGAGTTTTCTGCCGCTGGCTACTGGCAGGACAAGATGAAATGGTCAATTAATACCTGGGCAGAAAAGTACCATCGAGTAGATGCTCGCTTGGGGTATCGGTTCCGCTGGGGCTCAAAGAACGGGGAGATTGCCTATGTGGTGCAATCGCTCAACGGTTCTCATCCTGAATATAAGTCATACGGCGATCCGGCTGACCGCATCGTCGAACGCCGCGAATGGCTATCTTTCAGAATTGACTTCTAAGTTGCTGATTACACCGGCCGCATCACCACCCCTTCGAACCACACGCTAAACGGTTCGCTGGGGGCGACGGCAAGGCCTTCGGCGTAGGTGATGCCGATGGTGGTGAGTTGCTGCAGGGCATCGCGGTCGTCTACGCCATCAGCCAAAGTGTAAATATCCAGATCCTTGGTGATTTCCTGAACGGCACGTAATAGTGCGGTCGACGCACGATTTCCAGTCAAATCACGAGTCAGGGTGCGGCTCAGTTTGACGCAATCGGGCGCAATGTTGCGCAGGTGGCCGAAGGAGGAAAGGCCACCGCCAAAATCATTAAGCGCAATCTGACAGCCAACACTGCGCACTATGCGGCAAAACTCCTTGGCCTGATTGGTGTGGCGGGCGGATTCTTCTTCACTGAATAGCAGGCAGAGACCTTTTCCATCAAGGTTCAACTCGGCCAGGCGCTGGGTGATGTAAATCGCTGTTTCACGTTCGCATAGCGAGGTGGTCGAGATCGGCACCAGGCAATGAAGATCCTTGCCATGGTTCTCGGCGCGGGCCAGCGCGTCAAGCGCCTGATCGATAAAATATCTATCCACCAAGGGGGCGAGATCGTTACGCTCGGCAGCATCGATCAGGGCGGCGAGCGAAACGCTGGGTTGGCCTGGCTCACTCAGGCGGGCGTTCATTTCAACGAGATGACCAGTCATCCCGTCAGGCTGCAGGGAGTGCAATGGTATTGCTTCAATCAGCAGGCGCTTTTCATCGATGGCACGGGCGATTCGCTTGGGCCAACCATTGGAATCCTGGCGCCGTTCGGGCTGGCTGTTCGCTATTTGCTCGACGACCTGATTGCGTCCACTCTCTTTGGCACGGTAGCAGGCGGCATCGCCAGCGGCCATGATGTCGGTAATGTTGCGCGCACGGCGGGTGACTGTGGTCAGACCGATGCTGGCTCCGATCGAGAACACCTTGTCCTGCCATATGAAACGGTAGGCGGCAGCCAGGGCGCAGATATCCTCGGCTACCTGCCGCGCCTGTGGGCCGGTGCAATTGGCCAGCAGGATGCAAAACTCGTCGCCACCGACCCGAGCCAGCGTGTCATCTTCGCGCAGGCGGCCCTGGAATAGCTGGGATATCTGGCGCAGCAACTCATCACCTGCTAGGTGGCCACAACTGTCATTGACCGGCTTGAAACGATCAAGGTCGATGAACAGCACACTGCATTCCTCGCCACCGGCCTGGGCATTAAGTATGGCTCTTTCGAGTCGTTGCTCAAATTCTCGCCGGTTAAGCAGGCCGGTGAGGGCGTCATGACGCGCCTGAAAGGCCAGGAGCGAGGTGGCTTCTTCGATGCGCTCCTGCATCGAATGGTGTACGTCTTCGATGTGCAGCGCCATTTCATTGAAGCCGCGTTCAAGATAGCCGAATTCGCCGCTCGAGTCGGCTTTCACGCGTGAGCCAAATTCGCCATTCGACATGGCGTTGACCGCAGCTACCAGTCGCTTTACTGGATGCGCGGCACTTTCGGCGATGGTGATGGCAAATATCGCGAGCAGCATCAATCCTACGCCAACGATGGCTAGCCCACGCAAGACCAGTGCTTGCCTGCGCTGGGCCAGTTCGCTCTTGTCGAACTCGATGAACACGGTGCCAATGATCTCGTTATTGTTTTCAGCGCCGCTCGTAAGGGGTTCGTAGAGTGCATCCGCTTCACTGACCGAGCGTATGACCGGCGCGCCAAAGGCAACCCATTTTTCGTTTTCGGTAACAATGCCGGGTTTGGGTGGGGCCTTGCGCAGAAACTCGCTACCCAGTGAAACGCGCCCGCTGACAGCAATCGCCCGACCTTTCTGGTTGACGATGATGGCTGCTTTGACGCCGGGTTCTTGTACTGTGGTTTGCGCCAGTATGTGCAGGCTCTCGACTTGCCCGGAAATAATGCCATATTCGCTCATTGGTGCGAGATAGCGCACCAGTGCCTGGCCGTGATTGGCAAGATCGGACTCCAGTGAGCGCACCGCACTCATGGTGAAAAATGTGACCAGCGTGATCGCCATGAGCGTACTGGGCAGTA
>CAXYZX010000215.1:0-3989 GCA_964293845.1 uncultured Dechloromonas sp.
GGCGCCCGGCCTTGTTAATTGCTGAATTGATGTCGCTGATCTGCGCTTGCACATCACCCCCAGCAAGAGCAAGCACCAAAGCGAAAACCAAACCAGTCAAATAGTTCATACCGCCTCCGAAAATTTTCCTGAGCCCGGAAAATACCGGAGAGTTCCCGCAGCTGGCAACAATTTATATCAGATTTGAAAAAATTGTTTGTAGATCTGAGTCAGGCAATTGGCTAGCGCAACGACATGCATGTTCTTGAGCGGTGACGTGGCAATTGCCATCGATTGATTGCCATTTTCACCGTAACAATTGGCACAGAAAAAAGTGGCCATGCGACCCGCGTCGACCGCAAGCTTTACGGTAGCCGGGTCCGTCTGAATCGCCTTGAGGCGCTCCTGAATTACCGGTTTGGCGAGCGCTGAGGCCCATTAACATGAGTCCTGCCGCAAGTATCAACGCTCGCACAAACCCCTCCTTAATTACTAGCTTTTATGCCGTACCCCCCACCGTCAGTCCATCGATACGCAAGGTTGGCTGCCCCACACCAACCGGCACGCTCTGGCCATCCTTGCCGCAGGTGCCGACACCGGGGTCGAGTTTGAGATCATTGCCGATCATAGAAACACGGTTCATCGCCTCGGGGCCGTTGCCGATCAGGGTCGCCCCCTTGATCGGCCGGGTCACCTTGCCGTCTTCGATCAGATACGCCTCACTCATCGAAAACACGAATTTCCCGCTGGTGATATCAACCTGGCCACCACCAAAATTGGCGGCGTAGATACCTTTCTTGACCGATTTGATGATTTCCTGCGGGTCATGTTCGCCCGCCAGCATCATGGTGTTGGTCATGCGCGGCAGCGGCAGGTGGGCAAAGGATTCGCGGCGACCGTTGCCGGTCGGTGCAACACCCATCAGGCGGGCATTCAGGCTGTCCTGCATGTAGCCCTTGAGAATGCCGTCTTCGATCAGCACATTACGCTGCGTGGCATTGCCTTCATCATCAATATTCAGCGACCCACGACGGTCGGCAATTGTGCCATCGTCAATGACGGTTACGCCTTTGGCGGCAACGCGCTGGCCAATGCGACCGCTGAAGGTGGAACTGCCCTTGCGGTTGAAATCGCCCTCCAGACCATGGCCTACCGCCTCATGCAACAAAATGCCCGGCCAACCGGAGCCGAGCACTACCGTCATCTGGCCAGCCGGCGCTGCTTCTGCATTGAGGTTGGTAACTGCCTGATGAACTGCCTCCTTGGCATAACGCTGGAGCACCTCATCGTCGAAATAGCCAAAGTCAAAACGCCCGCCGCCACCAGAACTCCCCTGTTCGCGCTTGCCGTTTTCTTCAACAATGACCGACACCGAGCAGCGAACCAGCGGACGGATATCAGCCGCCAGACGACCATCGGAACCAGCCACCAGAATCACCTCATACTCGCCGGCCAGCGAAGCCATGACCTGCTGAACACGAGAATCGAGGGCGCGGGCAAAACCTTCCAGGCGCTCAAGCAGTTTGACCTTGGCCTCGGCTGGCAATGAGGCAATCGGGTCATGCGGCACATACAACTGACGCGCCGCCGCACCATGTTTGAGCGTCGGCAATGCACCTGACTGCCCCGCTGCGGCAATCGCCCGCACCGCGGTGGCGGCATCAGTCAGCGCCCGCGAACTGATATCGTCGGAGTAGGCAAAGGCTGTTTTTTCGCCAGTGATGGCGCGCACACCAACGCCCTGATCGATATTGAAGCTGCCCGACTTGACGATGCCTTCATCGAGGCTCCAAGCCTCCGAGCGCGAATACTGAAAATAGAGATCGGCGTAATCGATCTGGTGCGTCAGGATATGGCCGAAGGTGCGCGACAGATCACCCTCGGTGAGCGAGAAAGGAGTCAGCAACAGGGATTCAGCTTGTGCCAGAGCGCTGTTTGGATTCATTTGCAGCCTATTTCGTTAGAGTGTTCGGTGGACGAGTGCCGGCAGGCTCTCGCGGATTTCAGCAATGCGTGCATGGTCGAGGTCAGCAATAACGACACCCGGCCCTTTCATTTTGCGATCAAGGATTTCGCCCCAGGGATCAACGATCATGCTGTTGCCGTGCGTCACCCGGCCATTTTCATGCTTGCCCCCCTGTCCGACTGCCAACAGGTAGCATTGGTTCTCGATGGCGCGCGCACGCAACAGGATTTCCCAGTGCGCGCGACCGGTCGTGTCGGTAAAGGCGGCCGGCATCATGATCAGATCGACCGGCGCCAAGGCGCGATAAAGCTCGGGAAAGCGCAGGTCGTAGCAGATCGACAGGGCAATGCGGCCAAATGGGGTATCAACCGCAGCCAGCTGATCGCCTGCTTCAATGAAAGCAGATTCATCGTAAGCCTCATCTCCCTTTTTGAAGCCGAAGAGATGGATCTTGTCGTAACGTTTTACACATTCACCAGCCGGGTTATAGACCAGGCTGGAATTGCGCATCTTGTCCGCAACTGTTGCGGTCAACGGGATGGAACCGGCAAAAATCCAGATGCCGTGGCGCTGGGCGGTTTCGGCCAGCCAGTCCTGAACCGGCCCCTGCCCAAAATCCTCACGGGCGCGCACGCGGTCGGCATCAGCGGCGCCAATGATGGGGAAATATTCAGGCAGGGCAAGCAACTGCGCTCCCTGGCCTACCGCCTCATCAATCAAGCGGCCGGCACAGCGTAGGTTATCGCCAACACGCGGCCCGGAGATCATCTGCAGCGCAGCGATACGGCAATTCAGCTTGCTCATTCCTTGGGCTCCTCCTTCGCGTCATTCGGGGTATTGATATCAAAGCCAGGAAGTATCACCTCGGTTTTCCCGGCTTTATCGACCAGCGGCTCACTCCACGTGCCGGTCACGTGATAGTTGTAGCTGAACAGGCGATTGAGCGGATTCTGCAGCACACTACCCGCCAACAGCGTGGCCGCCCCAGCCACCGGATTGATCAAGGCCACCCCGACTGCAGCGACAGTACCCAGCTCGGGACGAACAACCACCCGCATATCCTGAGTTTCATTTTTCAGATCGACATCCCCCTCCATCTCGATCTGCGCCGCCGGCGCCTTGATCCGTAACGGCCCGCTGGTACGCATGATGCCCTTCCTGACCACCAACTTGCCTTCGATACTGTCGAAGGCCAGACCATCACTGAAAATATCGCGAAAATCAAGGGTCAGGCGGCGTGACAGCGATTGCAGAGAAATCAGCCCGAGCAGCTTGCCGACGCCAGGCTCCAGCTTGTTGAACTGCCCTTTCTCGGCATTGACCTGCAACTTGCCGCTCATCGATGGATAGTGGATGGCCGTTGGTGGGCCATCCCACTCCACCATGCCGCTCAGTCCACCACTTCCGCGCCGTACGCCATCGCCATAGCCGAGCCGTTCGAGGAGTTTGCCGACATCCGAAGCGCTCAGGTCGAAATCCAGGTGCATCTGCTGGCGCCCCGTATTGCGCCAGACACCTCGGCTACGCAAACTGCCATCGGTGTTCTTGAGATTCAGCACATCCAGCTGCCAAGCTCCTTTTTCGTTGCGCGCCTTGAGATCAAGCTGGCCCAGATGTTTGTCACCAATATAAAAGTCATCCACTGCGAGATTCATGCTCGGCAGGCTGTTGATCAAAGGATTGTTCACACCAGCCGCTGTCTCCGCCACCGGGCGCAACACCAGACGCCGCAAACGCCCCTCGAGCGAGCCTTCACCGGCGCCGCGCCAAAGCAGATCGCCGGCCACTTCACGCATGTTCAGGCCGATTTGCCAGCCACCCTCACGCGGGCGCAGGGTCAAGTCAGCCTGACTGAAATCACGCCCCAAAAGATGCAGTTTTGGCGTTCTAATTGCGACCTGCGACAGGGCAAATCCATTCTGGGCAACGCCGCCGCCCCCCTCGCCGGAGAACAAATCCTTCCACGGATCGGCATCGAAACGCGGGGCTGCCACCATCACCGCCAACCCCTTTTCGGGCAAACGCAATTCGCCATCGCCAAGAG
>CAXYZX010000216.1:0-3931 GCA_964293845.1 uncultured Dechloromonas sp.
AATAAGCGGTGTAGTCGCGGCTGGTGAAGGCATTGTCACGGCCGCCGGCAGCGGCAACGCGCTTGTTGAATTCACCTGGTCCAACGCTCGGTGTACCCTTGAACATCATGTGCTCGAGCACGTGGGCGACGCCGGACGCCCCATCAACCTCGTCCATGCTGCCAATGCGATACCAGACCATCTGGACGGCGGTCGGCGCCCGCCGGTCTTCCTTGACGATGATACGCAGGCCGTTCTTGAGCGTTGTCTCGTAAGGGTTGGCATGGGCGGCGGTGAATAGCCAGGGGGCCAGCAAAATGGGGAGGAGGTGTCGTATGCGCATGGGGAAGCGAGGCTTTCTATGGGGGTTCTGCTAGAATCAGGGCCTAATTTTGCACTAATCTGGACGGCATCTTAACGGCTTGTCGCCCGACTGTCAGCACGGCCTGAGACCACTTTTCCCATGTTCAGTTTCCTGAAAAAATCCGCTAGCGAGGCCAAGGCCGCCGCACCTGTTGAAAATGTCGCCGAAAAGGCTGCCGCACCCAGTTGGCGCGAGCGTCTATTCAAGGGCTTGGCCAAGACGCGGGCGCAGTGGGGCGGCAAGCTTAAGTCGATCTTTTCGCGCGGGAAAGTTGATGACGAATTGCTGGAAGAGCTTGAGACCCTGCTACTGACCAGCGATTGTGGCATCGAAGCGACCCAGCACTTGCTTGATGAGTTGAAGAAAGCGGCCAAGCGCGACAAGCTGGATACGCCGGAAGGCATACAAAAAGCCCTGGCCGATGCGCTCTATGAAGTCTTGAAGCCGCTTGAGCAGCCGCTTGATGTCAGCGGTCACAAACCTTATGTGATCATGATTGCCGGGGTTAACGGCGCCGGCAAGACAACCTCGATCGGCAAACTGGCCAAGTATTTCCAGAATCAGGGCAAGAGCGTTTTGCTGGCGGCCGGCGACACCTTCCGCGCTGCGGCCCGTGAGCAGTTGGAAACTTGGGGTGAGCGCAACAACGTGACAGTGATTGCGCAGGATAACGGCGACCCGGCTGCGGTGGTCTTCGACGCCATCTCGGCGGCCAAGGCGCGTGGCATTGATGTCGTGCTGGCCGATACGGCGGGGCGTCTGCCTACCCAACTGCACCTGATGGAAGAAATCGCCAAGGTGCGTCGTGTGATCAAGAAAATCGACCCGACCGGCCCGCACGAAACCCTGCTCGTGCTTGATGCCAACATCGGCCAGAACGCGCTGCAACAGGTTAGAGCCTTCGACAAGGCGATTCACGTGACCGGTCTGGTTGTCACCAAGCTCGACGGTACGGCCAAGGGTGGCGTCGTGGCGGCGATCGCCCGGCAGTGCCCGAAACCGATTCGCTTCATCGGTGTCGGCGAGCAGATTGACGATCTGCGCCCCTTCTCCGCCCGGGATTTTGTCGACGCCTTGTTCGAATGATTGTTGCCAGCAACCTCACCAGGCGTTACCCCGGCGGCTACGAGGCGATCAAGGATGTCAGCTTCGAGATTACGGCCGGCCAGATGGTCTTCATCACCGGCCACTCGGGGGCTGGCAAGACGACGCTGGTCAAGCTGATCGCCTCTATCGAGCGGCCGACCGCCGGCAGTCTGGTAGTCAATGGACAGAACCTCGCCGCTTTGCGCCGCAGCGCCATCCCCTATTTGCGCCGCAACTTCGGCATGGTCTTTCAGGACCAGAAGCTGCTGTTCGACCGTAGCGTGCTCGACAACGTCTTGCTGCCGCTGCAGATTGTCGGCTTGCCGCGCCGCGAGGCGATCCGTCGTGCTCAGGCGGCGCTCGACAAGGTCGGTTTGTTGTCGCGCGAAAAGGCTTTGCCGATAGCCATTTCCGGCGGTGAGCAACAGCGGCTGGCGATTGCCCGCGCGGTGGTCAATCGGCCGACCGTGCTGCTCGCCGATGAGCCAACCGGCAATCTGGACAGCGAATCGGCGACGGAAATTCTCGAAATATTTTCCTCCTTCAATCAGGTTGGCGTGACGGTGGTGATCGCCACTCACGACCAGAACTGGATTGATCGCTACCATCCCAACGTGCTGCGTCTTGACCACGGGAGACTGGTATGAATGCCTGGCTGGCTCAGCATCAGGCGGCTCTGGCCTCGGCCTTTCAGCGGCTGTGGGCGGCGCCGCTCAACACCCTGCTTTCGCTGCTGGTGATCGGCATTGCCCTGACCCTGCCTGGCGCCGGTTATCTGCTGCTCGACAATCTGCGCGATCTCGGGCGCAACGCCTCGGGTGTGCAGCAGATCAGCCTGTTCATGAATCTCGAGGCGAGCAAGAAGGACGTCGGCGATATTGAAGCCCGCTTGCGCTCGGCGGCCAGCGGCCGCTGGAAATTTGTCTCGAAGGAAGAGGCGCTGAAGCGCATGCAGAAGAGTGAGGGCATGGCCGAAATTGTCGCCAGCCTGCCGCGCAATCCGCTGCCCGATGCCTTCATTGTCGAGCCGACCAACAGCGAACCCGAGGCACTGGAGATCCTGCGCAAGGAAATCGCCGGCTGGCCCAAGGTGGCGCATGTCCAGCTCGATTCGGCCTGGGTTAAACGTTTTGATGCCTTTCTCAAGCTCGGCAAGTTGGCTCTGTGGATGGTAGCGGGCATTTTTGCTGCCGGGCTGGTCGCCGTGACCTTCAATACCATCCGTCTGCAGGTCATGGCGCAGGCGCTGGAGATCGAAGTGGCGCGCATGATAGGGGCGACCGATGCCTTCATTCGCCGCCCTTTCTATTATTTTGGGGCCTTGCAGGGGGTCTTGGGTGGCTTGTTGGCCGCCGCCTTGCTGGTCGGTGGCTTGGCCTTGCTGGCCGGGCCGGTGGCCGACCTGACAGCGCTCTATGGCGGCAGCTTCAGCCTGCGCGCGCCGGGTGTCAGCGAAGTGGCCGGCTTGGCTGCGGTCGGTGCCTTCCTCGGTTGGCTCGGGGCGCAACTCTCCGTCAGCCTGTCGCTGCGAAAGTTTGACTAGCCGCCGCGATTTTCTATGCACGGTGGGGGCGGCAGCCCTCGCCGGTTGCGCACCTGCTGCAAAAACTCCCTTGCCGCCCGGCGAACTGCTCGGCATGTCGCACACGCTGGGCCATCGCCTGCGTGATGGTGGTTTTCCAGCGCCTGCCGAGACCAGAAAAACCGCTGTTCTGATCATCGGTGGCGGCATCTCCGGCCTCTCGGCGGCATGGCGACTGGCGAATGCCGCGGTCGACGATTTTTTGGTGCTGGAAATGGAAGCCGAGGCGGGCGGCAATTCGCGCGCCGGGCAAAGCCCGCTCGTCGCCTACCCGTGGGGGGCGCATTACCTGCCGCTACCAACGCTGGAGTCGACCAGTGTGCGCCAGTTGCTGGCCGAGTTGAAGGTTCTGCAAGGTGACCCGAACGCCACCCAGCCCACTTACGATGAACGCTACCTCTGTGCCACACCGCAGGAGCGCGTCTATCGCAATGGCCTGTGGGAAGAGGGCTTGCTGCCGCATCGCGGTATTGATGCCGGGGAACGTGCACAGCAGCAGCGCTTTCACGAACTGATGGATGAATTCAAGCAGGCCAGGGGCAGCGATGGCCGCCGTGCCTTTGCCATTCCAATGGCGCTTTCCAGTCGTGATCCGCTCTGGCGCGCTCTCGACCGCATTCCTTTCAGCCAGTGGCTGAACGCCAACGGTTTCACGGCGCCCAGTCTGCACTGGCTGGCCAACTATGCGACGCGTGATGATTACGGCACGGCGCATAGCCACACCTCGGCCTGGGCCGGTCTGCACTACTTCGCCTGTCGCAATGGCGAAGCCGCCAATGCAGCCAGCGATGCGGTGCTGACGGCACCCGAGGGCAATGCCTGGCTGATGCGTGGCCTGGCTAAAAGAGCCAGCGGACGCATCGTCACCGGGGCCATGGTCTGGCGTATCGATGAAGGAAAGGCAAATGTTGCGGTTGACG
>CAXYZX010000217.1:0-3917 GCA_964293845.1 uncultured Dechloromonas sp.
CGAATTTTTTCCTGAAGTGTTTTTTGTGACATGACCCCTCCTGGGAACATTGATGGTTGAAACAAACTGATTTGCTACGTTGAGCTATTAACTACATATTGGGATAGGTTGGCCCGCCCCCGCCTTCCGGTACCGTCCAGTTGATGTTCTGGGCCGGGTCCTTGATGTCGCAAGTCTTGCAATGCAGGCAGTTCTGGCCGTTGATCTGGAGGCGCGGTTTGCCTTCTTCCTCGCCAACGATTTCATAAACACCAGCCGGGCAGTAACGGGTTTCCGGTGCGCCGTATTGGGCGTAATTGATGCTGATCGCGACGCTTTCATCCTTCAATTGCAGATGACAACGCTGGTTTTCCTCGTGGTTGGTTCCAGAGAGGAAGACTGAAGAGAGACGGTCGAAAGTGAGCTGACCATCCGGTTTCGGATAGGCAATCTTTGCGTAGTCGTTCTTGTCGCCAAGTTGGCTGTGATCGTCGTGGTGATGCATGGTCCACGGCGCCTTGCCCTTGAAAACGTAGGTATCGATGGCGCCGTAAGCCAGCGCGCCAAAGAGTCCCCACTTGAAAGCCGGACGGATATTGCGCACCTGATACAACTCGTCCCACAGCCACGACTTCTTGATTTGCTCGGCGTACTCTGTAGCTTCCGCCCCGACATTTTCCTTGCCGAGATGCTCGAAGACGGCTTCGGCGGCGACCATGCCTGACTTCATCGCCATGTGCGTACCCTTGATCTTGGGCACATTGAGGAAACCGGCGGTGTCGCCGATCAACAGGCCACCGGGGAAGGTCAGTTTGGGCACTGACTGGTAGCCACCCTCTGACAGCGCACGGGCGCCGTAGGAAATGCGGCGGGCGCCCTCAAAGAATCCACGGATGGCCGGGTGCGTCTTGTAACGCTGGAATTCTTCGTAAGGTGACAGCCACGGATTTTTGTAATCCAGACCAACGACCATGCCGATGGCGACCAGATTGTTTTCCAGGTGGTAAAGGAAGGAACCGCCGTAAGTGTCGCTTTGCAGCGGCCAGCCAACCGTGTGCACGATCAAGCCCGGCTGGTGCTTGGCCGGATCAACCTCCCACAGTTCCTTGATACCGATGCCGTAGGTTTGCGGATCAACGCCGTCGCGCAGATCGAACTTGGCGAACAACTGCTTGGTCAGCGAACCACGACAGCCTTCGGCGAAGATGGTCTGCCTGGCGTGCAGTTCCATGCCCGGCTGAAAATTGTGGGTCTGCTGGCCGTCCTTGCCGATACCGAGATCGCCAGTGGCGACGCCCTTGACCGAGCCGTCCTCGTGGTAGAGCACTTCAGCGGCGGCGAAGCCGGGGTAGATCTCGACACCCAGCGCCTCAGCCTGCTCACCCAGCCAGCGGGCAAGGTTGCCCAAACTGATGATGTAGTTGCCGTGGTTGCCCATTTGCGGCGGCGTCGGCAGTTTCCAGGAGCCGCTTTCGGTCAGGAACAGCAGGCGATCTTCACCGGCCGGCGTATTGAGCGGCGCACCACGTTCCTGCCAGTCGGGGAAGAGTTCGGCCAGGGCGTGCGGTTCGAGCACGGCGCCGGACAAAATATGGGCGCCGATTTCCGAGCCCTTTTCCAGCAGGCAGACGGAAACTTCCCTGCCCGCCGCTGCGGCCAGTTGCTTGATGCGAATCGCCGATGGCAGCCCGGACGGGCCGCCGCCGATGATCACGACATCGTATTCCATCGCATCGCGATCGGTGCGCATGGTCATGATCAGAACAGGTTTTCAGGTAGGGCGAAGACCGAGTCGCTACCGCCGATGATTTCAGCGGCATAGGCAGCGGCGAACGGAATCTGGTGGGCAGCGAAGTAAGTCGCTGTCGCCAGCTTGGCCTTGTAAAAGTCGTCGGTCGTTCCTTCGGCAAGGTGCTTGACGGCAATCGCTGCAGACTTGGCCATCAACCAGCCGCCAACGACGATACCGGTCAGCTTGAGGAAAGGCACGGAACCAGCATGAACGGCAGCCGGGGCGCTGTCGTAGTTGGCCAAAATCCAGTCTGCTGCGGTCGACAAGGAATTGATGCCATTTTTCAGGTTGACCGCAATCGTTGCCAGTTGCGCGTCGCCGGCAATTTCTTCAGCCGTTGCGCTCATTTCGGCAATCAGCGTCTTCATCGCAGCGCCCGGCACCTTTTCGCGAGCCAGCTTGCGACCGACCAGATCGTTGGCCTGAATCGCCGTCGTCCCTTCATAAATGGTCGTGATGCGCGAATCGCGGTAATACTGGGCGGCACCCGTTTCTTCGACGAAGCCGACGCCACCGAAAACCTGCAGCGCAGTCGACGACAACTCGACGCCCTGCTCCGTGCTCCAACCCTTGACGACCGGCGTCAGCAGATCGACGCGGGATTGGGCAGCCGCATCGCCGGCATGGGCACGGTCGATGTTGGCGGCAGAGTAGTAAGCCAACGTACGCATGGCTTCGGTGCGCGACTTGACGTCCATCAGCATGCGGCGGACATCGGGGTGATGCAGGATGGTCTTCTTTTCGCCTGAGTTGTCACCGATGATCTTGCCCTGAACGCGTTCGCGGGCGTACCACAGCGCGTGCTGGTAAGCGCGCTCGGCGATGCCGACGCCTTCGAGGCCGACATTGACGCGGGCGTGGTTCATCATCGTGAACATGTAGCCGATGCCCTTGTTTTCGTCGCCGATCAGGTAGCCGACGGCACCTTCGTTCTCGCCATAGGACATGACGGCGGTCGGGCTGCCGTGGATGCCGAGCTTGTGTTCGATTGAGGCACAGATCAGATCGTTGCGCTTGCCGAGCGAACCGTCGGCATTGACCAGGAACTTGGGCACGAGGAACAGCGAAATCCCCTTCAGTCCCGGCGGCGCATCGGGCAGACGGGCCAGCACGAGGTGAATGATGTTCTCGGCGACATCGTGCTCGCCCCAGGTGATGAAAATCTTGGTGCCGCTGACGAGGAAGCTGCCATCGCCGACTGCCTTCGCCTTGCTGGAAATGGCGGCCAGATCGGAGCCGGCATTCGGCTCGGTCAGATTCATGGTGCCAGTCCACGTGCCTGCAATCATATTCGGCAGATAGGTCTGCTTGAGTTCGTCGGATGCGTGGTGAGCGATGGCTTCGATGGCACCACCAGTCAGCATCGGGCACAGGCCGAAGGCCATGTTGGCGCCCTTCCACATTTCATTGACGGCCATCGAAACGACCGCCGGCAGGCCCTGACCACCATATTCCGGGTCAAATGGCATGGAATTCCAGCCGGTTTCGGCGAACAGCTTGTAGGCCTCCTTGAAGCCGGGCGCCGTGGTCACCACGCCTTCCTTGCAGACGTGACCGATCTGGTCACCGACCTTGTTGATCGGGTCGAGGACGCCGGTGGCGAATTTGGACGCTTCGTCGAGAATGGACTCGACGAGTTCGACGGAGCACTCCTCGTTGCCGGGCAGGGCGCAAATCTCTTCAAGGCCGGCCACTTCGTTGAGGACGAACTGCATGTCGCGAATCGGGGCGATATAGGTGCTCATGGATTTCTCTCCTGAATACTTTTGGATTTAGACGGCGGCAACGAAGGCTGGAATGGTTTCAAACAAGTCAGCCACCAACCCGTAATCCGCCACCTGGAAGATCGGCGCATCCGGATCCTTGTTGATGGCGACGATGACTTTCGACTCCTTCATGCCGGCCAGATGCTGGATGGCGCCCGAGATGCCGACCGCGATGTAGAGCTGCGGCGCGACAATCTTGCCGGTCTGGCCGACCTGATAGTCGTTCGGCACAAAGCCGGCGTCGACGGCGGCACGGGACGCACCCAGCGCCGCACCGAGCTTGTCGGCAAGCGGTTCGAGCAGCTTGTGGTAGTTCTCGCCACTACCCAGACCACGACCACCGGAGACGATGATCTTGGCGGCACCAAGTTCAGGACGCT
>CAXYZX010000218.1:0-3883 GCA_964293845.1 uncultured Dechloromonas sp.
GATTTGCTGGTTGACGGTGCGATTCTGGATAACGTGCCGGTCGGTGCCATGCGTAGTCGCCTTGGCACGCCGTTTGAGCAGCGTCGGGGTAACGGAAAAATCATCGCTATTGATGTTGATGTGCGCGAGGAGCTGGGGGTTGATCCCGCACTCGCCCGCTTATCGGTGAGAAAGACAATCAGGAGCTATTTTTCAGCTTCGGCAGAGAGCAGCCCCGGTATTGGCAATATTCTCTATCGGGCCGGCCATATTGGCGGTCTGCACCAGCGCGGTAGAACAATGGCGATGGCTGATCATTATCTTGAGCCGCCGGTGGCCGGATTTCCCCTGATGGGGTATCGCCGGGCGACTGAGATCGCCGAGGTTGGTTATCGTTATGCGATGGAAGAAATTGGCCGATGGAGCAATTCGGAATCTCCACTCTGAATCCGGCGGATTTGCCGCTATCGCTTAGCCAGCGTGAAGTCTGGCTGGATCAGTGTGCCTGGCCAGAAAGCACGCACCTCAATATCGGTGGGGGCGGCTATATCAAAGGATATTTTGAACGCGCCACCTTTGTTGCTGCGCTAACGGACCTGGTAGCGGAGAATGAGGCTTTGCGGCTTGTGCCGGGCATGCATGGTCGCCAGATGCTTTTGGCGACCTATCAGCCAGTGCTTGAGGAAATTGATTTCTCAGCTAGCGTGGAACCTGAGTCGGCGCTGCGTGACTGGCTGAAGGAAAGTATCGCCCAGCCGTTCAACTTGGGCGAGGCGCCACCGTGGCGTTTTGCATTGTTGCGCTTCGGTGACACGCTGACTTGGCTGTCGATTCAGTTTCATCATTTGATCATGGATGGTTGGGGAACATCTCAGGTGATGCGGCGTTGGGTGGAGTTGTACAACGCCCGTATTTCAGACGATGAACCGCCACCAGCTAATGATCCGGGGTATTTGAAATTCGTTGAAGAGTCGCTTGAATACCATGCCTCAAAGGCTTTTGAGGGCGATCGGGCTTTTTGGCAGGGGGTGTTACCAGTGCTTCCGCTACCCTTGTTTGAACGGCGCCATTCACCATCGGGAAAGCGTGCCGTTGCCACGGCGTTATCGGCTACTTTGCCTATGCCGCGCGCCGATTACGATCGTCTTGGTGAGCGTGTCGCCGGGCTGGGAGTAACGCCATTCAGCTACATGATCGCAGTTTTGGCACTTTACTTTGCACGGGTCCAAGGGCATCAGGAGGTTGTTGTCGGGATTCCCAGCCTCAATCGTGGTGGAAAACGCTATAAAAATACCTTCGGTATGTTTGTGGGGGTTTTTCCACTGGTTCTCCAGATTCGCCCCGAAATGACCGTTGCTGAATTGATTGCAATGGCCAATAGTTTGCTGCGTGCGGCAGTACGCCATCAGCGTTATCCATTAAGCGAATTGGGTAAGCACCTGCAGGCGATTCGTCACAAGCGCGATAGTTTATTCGATGTGCTTTTCTCCTTCGAACGTCAGGATTACGATCTTAGGTTTGGTGAAACAGCTGTTTCAATGGGCGCACGGCAGGTTTTCTCCGGACTGGCGCGTTATCCGCTCGGAATTACCTTGTGTGAATTTCATCCTGACCAGGATGTTGAACTGACGCTGGAGGCGAGTGCCTCTTGTTTTGAAAAAGCAGAGGTGGATTATCTCGGGCGTCGTCTGATTCATTTGATGACGGCAATGCTTGATACACCAGACTGTCGTCTGGATGCTATCGATATTTTGCCGCCAGCAGAGCGTCATGCCCTAGTGCATGGTGATTTTCAAGGTTGTTGCGGTCAACCGCTACCAGAACCGTTTTTTTTGAAATTCGAGCAGCAGGCACAAGCCCAACCTGAAGCCATTGCCCTGGTCTGGGACGGTGGGCAGATGAACTACGCTACGCTGAGTCGCCAAGCCAACGAGATTGCGTACAAGCTTCGTGAGATTGGTGCTGGCAAAGACAAAATAATCGCGCTGGCACTCGAGCGTTCTCCTGAAATGGTGGCGGCAATACTGGGGGTTGCCAAATCTGGCGCAGCCTTTTTGCCGCTTGACGTTGATGCCCCCTTGGCGCGTCTGGATAGCATCTTGGAGGATAGCAATGCTCTGGCATTGCTGATCCAGGAGCGCAATCGGCCACGTTTTGGGGTGCTACCGGCTCAAGCTATTTCTATTGATAACCTTGTCGGTGTTTCGTCCAGCGTTACTCATCAAGCAGTGAGTGCCCCCGGTGACCTGGCCTATGTTTTGTTTACGTCTGGTTCAACTGGACGTCCCAAAGGCGTTATGGTCGAACACTCAACGCTGGCGATGCGTCTTGATTGGTTGGCGAAAACCTGGGCTGTCAATCCATCGGATCGTACCGGACAGGTTACGCAACTCACCTTCGACCCCTCATTGATCGAAATACTGCTGCCGCTTACCCAAGGAGCGAGCATCGCCTTGTCGCCAGTTGGACGTCAGCTTCCAGAGTCACTTGGGGATTTCGCTCTACGGCATGCCGTGACCATCATGGCGTTGGTCCCTTCGACCGTGCGTGGTCTGGTCGACTCGACCAGAAGTAAAAATGATTTATGCCTGCGGGTGGTCTGTACCGGAGGCGAAGTCTTGCCGCCCGAACTCGCCCAGCGCTTCGTCGAAGGAACCAAAGCACAGCTTTACAACGTCTATGGGCCAACCGAAACAGCCATTTTTTCGACTGCCTGGCTGTGCTCCGGAACTACTTCGGAAACGCCCTTGCCTGTGGGGTTGCCGATCAGCGAATCACGCGTTTACATACTCGATCAAGTGGAAAAACTTTTGCCATTCGGTGTATTGGGGGAGGTTTTCATCGGTGGCCGCGCCATCGCGCGTGGTTATCTTAATCGCCCAGATCTCGACGTTGACGCCTTTCGCGATGACCCATTCCGGCTTGGGCAGCGCATGTATCGTACAGGTGACCGTGGCTGGTTGGGGGCAGACGGTAATTTGCATTTTCAAGGGCGCCTTGATCGACAGATAAAGTTGCGTGGTTATCGCGTTGAACTGGGCGAAATTGAGGCAGCTTTGTTGGCGGTAGAGGGGGTGCGGCAGGCAGCGGTGAAACTCGTCGAAATCGATGGCCGGCAAGCTTTGTACGCATGGGTGGCAGGGCAGGTGAATGATTCCCGGTGCAATCTGCGTGAAGCCTTGGCCGCGCGATTGCCGGACTACATGCTACCCGCCGGAATCAGCCTGCTCCCTGATTTGCCGAGCAATTCAACGGGCAAAATTGACTATGAAGCCCTGCCTGCACCACAGCAGCTTGCTTGCATACAGGTCTTGCGCCCGCCACTCGGACGGCTTGAGTGTGCTCTGTCAGGCATTTGGGAAAAAGCGCTGAATCGGCCGGATATTGGTGTTCATGACAACTTTTTTGACGTAGGTGGAGATTCGCTCGCCGCTGTCGAAATACTCACTGGCATTGAGCAATTGCTTGGGCGCAAGATATCGCTCTATCGTTTGACCGAACATCCCAGCATTGAGCAACTCGCCATAGCGCTTGGTGAAGAAGAGGCTGATAGCGAGTTGATGATTCCCCTCAACCGTCATACCGGAAAAATGCCGCTCTATCTGGCCGCTTCCGGACATGGCGACTTGATTCGCTTTCAAGGGCTGGCCGAGGTATTAGGCGATATCTGTGATTTTTACATGCTCCAGCCACCGACTAGTACATCCATTACCAGCATTGACCAACTTGCCGAGCTTTACGCAGAGCAGATAGAAAGTTGCGGTCGACCAGGATTTTTGGCTGGTTTTTCAGTAGGCGGCATTGCCGCGCTGGAAACTGCTCGCAAGCTGCAACAGCGGGGCATGGAATTGCCGGGAATGATTCTTGTCGACACGGTCTATCCGGGGCGACTACTGCGCGGGGC
>CAXYZX010000219.1:0-3879 GCA_964293845.1 uncultured Dechloromonas sp.
TCAGGGTCAGGTTGATATCGCTGTCGTCGATGATGAGTACGGTATTCATGATTTCTCGGACACTATTAGCTCAAAGACGTGAGTATATAATGCGCCACCATGAAACTGCTTTTTGACCTCTTCCCCGTCATCCTCTTCTTTGCTGCCTTCAAGTATTCCGAGAAAAACCCGGAAATGGCAGCTAGTTGGGTCGCCTCCTTAATGGGTTCTGCTGCGGTCGACCCCAAAATTGCGCCAATTTTATTGGCCACCGTGGTCGTCATCGTTGCCACGATTGCCCAGATCATGTGGGTCGCCTTCCGTCACGGCAAGGTCGACAAAATGCTTTGGGTCAGCCTCGTGCTGGTCGTTGTCTTCGGCGGCATGACGCTGGCTTTCCAGGACGAATCCTTCATCAAGTGGAAACCAACCATTCTTTACTGGGTTTTCGCGGGCAGCATGGGCTTTGCCGCGCTGGTCATGAAGAAGAATGCGATCAAGACCATGCTCGGTGAGCAACTGACCTTGCCGGAATCGGTATGGACCAAGGTCAATCTCTCATGGATGGCTTTTTTCGTGATCATGGGCTTTCTCAACCTGATCATTGCTTTCAACTTCCCGACTGATGTCTGGGTCAATTTCAAGCTTTTCGGCGGCATGGGTCTGATGCTGGTTTTCGTGCTCGGCCAAGGATTCATGCTTTCCAAATACGTTGAGGAAAAACAATAATGCTCTACGCCATCATCGGAGAAGACCGCAACGGCACGCTAGATCAGCGCATGGCAGCTCGTCCGGCACACGTTGAACGTCTGCAGGCCCTGCAAGCCGAGGCCCGCCTGATCCTCGCTGGCCCTTGCCCGGCGATTGACTCGCCCGAACCCGGCCCGGCCGGTTTCTCCGGCAGCATCATCATTGCTGAATTTGCTTCGCTGGACGCTGCCAAAGTCTGGGCCAATGCTGACCCCTATGTTGCGGCCGGCGTCTACGAAAAAGTCACGGTCAAACCGTTCAAGAAGGTTTTGCCCGCGTGAGTGCTGAAACAGTCGAATTGTTGCGCCAGCGACTGCAAAGCCTCAATCCACTATCCGTCGTCATCGAAGACGAATCACATCGCCACGCCGGCCATGCTGGCGCGCGCGAGGGTGGTCACTACGAACTGCTCATCATCGCCGAGGTTTTTACCGGCAAGAATACGGTTGCCCGCCACCGTCTGATCTATGATGCTGCGGGTGATCTGATGCGTCGCGGGATCCATGCCCTGAGCATCCGCGCTTTCGCCCCCGGCGAAGTATAATCAAATCGTTTTTATCTTTTAACCAAGGAATCCTCCATGTTGAAGCTTTCCCGTCTGGCCTCGCTGCTGGTCGCTGCCACTATCGTCTCTGCCCCCGCTTTGGCGCAGAACAAAACGACATTTGCCACGGTCAACGGCCAGGCTATCCCACAATATGTCTATGACGCTTTCGCTGCCGAACAGAAATCCCAAGGCGCCCCGGACTCTCCCGAACTGAAGAACGCCGTCAAGGAAGAACTGGTTCGCCGCGAAATTCTTGTTCAGGAAGCCAAGAAAAAGGGCCTCGACAAGAAGCCTGACATGCTCGGGCAAATGGAACTGGCCAAGCAGGCCGTTCTGATCCGTGCCTTCCTCTCCGACTACGTCAAGGCCAATCCGATCACGGAAGATCGCCTCAAGGCTGAGTACGAAGGTATCAAGGCCAACCTCGGCAACACCGAATACAAGGCTCGCCACGTCCTGGTCGAGAAGGAAGACGACGCCAAGGCTATCATTGCCAAGCTGGACAAGGGCGAGAAGTTCTCCGAACTGGCCAAGCAATCCAAGGATCCTGGTTCCAAGGACAAAGGCGGCGAACTCGGCTGGAGTTCCCCGAGTTCTTACGTCAAGCCCTTTGGTGAGGCACTGGCCAAGCTGAAGAAGGGTGAATACACAAAGACCCCGGTGCACACCGACTTTGGTTACCACGTTATTTTGCTTGAGGACTCCCGTCCGCTGACCCCTCCGCCTTACGAGCAGGTCAAGCAACAATTGCAGCAGCGTGCTGGTCAACAACAAGTTGAGGCACTGGTCAAAGACCTGCGTGCCAAGGCCAAGGTTAACTGATCACGCCTCGCACATGCGACAATGCCCGCCTGATGGCGGGCATTTTTTTTGGGGAGAAAGCAATGTTCGGCTTGAAAAAACTCTTCGGTGGCAGCCCTGAAAGCGCAGCGGCGAAACCTGATGACAAGACGGTGATCACTACCGCCTGCATGGCCTATTTGCGCCGTGAAGCAGTTTTTGACCGCAAGAACCGGCCAGCCGGGCACATTTTCTTCCTGCAACACGAATCACCGCTGGCCAATGGAGCAATCGCCGAGCAAAAATCTCTGGACGAGATGCTCCTGACCACCCTGCTTTCCAGCCCGGAAGCCTGGAATACCCAGCGCGCCTTTATCCCGATCAGTTCAGCCTCTCTGTGGCATGCTGCGGTCGACCGCCTGCCAACGAGCAAAATTGTTCTCAATATCCATCTGGCCGCCGAACATAGCGAGAGTGAGCAACTCGTTGCCCGCCTTAGTGAATTGCGTAACCGCGGCCTGGCGATCGGCGTCGTCCGCCAGCCGCTGCATCCCTGCCTGGGCGCCGCCATGCAGCAGGCGGATTTTGCCATCGTCGACGTCTCCACAACGGAAGCCGGTTCAGTACGCGACTTTTCAGCCGCCGTGCGTGCCAGTGAAAAAGGTCATCCGGTAGCCTTGCTCGGCCTGTGCATTGAAACGCTGGATGAACACAATCTTTGTCACACTTGGCATTTTGAGGCGTTCCACGGCAACTTTGCCGCCAGTGGTGCACCACGCCCGAATCAGGCCCAAGCCGATCCCCATAAGGTTCAATTGCTCAACCTGATGCGCCTGATGCAGCAGGATGCCGATACCAGGGAAATTGCCGATGGGCTCAAGCAGGACCCGTTGCTCACCTTCCGTATCCTGCGCTACCTCAATTCGCCAGCACTGGGCCTGACGCATCACATCGAGTCGATCACCCAGGCGATCACCATCCTTGGCCGCCAACGCCTGACCCGCTGGCTTGCCGTGTTGCTGTTCTCGGTTCGCGAACCGGACTTTTCCGACTGGTTGCTGGTCGAAAGTGCCTTGACCAGAGGTCGGCTAATGGAAGTGCTCGGTGCCGAAACCATGCCGCACGAAGCACATGACCCGCTCTTCATGACCGGTATTTTCTCGTGTCTCGACCGCCTGCTGCGCCGACCAATGAACGAAGCCCTTGATCTGCTGCCCCTCCCCGATCACGTCCGCAGTGCGCTGCTCGACGGCAGCGGCCCCTACGCAACCCTGCTGACACTAGCCAAAGCCAGCGAATCCTTTGATCTGGAGCGTATCGCGGTAGCGGCCGAAGCGGCCTCCCTGCAACCGGAAACGGTCAACCGTGCGCTCCTCGCGGCAACCGCCTGGGCCAGCGAAGTAACGGATCACTGGGAATAGCAGACTCTGGAATCGGTCGTTGTTATTCCGTAACAGGCCCGTATTCACACCCACTCATTACCTTGCCAGATCAGTACTGCAAACATGGTTTGCAGATTGATTATTAGGCTCGTCTGCCATGCGTGAAAAATGGATTTGACGCAAAAATCGCGTGTCGGGAATTCTTACACCCATTTCATGACCCGCCACTGCGACCTTCAATTAAAATCAATAACATATTGATAAAATGTGAATATATCTACTTAAAGACTCCGTGGCGCACTTGATGCTTTACAGTTTTTTACGGAAATTGAACCAGATAGACACTTGGCACTAAATCACGTTTTCATCGTTCAATTTCATTAATAGATTCTAAAGCGCTGAATGCTCATAACTAGCCAACGGAGACAAGTGTCATGAAAA
>CAXYZX010000220.1:0-3823 GCA_964293845.1 uncultured Dechloromonas sp.
GGATGCGTGCCAGCGGCAAGGTAAAGCAGAAGGTACTGCCTTCCCCTTCCTTGCTCTCGACACTGAGTTTGCCGCCCATCAGTTCGACCAGTTGGCTGGAAATGGTCAGGCCGAGGCCGGTGCCGCCAAAGTGACGGGTAGTTGAGCCGTCAGCCTGGGTGAAGGCGTGAAAGATCGCCTCGAGGCGGTCACTCGGGATACCGATGCCGGTATCGCTAATGATGATCTTCAGGGTAACGCTGGTTTCATTTTTTGCGAAGATTTTGACGTCGACCGCAATACTTCCCTGACGGGTGAATTTGAGCGCATTGCCGATCAGATTCAAGAGTACCTGACGGATGCGCAGTGGATCCCCGATCAGGGTTTCCGGCAAGTCGAGCGGAATCGTCAGGTGGTGTGCCAGGCCTTTATCGTTGATTAGCGGTTCCATCAGGCGGAGGACTTCGCTGATCAGGGTGGCGAATTCAAAAGGCATATTGTCGATGGACAGTTTGCCGGCCTCAATTTTCGAGACATCAAGAATGTCATTCAAAATCGTCAGCAGGCTTTCGGCTGAACTCTGGGCGATTTTGAGAAACTCGCTGGTCTCCTCATCAAGTTGATTCATGCGGGCCAGATCGATCATGCCAATCACCCCGTTCATTGGTGTGCGCAGTTCGTGACTCATGTTGGCCAAAAACTTGCTCTTGGTACGGCTCGCGGCTTCAGCTGCATCCTTGGCCAGAGCCAGCGTTTCCATCATCTGTGAGCGCCGTTGCTCGCTGGCAGCCAGGGCGATTTCAGCAGCATTGCGGGCGGCTAGAAATTCATTGAAGGCAGCGGCCACGGTGCGGATTTCGCTACTCCCGCTTTCGGTGACCGGTTCGGATGTCTGCCCGGGTTGCATGGACGACGCGCGCTCGCGCATATGGCCAGCCAACTGGACCAGTGGCCGTAGCAGGCGATGGGAAAAAGCCCAGAGTAATGGCGTGGCAATCAGCATCAGAAGCAGTGTAATTAGCGCCATGTTGCGCTGGATGGCGAGAATCGGGCGGAAGGCCTCTTCGCTGGGTACCACCGAGGCCAGAATCCAGCCGCTGCTTTGCAGACGCTTGAAGGTGAAAAGACCCTTGAGCCCGCGGCTGTTGGTGCCTTCAATGGTCCCTTCAAAGCCCTCATAGGCACGGGCGAGCGATGGATTTTCATCGGCCGGCGGCGCCGCTTGCATAATTCGCGTCTTGTCCGGATGCGCGATGATCAGGCGATCTTTTGAGGTGATGTAGAGATAGCCGCTCTCGCCTATGGTGCGCGAGGCCAGAGCGCCAATCAGATTGGGCTTGTAAAGATTGAGAACGCCACCGACGATGGCGACCAGTTCGCCGTGCTCATTGAGTACAGGGGCGGCCAGAACGACAATCGGTTGCTTGGTGGCCTTGCCGAGGATGGGCTGCGAGATAAAAGGCTTGAGATTGTTTCGTACTTCCTGAATGTAGTCGCGAGCTGACATGTCCAGCCCGCGGCGCCCTGGTTTGACTGGCCAGTCGACGAGCAGATTACCCTTGTCATCAAAAATATAGAGGTCGTCAAACAAGGTGAGCAACGCATTCTTGCTTTGCAGGTGACGCTCCAGCGCACTCAGATCATTGAGCTTGTCTTGTGGAACCGAGTTGGCTGAATGAGCCAGCGCCGTCAGTCGCTCGTCTATTTTCTCGTCAAGATGGTCGGCGAGTGTGGAAAGCAACTGGAACTGCTCATTTTCAATTCGGGCAGCCAGATCGCCCCGTAAAGAGTAGAACTGTCCAAAGAACTGGACCAGAAGCAGGAGCAAGACGATGGCGATGGCGCCTAGTGTCAGTTTGAGTTTCAGGCTCACGGTGTGATGGATCCAGCCTGATCAGGGCAAGACTTTCCCCGGGTTCAGCAGGTTGTGCGGGTCGAGTGCAATTTTTATTGCACGCATGACGTCGACCGCAACAGCGCCATGTTCGCGCACCAGATACTTGCGTTTGCCCAGTCCGATGCCGTGCTCGCCGGTACAGGTGCCTTCCATGGCGATCGCACGTTCGACGACGCGCTCACTGATCCAGGCCGCCTCGGCCATTTCTTTGGGATTGTCGCGGTCAACCAGCACGACGAGGTGAAAATTTCCATCGCCGACATGGCCGAACAGGGCGATCGGGATACTGACCTGGGCAATATCTTCGTAGGTGGCGGCAATACACTCGGCGAGGCGTGAAATCGGTACGCAAACATCGGTCGGGAAGCAGCGGCAGCCTGGCTTGAGTTGCAAACAGGCGAAATAGGCATCGTGGCGGGCTTGCCAGAGGCGGCTACGGTCTTCCGGTCGCGTTGCCCATTCAAAATTGGCACCACCCAAGTCGTCGGCAATGGCCTGAACGGTTTCAGCCTGTTCGGCAACGGCCGAGGGGCTGCCATGAAATTCGAAAAACAGGGTCGGCGCTTCAGCCAGACTGGTCTTGCTGAATTTGTTGATGGCAGCCAGGGAGAGCGCATCAAGCAATTCAATGCGCGCTACCGGGACACCAAGTTGTATGGTCTGAATAACCGTTTGTACGGCCGCATCGATGGACGGAAACGTACAGACGGCGGCAGAAATGGCTTCGGGTATCGGATATAACTTGACCGTCAGTTCGGTCATGATGCCCAGCGTGCCCTCGGAGCCGACCAGCAGGCGGGTCAGGTCGTAGCCCGCCGATGATTTGCGGGCCCGCCCGCCGGTCTTCATGAGGCGCCCGTCGGCAAGTACCGTGCTGGTCGCCATCACGTTGTCACGCATGGTGCCATAGCGCACGGCATTGGTGCCCGAGGCGCGCGTTGCTGCCATGCCGCCCAGCGTCGCATCGGCGCCGGGATCGATAGGGAAAAAGAGGCCGGTACCTTTCAAGGCATCATTTAGCTGCAGGCGGGTAACACCGGCTTGAACCGTCGCATCACCATCTTCCGCATGGATGGCGATGATCTGGTTCATCCCCGAGAGGTCGATGGAAATTCCACCGTGCGGCGCCAGCACGTGACCTTCGACCGAACTGCCAACGCCGTAAGGAATTATCGGTACTTTGTATTCGGCGCACAGCTTTACGACGAGTGCGACCTCTTCGGTGGTTTCAGCGAAAACCACCGCCAGAGGCGGCATCGGTAAGTGCACTGATTCGTCGCGCCCATGTTGCAGGCAGTTGGACTCACCTTGTGTGAAGCGGGTAGCAAAATGCTGGCGGAGCTGGTCAAGTAGTGATTGGGGTAGTGTTGTAGGCATCAGGAAAGGAAGCGGGTGGCCTGGTCGAGGTCAGTATGGGTTTGGCCGCGATAGAGGGCAGTGACGAATTTGCGCCAGATAAGATCGGGTTCGCCAATGCGGAAACCGAACAGGCCTTCGCCTTTGCGTTCCGGATTCGGTACCGCCTGCACCTGCAAACGTGATGTTTCATCTTTGCCCAGTCGCACAATTGCGGTGAACCAGACACCGGATTCAATATCGACCCGTGAGCGCGCCTGAAAGCCGTAACGTGAGACTTCGCGGATCTCGACCGCGACTTCCTTGTTCTCGTCACCATCCTCCGGGTAGTGCAGACGTGCCGGACATTTGACTGAAAAACGCTGGTGCCGGCGCACGTTCATGTTCTGCAACTGCTCGGGGAGTGGGGGTAGGACCTTGATGTAGTCCGGCAGGTCGTAGATCAAATGGAGCAAGGCTTTTTTGCGGTCGCTCAGGTTGGCAAAAACCTTGGTCCGCTGATTGAAAAAATAGTCAATCAGATCAGGCGTCAGGACCGGATCATTGGTCGTGTAAAAACGGCGATGCGGCAACTGTATGTTGGGCAGGCTG
>CAXYZX010000221.1:0-3823 GCA_964293845.1 uncultured Dechloromonas sp.
AAGCGCCGCCGAAAGTCAGTTCAAAGTTGCCGCCGGGGTTGCAGGCTGGCAAGGCCCATAATTCGTTGCGTTCACGATGCAGGTGAAACCAGCTCTCGAGCTGGCAGGCCTGAGGGTCTGTCAGGCGCGCATCGTCGGTAATCATCGGGCGTGCGGCGTGGGCGGCAGTGGTGCCGGCGAGCAGGGCGAATAAGCCTAACTGGGCAAAGCGGGCGATGATTCGTTGCATGAGCATAGACGGCGAATGTTAGTTCGCCATTGTGACATCCCGGTGACGCCGGTGGCTTTCGACTTAGTGCTGACCCTCCTGCAACTCGACCAGTCTTGGCTCATCGCCATGCTCAACGAGAATACGCCTGACGCGGTCCTGCCACAGCTCGCCAAACAGGCGGCGCTCGGTGGCGTTGGCCTGGCCGTGAAGAATGGCCGGTAGCAGACTGCCGATGCGGCTGTCAGCGGGAACAAAATCGAGGCGTAAAACGCAGTCGACCGCAACATTTGTGTCGAGGCGGGTAAAGCGCAGGCTGCCGGCTCCGCTGACGCCGAACTGCAACAGATTGCGTCGGACGTGCTGGCCGCCAAGTCCCTTGAATCCGCCAATGCCGGCCGCCCCGGTGATCAGTCCGGCGACACTGCCGATGACGCCAGCGACACCGCTGTCGATCGATTCACTGAGGGCAACGCTGATTTGGCCGCGCTGCGGGGTTTCGTCGCCATACAGGGCACGCAGGGCGCGTGCCGTCGTCAGCCAGGCGCCGGCGACGGTTGGGCATGAATGGCCGGCGAGTTTGACGGCATCGGCAAAATGGTACTCGAGCAGCCCGTCACGGGTTGATCCGAGCAATTCGGCCAATGGGTCATGCAGGGTGATGGACGGGATTTGGGCAAAAAAATCGGGGAAGGTCATGGTCGCTCCTTTTGTCCAGTATGCGCAGTCTTCCCCGGTGCGGCCTTGATCTCGGTCAGTCGCGCTGGATCAGCTCGATCTTGTAGCCATCGGGGTCTTCAACGAAGGCGATGATCGTCTTGCCATGCTTCATTGGCCCCGCCTCGCGCACCACCTTGCCGCCGCGTTTCCTGATTTCAGCGCAGGCCGCGGCGGCATCCGGCACGGCCAGCGCAATATGGCCGTAGCCGTTGCCGAGGTCGTAGCCGGGCGTATCCCAGTTATGCGTCAGTTCCAGCACGGCGCCTTCGCTTTCCGGGCCGTAGCCGACAAAAGCCAGCGTGAAACGGCCTTCCGGGTAATCCGAGCGGCGCAGCAACTGCATGCCGAGCGTTTCTGTGTAGAAGGCAATCGAACGATCGAGATCGCCGACGCGAATCATGGTGTGCAAAATACGCATGCTGTTTCCTTATTTGATTTGTGGAAGCCGGGGAGCGAGTTGCCGCAGTTCCAGGCGCAGCGCGCGCCAGTTCGGGCAGAGCTGCTCGACGACAGACCAGAAACGCGGGCTGTGGTTCATTTCCCTGAGGTGAGCGAGTTCGTGGCAGACGACGTAATCGACGATATGCAGGGGCATCAAGATCAGGCGCCAGTTGAGTGAAATGCCGCCGTGGTGGCTGCAACTGCCCCAGCGGGTGCGGGCCGAGGAGAGGCGTAACGGTGGCGTCGCAACACTGAGTAGTGGCGCGTAGTGCGCCAGGCGTTCGCTGAAAACTCCTCGGGCCTTTTCGCGCAGGGCTTTTTCCAGCAACTGATTGGCGTCGACCGTCGCCGATGGCCAGAGATGCAGCTTGTCGCCGGCAAATTGCCAGCGTGGGCGGCCGATAGGCGTAACGGTTACGGTCAACGGCGCACCCAGGCTGAAAATGACGCTGCCGTCAGTGATCTCCAGGCGGCTGGGGGCGACACGCTGGCGCCAGTTGGCCAGCTTGTCGAGCACCCATGCGCCGTGTTCGTGGATCAGCTTTTCAATGTCGCCGATCCGTGCCCGTGTTGGCGCACCAACGCGCAGGCCGCGATGGTCGATGGTGAGGCCGATGGTGCGGCGCTGGCTACGTCGGAGTTGATAGGCGACGGCCTGACCCGCGATGACGATGTTGCGCGCAGCTTCAGGCGTTGCGCTTGGCATCCGGGTAACGGTGCGGCGAGATGCGCTGCATTTCGGCCTCGATCCAGGCTTCGGCACGCTGATTGACTTCGCCTTCGGTCATCCCTGTGGCATCAAAGGCCGGGCCGATGCTGACCGTGATGGTGCCGGATTTTTTCAGAAAGGCCTGACGTGGCCAGAGTTCGCCAGCATCATGGGCAATCGGAACCACCTTGCAGCCGACATGGGTCGCCAGATAGGCGCCGCCGGCCTTGTAGCGTTTCTTTTGCCCCGGTGCGACACGTGTGCCTTCGGGGAAAATGATGACGTAAAACCCCTGATCCAGACGTTCGCGGCCCTGGCTGACAACCTGGTCGAGTGCGTCCTTGCCGGCCTGACGGTCGATCGAGATCATTTTCATGGCGGCCAGACCCCAGCCGACGAGCGGCACCTTGAGCAGTTCCTTTTTCAGCACGAAAACGCAGTAGGCGCCGTTCGGCACCACATCCTGAAGGGTCATGGTTTCCCAGGCTGACTGGTGCTTGGCGAGAATGACGCAAGGTTCTTTCGGCATGTTTTCAAGGCCGATGACCTTGGGTCGAATGCCAAGCAGGTTCTCGACACCCCATTGAATCCCCAGACGCCAGAGCTTGCCCAGTCGATAGCCCCAGATGCCGCGCAGCAAAATGGCGCCGGCGACGACCAGCGGTGCAGTCAGTAGCGACCAGAGCAGTGCCCAGGCCATGAACAATGTAGAGCGAATCGCGCTCATGATTTTTTCCCGGCCAAAAGCCAGTCGACCGCAGCTTCCAGATTGGCAAACTCTCGCGTGCCGGCGGGCAGATTGCCTTCCGCCAAGGCTTTTTGTCCCTTGCCGGTCAGCACCAGCAGCGGCAAGCAGCCGACAGCGGCACCGGCCTGCAGGTCGCGCAGCGAATCGCCAATCGCCGGTACGCCCTTGAGGTCGGTATTCATGATCTCCGAAATGCGCTTGAACATGCCCGGCTTGGGCTTGCGGCAGGCGCAGTCGGAATCCGCCGTGTGCGGGCAGTAAAAAACCGCATCGACCCGACCACCGACGGTGAACAAGGCCTTGTGCATCTTTTCATGGATGCTGTTCAGCGTATCCATATCGAACAGCGAACGCCCAACGCCCGACTGATTGGTCGCAATCACCACCTTGTAGCCGCTCTGGTTGAGCTTGGCGATGGCTTCCAGGCTGCCGGGAATCGGCTTCCATTCCGCCGGGCTCTTGATGAACTGGGCGGAATCGACGTTGATGACGCCGTCGCGGTCGAGGATGACGAGTTTCATGCGGATAACTTGGAAAGGTCGGCAACCTGGTTCATCGCTGCGTGCAGTTTGGCCAGCAGGCCAAGGCGATTGGCGCGCAGCGCCGGGTCGTCGGCATTGACCATGACCCCGTCGAAGAAGGCGTCGACCGGGGCGCGCAGCGCGGCCAGGACTTGCAGCGAAGCCGTGTAGTCGCCGGTCAGGAAGGCAGCATCGGCTTGCGGCACGACGTCGACCAGCGCTGCATGCAGAGAGACTTCAGCGGCTGCGCTGAGCAATGCCGTATCAACCCAGGCTTCGACGCTGTCTTCAACCTTTTTCAGAATATTGCCGACGCGTTTGTTGGCCGCGGCGAGGGCAGCAGCTTCCGGCAGGGTGGAGAAGGCGCGTACGGCGGCCAGGCGTTTGGGAATGTCACCCAGGCGCTGCGGTCGCTGACTGACCACGGCATCGACTTCCTGCGCCGTGTAACCCTGCTCGCGCAGGCTGCCGGCGAG
>CAXYZX010000222.1:0-3820 GCA_964293845.1 uncultured Dechloromonas sp.
CCCCCGTAGCGCTGGAACATCGGGGCGACGACGCGCACAGTTTTGCCGAGTTCAGCTTCGAATTCATCACAAAGATCGGGGGTTTTGAAGGTCATGGTGGGTTCCTTGGCAAAAAAAAGCCATGCATTGCATGGCTTGATTGAAAGTAGCGTGAAGTTTAAACCACGGCTACTGTCTTTTCTTCCTCAAAATCGAGTTTGATTTTTCCCTCTTTATCAAGGTCGACCGTAACACGTCCGCCATTCGACAATTTTCCGAACAGCAATTCGTCAGCCAGTGCCGAACGGATGGTGTCCTGGATCAGTCGCGACATTGGGCGGGCACCCATCAACGGGTCGAAGCCTTTTTCGGCCAGCATGGCTTTGACTGCATCACTGAAGTGGGCGTCCACCTTCTTCTCGTGTAACTGCTCTTCAAGTTGCATCAGGAACTTGTCGACTACGCGCAGGATCACGTCACGGTCAAGTGAGCCGAAGGAAATGGTGGCATCCAGACGATTGCGGAACTCCGGCGTAAACAGTCGCTTGATCTCGGCCATTTCATCGCCGGACTGCTTGCTTGCTGTGAATCCCATGTTCGATTTCTGCAGATCGGCGGCTCCGGCATTGGTCGTCATGATAATTACCACGTTGCGGAAGTCGGCTTTGCGCCCGTTGTTATCGGTCAGCGTACCGTGATCCATCACCTGCAGCAAAATGTTGAAAATGTCCGGGTGGGCCTTTTCAATTTCATCAAGCAGCAAGATACAGTATGGCTTCTTGGTTACTGCTTCGGTTAGCAGGCCGCCCTGGTCGAAACCAACGTAGCCGGGCGGGGCGCCAATCAGACGGGAAACCGCATGACGCTCCATGTATTCACTCATGTCGAAGCGGGTCAACTCAATACCGAGGCAGTAGGCCAGTTGCTTTGCCACTTCCGTCTTGCCGACCCCGGTCGGGCCGCTGAACAGGAATGAACCGATAGGCTTGCCCGGATTGCCAAGGCCCGAACGAGCCATCTTGATCGCTTTGGCCAAGGCGTCAATTGCCTTGTCCTGACCAAAAACGACAGCCTTGAGATCACGGTCAAGATTCTTCAGCGCACCCCGGTCATCCATTGTGACGTGCTGCGAAGGAATGCGGGCAATCTTGGCAACAATCTCCTCGATATCGGTTTTGCTGATGACTTTTTTCTGCTTGGATTTGGGCAGGATTCGCTGCGCTGCACCAGCCTCGTCGATGACATCAATGGCCTTGTCTGGCAAGTGGCGGTCTGTGATGTAACGGGCAGCAAGTTCAGCCGCCGAAGTGATGGCAGTGGCTGAGTATTTGATGCCGTGGTGAGCCTCGAAACGGGCCTTGAGGCCTTTGAGAATTTCAACGGTTTCGGCAACAGATGGCTCGTTGACATCGATTTTCTGGAAACGACGGGAGAGCGCACTGTCTTTTTCGAAGATCCCACGATATTCGGTGTATGTGGTCGCCCCGATACACTTGAGCGCTCCGCTTGAGAGTGCTGGCTTCAGCAGGTTGGATGCGTCCAGGGTACCGCCCGAGGCCGAGCCGGCACCGATCAGCGTATGAATTTCATCGATGAACAGGATGGCGTTCGGGTTGTCCTGCAATGACTTGAGCACTCCCTTGAGGCGCTGCTCAAAGTCACCACGATATTTGGTGCCAGCGAGCAAGGCGCCCATATCGAGCGAATACACATTGGCTTTGGCCAGAATTTCCGGCACATCGCATTCAACCACGCGGCGTGCCAAGCCTTCAGCAATGGCGGTTTTGCCGACTCCGGCCTCGCCAACCAATAACGGATTATTTTTCCGCCGCCTGCAAAGTGTTTGAATGACGCGCTCAAGCTCCTTGTCGCGACCAATCAATGGGTCAATTTTGCCTTGCAAGGCCAAGGCATTGAGGTTGATGGTGTATTGCTCTAGTGGTCCGGCTTGTTCCTTTTCTGCTTCAGCTTCTGTTTCGGCGTCCACGGGGGCTTTTTGCTGTGGCACCTTGCTGATGCCATGAGAAATGAAATTCACCACATCCAGGCGGGTCACACCTTGCTTCTGAAGGAAATAGACGGCGTGCGAGTCCTTTTCTCCATAGATGGCGACCAGCACATTGGCGCCGTTGACTTCCTTCTTGCCCGACGACTGCACATGCAAAATGGCACGTTGAATTACGCGCTGGAAACCCAGGGTAGGCTGAGTGTCAATGTCGTCTTCCCCGGAGACCGTCGGCGTGTGCTCGTTTATAAAATTGGTCAGATCCTTGCGCAAGGCATCCGGCTTGGCGCCGCAGGAGCGCAGGGCATCCGCCGCAGAGGGGTTGTCGATCAGCGCAAGCAACAAATGTTCGACCGTAATGAACTCGTGTCGTTTCTGGCGCGCCTCGACAAAAGCCATGTGCAGGCTGACTTCGAGTTCCTGGGCAATCATCAGTTTTCCTCCATGATGCAAGCAAGCGGGTGTTGGTGCTGGCGGGCAAATGCGCTCACCTGATCCACCTTGGTGGCTGCGATGTCGCGGGGGAAAACCCCGCAGACGCCTCGGCCTTCATTGTGAACTTTGAGCATGATTCGCGTCGCTTGTTCATTATCCAGAGAAAAAAAACGTTGCAGAACGAGAATGACGAATTCCATTGGGGTGTAATCGTCGTTCAACAACATCACCTTGTACATTTTTGGGGGCTGCGCCTTGGCACGCTGTGCTTCGAGCAATCCATCTTCTTTATGCTTCGTGGCCATAATTTGATTCTATACAGTCCATTCCAATTCGCAACAAGGAAATACATATCCGTAAGGCTTGATTGATCAAGGATTATGCTGCACCGCAGAATTTAAATTTGTTGACGGAATAATTCAAGTCGCGTAGAACGCAATTGTGTTTGAACTCATGTTGCATCAAGGTTGCCAAAAGCACTGGGTCACTAAGTTCAGACAGGGAGTCGGGGCAACCCGCAATTCATTAGATTTTTGTATGAAAGTAGCAAACATGGCAATCGGTACTGTCAAGTGGTTCAATGATTCTAAAGGTTTTGGCTTTATCACTCCTGACGATGGCAGCGAAGATCTTTTCGCACATTTCTCCGCCATTAACATGAATGGTTTCAAGACTCTCAAAGAAGGTCAAAAAGTTTCCTTCGAAGTCGTGCAAGGCCCCAAGGGTAAGCAGGCTTCCAACATCCAGAGCGCCTAAGTTCCGGACTGTTGTAAATTCAAAAGCCCACCTGATTCAGGTGGGCTTTTTTATTGGCTATTACTTAAGATGACTACGCAATGGTGATTTCATCGCTGCGTTTGTCACCCAGGTTATCTGCCCAGCTGACTGTCAGTTTGTCACCCGGTTTGATGCCGCGCGCCTTGAAGGCGAACAGAGGATTCTTGGAGACAGATGTGTTCAGTTGCCCGTCAATCAGTAACTGGCCATTGTGGCTTACCGTGAACGTCTGGATGAAATTGACCGGCAGACTCTGTCCTTTTTCATCCTTGCGTTGACCGGTTTCCATCGGGTGTTGCATAAGTACGCGGATATCGGTCACGTCGCCTTGAGTATTAGCCCTGATTTTTATCTGATCTGCCATTTTTAGCCTCCACAGCCGCCGAGCGTAACTTTGACTTCTCGGAAGGCAACGAAGTGTTTCCCATCTGCAGTTTTTACAACTGCACGAATTTTTGAGGTTTCTGCCATTTTCAATTGAATACGTGTAAAGGGCAGGGCATTGCCGGAAAAATTCAGACTGGCCGACAAAGGCATCGGGTTTTTATCGGTGAATACTGCCAGGCTGCGCGTGTTTGGCAGATTGCTGGTGATCTCAACTTCGACCTTGGCGCCGTTCTCGGC
>CAXYZX010000223.1:0-3807 GCA_964293845.1 uncultured Dechloromonas sp.
CGTCGTCGTAGATTCCTCGGGCATGCGCCTCTTTGTCCAGAATTGACCCGCTGTCATAGACCAGATTGCCTTCGGCATCACGGATAGAGAAAGAACGTGCGCCAGCGGAATACAGATTTCCGGTGGAAGAGTCGGTGTTTGAAATCCGCAGGTTGTTCAGCGGGCTGATAGCACCCACGCTACTGGCTGCTGAACGATCCCCGTCATCTTCACGGAAGTCACCCTCGTTGGCCATCACAATAAAGGTCTTACCATTTCGCTCAAAAGTTGCAAGCCCATCAGGCATAAACAACCCTTTGGCATTGTGGTTTCCGAAAGTGACGGTACCGTTATTAAGGGGGTCAATCTCATTACCGACTTGGTTGAAGTCTTTGGTACCTAGTCCGACTACTTTTTCGAAGCTCCTGCTTTGAAGGTCGAGAATGCCTATAGCATTGGCTTCCTGCAGGCCGACAAAAGCTTTGGTCCCATTAGCGTTGACCGCAATGTATTCGGGCTCGAAATCCATGCCGGTGTTGGTCCGGATATTGGTGCCCGTTTGGAGTACGCCGGCTAACGTCGGTGTGGCAACGACGCTTCGAGAAAGCATGTCAATGATGCTCACGCTACCAACGGGATCCAGGATGGGCGCACCGTAGCTGCGTGGAACAGTTGTGCCGATGCGGGTGCCATAGTCGCTCAGGTTCGGAGTGCCTTCGTTTGCAACTAACAGCGATTTGCCATCGGGGGTGAAAGTGAGCATGTCGGGCAGGGCGCCGACATTTATGGAGTTAACGCCGCTGCTCAGGTTGCGAGTGGCTGTATCGTAAAGCTTGACGACGCCCGCATTAGTACGAGTCGGACTTTCGATTGCAAATGCAGCTATACCATTATTGATGGCGACACTGTTGATGCTGCCAAACGATGTAGTACTAATGTGCTGTACGAGAGAGCCAGTCCTGGCATTAATTACATCGACACCCTTCACGCCAGCGACCCATAGGGTATTCGTCTGGCTGTCAAAGGCGGATATCTCTGATGTTTGGCCAGTGATACTAGCGTTGGTGAATGACCACATCTTGGTGCTTGAAAGTGGAGTAGCGTATGCGCTGAACGGTGCCATCGTGGCAGCGATGGCGACGCAAAGTACGGCTTTTTTCATTTTTATATACCTGTTATGTCTGTTGGGAGAGATGTTTTTGGTCATTGCCGGGGAGGAATTGCTGTCCGGAGATGCTACAGACGCCATATGACAATTTGGTTAAATTCGCTGCTGATTGAATTGTTGCTTAGCTTGTTTCCGGCTCGCCGTGTTGCTGTCATTTGAAGGTTGAGGAGCCACCTTCAAAGCAAGATTAATTTCTCAGCCTACGGTAGACATCAATTTGATTTGAGAGCGAGTTGTCTAACTGTCCTCTAGCTGCGACCAGAAATTGACCAGACGCTGTTTGTGAGCACAAAAAGGCCAACCGTCTAGATTGGCTACTTTGCTTGCCCCTTAAGGCTTTTGGCTCGTTGGGTGGAGGTTATCTCCACTCATACTCAGAGGATTGCTAAAATTCGGGCTTTTTCTGGAGTCGACCGTGCCAATCGGAATTATCCAATCGCTGGATCATGAAGCGAGAGGCATCGCGCGCCAGGATGGCAAAGCCATCTTCGTTGAAGGTGCCTTGCCAGGCGAACGGGTCGAATACGCCAGTTTTCGTAAGAAAGCCAGTTACGAAATGGCTCATCTGGTTGAGGTATTGGCGCCGTCGACCAATCGTATAGAGCCGCGCTGCCCACACTATGGTGTTTGTGGCGGCTGCGCCATGCAGCACCTTGACCTGCTCGCCCAAGTCGCTGTCAAGCAGCGCGTACTTGAAGATAGTCTCTGGCATATCGGTCGCGTGCGTGCCGAGGAAATCCTGTCTCCAATTCAAGGGGCAAGCTGGGGCTACCGTCATCGTGCCCGTCTTGGTGTGCGCAAAATTTCCAAAAAGGCAGGCATGCTGGTCGGATTTCATGAGCGACGCAGCAGCTTCATCGCGGATATCC
Organism: uncultured Dechloromonas sp.; assembly: GCA_964293845.1. Classification (GTDB taxonomy): domain Bacteria; phylum Pseudomonadota; class Gammaproteobacteria; order Burkholderiales; family Rhodocyclaceae; genus Azonexus. The sequence goes on from CAXYZX010000223.1 coordinate 2,017, forward strand.
AGCAGTGTGACGTTTTACCTCCCCATGTCTCCGAGTTGTTGATGCCCTTGCGTGAATTGATTGGTGCCTTGTCGATCGCCGAGCGTTTGCCGCAGATTGATGTAGCTGTTGGCGAACGTTGCACAGCTTTGCTGTTGCGTGTCCTCGCTCCATTGACTGCGGTTGACGAAAAATTGGTGCGAAATTTTGCCGATCAGCATCAGGTCATCTTCTACCTACAACCAAAGGGGGCGGATAGCGCCTATCGCTTCTACCCAGAAAGTGGCCCTCAGCTTAGCTATACCTTGCCGGAATTTGGGTTGGAGCTTGAGTTCCGTCCGACGGACTTTACCCAAGTCAATCACGCAGTGAATAGGGTTCTGGTACGCCGCGCGCTACGCTTGCTGGACCCCCAGCCGAAGGAACGCATTGCCGATCTATTCTGCGGCCTGGGTAATTTCACTCTGCCGATTGCCCGCTCGGGGGCGCAGGTGGTGGGCATAGAAGGTAGTGCGGGGTTGGTACAGCGTGGGCGTGAAAGCGCACAAGCAAATGGGTTATCCGGGCAGGTCGAGTTTGGGGGGGCTAATCTTTTTCAGTGCACATCAGCCTCATTGGGAGCGCTCGGCCATTTCGACAAAATGCTGATTGATCCACCCCGTGAGGGCGCAATTGAGGTGGTCAGCGCGCTAGGCGAAAATGCTCCGTGGCGTATTGTCTATGTCTCTTGCAATCCGGCAACGCTGGCGCGTGACGCAGCAATGCTGGTTCGTGAAAAGGGCTACTGTTTTGTCTCGGTTGGTGCGGTCAACATGTTTCCCAATACGGCCCATGTGGAATCGATAGCCGTATTCGAGAAGAAATAAAAAAGGCGGCCGTAGCCGCCTTGCGATTGGTTCTTAGAGATCAGTCACGATCCCCGGTGAAAGCCATAATCAGGTGTAGCAGGCTGACAAAAACGTTATAGATGTTCAGATAAACCGACAACGTCGCCGAGACGTAGTTGGTTTCGCCACCCTGCACGATACGGCTGATGTCATAAAGAATGTAGGCAGAGAAAATCATTACCGCTGCGGCCGAAATGGCCAGCGAAAGCGCCGGTATCTGGAAGAAAATGTTGGCAACTCCGGCGAGCAATACAACGATCATGCCGATGAAGAGAAATTTCCCCATATTGCTGAAGTCACGCTTGCTGACCGTGGCGACGGTAGCCATAGTGAAGAATATCGCACCCGTGCCGGCCGCGGCCATTGCGATCATCGAACTACCATTCGCAAAGCCAAGCGCCACCTGCAGGATACGCGACAGCATCAAGCCCATGAAGAAAGTAAAGCCCAAAAGTAGGGCGACGCCAAGTCCGCTGTCCTTGTTCTTTTCGATGCCCCACATGAAGCCAAAGGCAATACCCATGAACAGCATGAAGCTGATGAACGGGCTACCAGCCATAAAGCTAAAATTCATCTGTACGCCAAGCAGTGCTCCCAAAACGGTGGGCACCATGGTCAGGGCAAGCAACATATAGGTGTTGCGTAACACCCGGTTCTGTTGAAGCGCGAATTCTTGCGAGCCTTGGCCAGCGATCCGGAAGTCAGGTTGCATACTTTAGCTTTCGTTAATTACGACAAATGTTAAGACTAACCGACCTATACAAAAGTTTCAATAATTCCTGATCGATTCGCTCGGGTAATTTTTGGCTTCCTTGTGATATGATTCTGCCCCGCATGGGTCTGTGGCAGAGCGGTTGAATGCACCGGTCTTGAAAACCGGCGTGGGGAAACCCATCGTGAGTTCGAATCTCACCGGACCCGCCAA
>CAXYZX010000224.1:0-3786 GCA_964293845.1 uncultured Dechloromonas sp.
TGCAGGGTGTGCGGGTAGGATTCGGCCATTGCCTGATGGCCGTCATCGGCGGCCGAGGCGTGGCGGCTGAGCAGGCGCCAGCCGTGGGCGCCGCGTCCGTAAACGTGGGTGACGTAAAGCGGGCCGTGCGGGCTGGGGTCATCGCCAACGAAAAGGATTTCGGTCAGGTGATGGATGGCGAGCACGCTGCCTTGCCAGCGAGCAACCGTTTCGGCCTGCACGCGCAGCTTGGTGTTAGCAAAAATGCCCTGCCAGCTCTCGCGAATCGGCGCCAGACCAACGAGGCGGACACCGGTCGGGTGCACGCAGAGGGTTTCTTCCTCTTCCGACCAGACTTGCATCAGCAGATCGGCGTCGCCCTGCACGACCATTTGATAGAAAGCTTGCTCGACATCTTCCGGGGTGGCGTAGGCGTTAGGTTTGCTCATGCGTCTATTCTTTTGAGGCTGGCTTGCAGCACCATTTCTGGTGACAGTTTGTTGAGGCAATCAAGGTGGCCAAGCGGGCATTCGCGCTTGAAGCACGGGCTGCACTTCAGGTTGAGACTGAGAATATCAGCCTGATCTGAAAGCGGTGGCGTAAAGCCGGGGGAGGAGGAGCCATAGAGCGTGACCAGTGGCCGATCCAGCGCGGCAGCGACGTGCATCAGGCCGGAGTCGTTGCAGACCACCAGTTCTGCCATGGCCAGCAGATCGACGGCCTGGGCCAGCGAGGTGGCGCCACACAGGTTGCGACAGAGGCCGGGAGCGAGTCGCGAGATTTCCTCGGCGACGGCGTGGTCCTTGGGCGAGCCGAAAAGCCAGATGGCGCAACCTTGGGCGGCGAGGCTTTTGGCCAGAGACGCAAAGTGCGCGGCCGGCCAGCGCTTGGCCGGACCGTATTCGGCGCCGGGGCAGAAGGCGACGATACGCGACGGACGCTCCAGACCCAACTCAGCCAGCGTTTTTTGCTGATCTGTTGCGGTCGACCGGATTTTTGGGTGAAAAATTGGCTTGGGTAAGGCGGCGCCCGGTGCCTCGGCAAGTTGGGCGAAGCGTTCGACCATAAGCGGCAAGGCGGCTTTGTCGAGATGGTGGCGGACGTTGATCAGCCCGTAGCGTGATTCGCCGGTAAAGCCGATGCGTTTCGGAATGCCGGCAAGAAACGGAACCAGTGCCGATTTCAGCGAATTGGGCAGGACATAAACCGCATCGTAGTTGCCGGCCGCCAGCCGCCGCGCCAGTTTCCAGCGCGGCTTTAGCGAAAGCTGGCCGTGGCCGAAGGGACTGTCGATGACCTCACTGATTTCACTCATGCGCTCCAATACCGGAGCCACCCAGCGCGGGGCCAGGGCATCGAGCTGCAAGCCGGGGTGTTTGGCATGCAGCCGCGCGAACAGCGGCTGCGCCATGATCGTGTCGCCAATCCACGAGGGGGCAACGATAAGAGCCTTCATAAGGCGTCAGTGGCGGGTTCAGGTGTCCAAACCAAACCCGCCACGCTTTTAGTGATGACCCTTGGGGGCTTCGCCCTTGAAGACATACTTGGCGCTGCAGTACGGGCAAACCACTTCGCCGCTTTTCAGCACATCGAGAAAGACACGCGGATGCAGGCTAGCCAACTCAGCAGCGGGTGGCGGGCAATGCAGCGGCAGGTCGTGGGCAGTGACTTCAACAGTTGTCTTGTCAGACATTTTGATCTCCCTGATCTTTTTAGATGTAGGCCAGCCAGTCATCGTGCTGGGCTGAGCGGCCATAAACCACGTCGAAATACTTGGCCTGTATCTGCGCGGTGATCGGGCCACGGCGACCGATGCCGATCTGGCGGCCATCGAGTTCGCGGATCGGCGTGACTTCGGCGGCGGTGCCGGTGAAGAAGGCTTCGTCGCAGCAATACACTTCGTCGCGCGTGATGCGCTTTTCCTGCACCGCAAGGCCCAGTTCTTCGGCGATCTGCAGCACCGTGGCGCGGGTGATGCCTTCCAGACAGGAGGTCAGGTCCGGCGTGTACAGCTTGCCCTTCTTGACGATGAACAGGTTCTCGCCGGCGCCTTCGGCAACGTAGCCTTCGGGGTCAAGCAGCATGGCTTCGTCGTAACCTTCATTGGTCACTTCGTTATTGGCCAGGATGGAGTTGATGTAGTGGCCGGAGGCCTTGGCACGGACCATCGAAATATTGACGTGGTGGCGCGTGTAGCTGGAAACCTTGACGCGGATGCCGCGCTCCAAGCCTTCCTCACCGAGGTAAGCACCCCACGGCCAGGCGGCGATGGCGACGTGGACCTTGGCGCCCTTGGGCGAGACGCCCATCTTTTCCGAGCCGTAGAAGGCGATAGGACGCAGGTAGCCGGATTCGAGATTATTGGCGCGCAACACTTCCTTGTGCGCTTCGTTGATGGTTGCCTTGTCGAACGGCATGGCCATCTGGAAAATGTGGGCAGAGTTGAAGAGGCGGTCAGTGTGATCTTCAAGGCGGAAGATTGCCGTACCACGCTCGGTCTTGTAGGCACGGACGCCCTCGAAGACACTCATGCCGTAGTGCAGTGAATGGGTAAGGACGTGGGTGGTAGCCTCGCGCCAAGGCACAAGCTTGCCGTCTTGCCAAATAAAGCCGTCGCGGTCCGACATGGACATGGTCATTTCTCCGTGTTGCGCGTATCAAAGCGCACAATTCTAGCCGAAATCAGCGGGTAAAATAACGGCTTTGCCGTCGAATGTGCCCCATGATCTGGAAACCCAATGTCACCGTCGCCGCCGTTGTCCAGCGCGACGGCAAATTCCTGCTGGTTGAGGAAGAAACCGAGGCCGGTCTTGCCTTCAACCAGCCGGCTGGCCACCTTGAAGAGGGTGAGTCGCTGATCGCTGCCGTGGCGCGTGAAGCGCTGGAAGAAACCGCTTATCTCTTCAAACCGACGCATTTAGTGGGTATTTATAACTGGAAGCACCCCAGTAAGGACGTCACCTACCTGCGTTTTGCCTTCGGTGGCGAATTGCGTGGCTACGAGGCTGAGCGCCCGCTCGACGACGGCATTGTTGCCGCACGCTGGCTGACACTCGATGAGGTGAAGCAGAGCCAGTCGCGCCATCGCAGTCCGCTGATTCTGCGCTGCATTGAGGATCTGATCGCCGGCAAGCACTGTCCGCTTGATTTACTGGTGCATTACGACTGATGCTGCGGTGCTGGCTGGCAATTCTTGCTTTTCTCATGACTGGCAATGTTCTCGCCGATGAAAATGTGCGCATTTGCCATGCCTACGGTTGTTTCGTTGAGGTGGAAGTCGTTTACAGCGACACTACCTTGCGTGAAATCGGCCAAATGTTGTCTGTTGCGGTCGACGCCGAAAATGAGCGAAAAATTCTCGCGATGGTGATCGGTAATATGTACGCCATTGGCGGCCAGCAGTCGGATATCCACAGTGATCGCGGTGGCAACTATGCCGATGCCGGCATTCCAGGACGGATGGATTGTATTGATCATTCGACGTCGACGACGCGCCTGCTTGGGCTGCTGAATGCGCGTGGCTACCTGCGCTGGCATCGGCCATTGACGCCTGATGTTCGGTATTTTGCTTTTATTCTGCCGGTGCATTACTCGGCAATTATTGAAGAAAAAACCGATGGCGAAGCAGCACGCTTCGTCGTCGATAGCTGGTTTGTTGATAATGGACAACCGGCGGTGATCCTGCCGCTGGATGAATGGAAGAAGGGGGCGGGGCCCGATGTCTGAAAAAACTGTGGTGGTCGGCTTGTCCGGCGGTGTTGATTCCTCTGTCGCGGCTTTGTTGTTGAAGCAGCAGGGCTGGAAGGT
>CAXYZX010000225.1:0-3753 GCA_964293845.1 uncultured Dechloromonas sp.
AACGCACGTATCAACCGTCGGTCGTGCGCCGCAAGCGCACCCATGGCTTCCTGGTTCGTATGCGCACCAAGGGTGGCCGTGCAGTTATTGCTGCTCGCCGCGCCAAGGGTCGCACGCGTCTGGCTGTTTAAGCTGGACGTTCAGGCGGGGTGAATCAATCCTTCGCCAGAAGCTATCGCCTGACAAAAACGGATGAATTTTCATCCGTTTTTGGTTTCAGGAGAGCGATACGCGGCAAGCTGATCATGCTGCACTACCGGCCACGGGAACTGGGTGTCATCGATGCCCGTCTTGGACTGGTGGTTGGAAAAAAACAGCTTAAAAAAGCCGTGGACCGCAACACTTTCAAACGGGTGATCCGTGAGCAGTTTCGTCTTTGCCGAGAACAGCTTCCAGCGCTTGATCTAATCGTCAGGCTGGCGGTAAAGCCGGTGAAAACAGACCGCAGGATCATTGCCGAAGAGTTTCTCGCGCTGGTCAAAAAATTGCCGCGTCAGTTGCCGAAGCCATGAAAAAGCTTTTGATTTCCCTTCTACGGGCATATCAATATGCTATTAGCCCGCTGTTGGGGCGAAACTGCCGTTATTTTCCGACTTGTTCGGAGTATGCGGTGGATGCAGTACAGAAGTACGGTGCCATCAAGGGGGGCTGGTTGAGCGCAAAGCGCGTTTGCCGTTGTCACCCATGGCATCCCGGCGGGTATGATCCCGTACCTTGATCATTGAATTTTTTATGTAGGCCGTTCATGGACACTCGACGCCTGATACTGGTTATGATTTTCGCGTTCTCCAGCTTTATGCTATGGGAAAGCTGGCAAAAATTTAATCAGCCAAAGCCAGCGGCAGACGCCGTAGCGGCAAAACAAACTGGTGCGGCAGTGCCGACGCCTTCGGTCAATCTGCAGGCAGGTAGCAGCGCACCTGTAGTACCAACAACCGCGCCGGTTGTTGCCCAAGCTGAAACCTTTACGATTAGCACTGATCTGGTCAAAGCAACAATATCTGCCCAGGGTGGTGACATTGTTCGTCTGGAACTGCTCAGATACAAGGAACATGATCACAAGGACAACACTTTCGTCCTTTTTGATGCCAAACATCAGTACTTGGCGCAAAGCGGCCTGATCGGTGAGGGTTTGCCAACTCACCGTACGACGTTCAAACGTGTTGCTGGTCCGACTGAGTTGGCTGAAGGAGGCAACGAGCTGAAAGTTCGCCTGGAAGCGACTACGGCAAATGGCATCAGGGTTGCAAAAACACTGACTTTCACCCGTGCTTCCTATCTCATCGATGTCGCCTGGGAAGTAGTGAATGGCACTCAAAAGCCAGTTGCTACCCATGCCTACTACCAAATACAGCGTGACGATGTGGCTCCGGAAGGCGAATCGGCGATGGTCTCGACCTTTACTGGCCCTGCCGTATTTACCGATGCCGAGAAGTATCAGAAAATTGACTTCGCTGATATCACCAAAGAAAAGGCCAAGTTTGCCAAAACTGCAGACAATGGCTGGATTGCCATGGTTCAGCATTACTTTGTAGCTGCCTGGGTACCCGGCGAAAAATCCTTGCGTGAGTTCTACATGCGCAAGGTAGATGGCACCAATGCCTTCCAGGCTGGGGTCATCCTGCCTTTGGAAGAAATAGCACCTGGTGCAACAGGGAAATCGGCAGTCAGCCTTTTTGCGGGTCCGCAAGAACAAGCCTCGCTGAAAAAACTCGCTCCCGGGCTTGATCTGGTTGTCGATTATGGCTGGCTGACCGTCGTTGCTGCACCAATCTTCTGGGCTCTGCAGGCAATTCATAGCCTGGTTGGTAACTGGGGTTGGGCTATCGTCATCCTGACCATCATCATCAAGGGCATTTTCTTCCCACTTTCAGCTGCCTCTTATAAGTCGATGGCCAAGATGAAGTTGCTGACACCGCGCCTGATGCAGTTGAAGGAACGCTTTGGTGACGACAAACAGCGTCTGAATCAGGAAATGATGAAGATGTACCAGACCGAAAAGGTCAACCCGCTGGGTGGTTGCTTACCGATTCTGGTCCAAATTCCAGTCTTCATTTCACTTTACTGGGTATTGCTTGGTGCTGTTGAAATGCGTGATGCGCCATGGATTTTGTGGATCAATGACCTGGCGTCGGCTGATCCGTATTACATCCTGCCGGTGATCATGATCATTTCCATGTTTGTACAGACCAAGCTCAATCCAACACCACCGGATCCAATCCAGGCCAAAGTGATGATGATGATGCCCTTCATGTTCGGCATCATGTTCCTCTGGTTCCCGGCTGGGCTAGTGCTCTACTGGGTAGTCAACAATGTGCTTTCCATTGCTCAGCAGTGGCATATCACACGCATGATCGAAGGTGGTGGCAAAGCCGCCAATGACGCCAAGGCCTAAGGTGTGAGTGGTGTAAAACCCGCTGACACCATCGCCGCCATTGCCACGGCCCCAGGTCGTGGCGGTGTTGGTGTTATTCGAGTATCGGGCAGCGCTTTGCTGCCCTTTGCTTTTGCGCTGACCGGCAAGACACCCCAGCCGCGTTATGCCACGCTGGCCGAGTTCAAAACAGCTGATGGCAACACCATAGACAGTGGCCTGCTAATCTACTTTCCGGACCCGCATTCCTTCACAGGCGAAGACGTACTTGAATTGCAGGGTCACGGTGGCCCGGTGGTCATGCAGATGCTGCTGGCACGTTGCTTGGACCTCGGCGCACGACTGGCAGAACCCGGCGAGTTCAGCCGTCGCGCCTTCCTGAACGGCAAAATTGATCTGACCCAAGCAGAAGCGGTGGCTGATCTGATTGACGCTGCAACAGCGAGCGCTGCACGTTCAGCTGTGCGCTCCTTGCAGGGCGAGTTTTCCAAGGCGATTCACAGCCTGACTGACGAATTGATCAATCTTCGGATGCTGGTTGAGGCAACGCTCGATTTTCCTGAAGAAGATATCGACTTCCTCCAGGCAGCCAATGCCTTTGGTCGTCTTGAGCGTTTGCAAATTCGCCTGGCCGAGATTTTTGACCGTGCGGGTCAAGGCAAATTGCTGCAATCGGGATTACATGTGGTGCTGGCCGGTCAACCCAATGTTGGCAAATCATCGCTGTTAAACCGCTTGGCTGGAGATGATCTAGCCATCGTAACGCCTATTGCCGGCACGACACGCGATGCGTTGCGGTCAACCATACAAATTGAAGGAATTCCTCTACACATTATTGACACCGCCGGCCTGCGCGAAACCGATGATGAAGTAGAAAAAATTGGCATAGAGCGCAGCTGGAAAGAAATTGAAAAGTCAGATGTAGTACTGCTGCTGGTTGATGCCAGAAATGGTGTCGGCAGTGCCGACCGTGAAATCCTTAACCGACTTCCGGAACGCCTGAAACGGATTACCGTTTATAACAAAATTGATCTTTCTGGAGTCCAGGCTGAACGCCATGACGAGTCCGATGGCATAGCAATATCACTATCGGCACGTTCTGGTGAGGGTATAGAACTATTGCGTAACGAGTTGCTGCAAATTGCCGGCTGGCACCAAACAGATGATGTCTTTATTGCCCGCGAACGCCATTTGCGCGCTCTGGCGAGCGCTCAGGAACATATAGCTTCTGCCCGCCGGGTTGTTGAAGGCTTGCTACCCGCCCTTGAGTTATTCGCCGAAGAGCTACGACTGGCTCAACAAGCATTGGGTGAAATTACTGGAGAATTTACCGCAGACGATCTCCTAGGCGTGATTTTTAGCCGGTTTTGTATCGGAAA
>CAXYZX010000226.1:0-3740 GCA_964293845.1 uncultured Dechloromonas sp.
AAGTCGATCTGCAGGCTCATGCCGATGGCTCCATGCCCAGCCAAGGCAAGGTCTGGATCTGGCAATCCTCGAGCAGCAGGCCGGCGGCACGGCACTCGCGGCGCAGCATGGCGGACAAGTCTGCTCCGAGCAGATCAAGTGGCGGATGGGTGCGTAGCGCCAGCCATTGCTCGGCATTGCGGATCGCTATGGTTAATCCGTCGGGGGTGTCCAAACTAAAAACCACCCGTTTGGAGCGTTTGAATGGATTGCTGCGCCAGCTATTGAAACCGCGCACAAAACGCGTCTGGATTTTGGCCAGTTGCCAGTTGTGGAGGCCGGCAATTTCTATCAGCAGGTCGAGCAGTGTGTTGGGCAAGGCGAGCGCCGGCCAATGCTGGGCAAAAGGCGTGGCGTCGACCCGAATGCGCCATTCGCTGATATCGCCATTGTCGTCACCGTAAAGGTCACGCATCTGCGCATCGGCGAGCGCTTCAATCTCCGTCAAGGAAGCAAGGCCCGGCAGGCGCTCAACGATCCAGCTGCGAACCAGGGCATCGCTCAGGGTGATTTCCAGCACGCGCTTTCTCGCTGGCAAAGTGGCGCACAGGGCGATGAGGGCGGCGCGCAAGCCGGCAACTGCCTCCGGGTTTGGCATGCCGGATTTAAGCGGGATTGCTAGCTCACCCGTTGTTACCGACTTGCCGTTCTGCAAAACCAGACGTGAACAGCCGATATCCAGATGGAGCTTTTCCGGCATGAGCCGGTTTTTAATGGCGAGCGGTGACACGACGCACCTCCTCGAGTGTAGTCAGCCCTTGCCGCGCCAGATCAAGCGCAGCTTCGCGCAGGCTGCGCGCACCCTGTTGGCGGGCGGCGCTGCGGATTTCATTGAGCGGTGACCGTTGGGCTATCAGGGTACGCAGTACGTCGTCGAGGGCCAGGATCTCGACAATGGCACTGCGCCCCCGATAGCCGGTAGCGCGACAGGCTTCGCAACCAACGGCTTGTTTGAAGCCGTCGAGCGAAGGGTCGCCAGAAATTTGCAATTCACGGATTTCTTGTGGCGTTAGCGCATGATCTTTCGCGCAGAGTGGGCACAGCTTGCGCACCAGTCGTTGCGCCCAGACGCCACTGATCGCCGAAGTCAGCAGGTAGGGGTCGATGCCCATGTGGCTGAAGCGACCAAAGACATCGAAAACGTTGTTGGCGTGCAGCGTTGACAGCACCCGGTGTCCGGTCAGCGCCGATTGAATGGCGATCTCGGCTGTTTCGCGGTCGCGGATTTCACCGACCATGATGGTGTCCGGGTCATGGCGCAGGATGGAGCGCAGGCCACGGGCAAAATTGAGGCCTTTTTTCTCGTTGACCGGAATCTGCAGAACGCCGGGTAACTGGTATTCGACTGGGTCTTCAATGGTGATGATTTTTTCGCGGCCATCGTGAATTTCCGAAAGTACGGCGTAGAGCGAGGTGGTCTTGCCACTGCCGGTCGGGCCGCTGGCCAGCAGCATGCCATAGGGTTCGGCGGCCAGTTCGCGCAGGCGCTGCATGTCGCTGCCGGCAAAACCCAGGCCTTCGAGCGTCAGCGCCTGCTCGCCCTGCATCAAATGGCTTTTGTCGAGAATACGCAATACCCCATCCTCGCCATGCATGCTCGGCATGATCGAGACGCGCAGATCAATGCGTCGGGCCTTGTCGCCCAGGCGGACGGCGAGCCGGCCATCCTGCGGGATACGGGTTTCGGCAATATCGAGTTCAGCCAGTACCTTGAGCCGCGAGATGACCTGTGGCGCAACCTCCGAGCCGCGCACACTGCGGATATGCTCCAGCACGCCGTCGATGCGGTAGCGGATATCCAGCCCGCTGCCGCTTGATTCAAGATGGATGTCGCTGGCACCGAGGCGTAGTGCGTCGTGCAGCGTGGCATTGACCAGGCGCACAACCGGGCTGCTTTGCTGGCTGCTTTGCGTCACCGACAAAGTTTTTTCAGCCGTTTCAGCGTTGAACTGCTGGTGATCCGCAGGCTCTGGCGCGGCAAGTAATCGGGTGCTGTCTGCCTGTTTGCTCAGCCAGGCGCTGAGGTCATCGTGGCTGGCCAGATGCCAGATGACAAGGTCGCCGGCACGGGCTTCGGCCCAGCGTTGCAGCTTGCTGTCGAGCGGGTCAGAAATCACGCCGATATAGCGGTTGACCGCAACATTTTCGCGAAACAGCACGCATTGGCGGGCTAGCGCATCGTTTAGCGACAATCGGTCGAAGGCCGGCGTCAGACGATGTAGCAGCGGCAATGTGGCGACCGGGTAATCGTCAAGCCAGGCGTTTTGCTTTTCAACAGGCAAGCGTGCGTTCATTGAAAACTCCCGGCCAGATCAAAAATTGGCATGTAAAGCAGAACGACAATGCCGCCGATGATGATGCCGATGGTGGCCATCAACAGCGGCTCAAAGCTGCGCGTAAAACGCGCAATGAAACGTTCGATTTCGCCATCGTGAAAGCGGGCGGCGCGGGCCAGCATGTCGCCTTGCTGGCCGGTACGCTCGCCGACGCGCATCAGGCGCAGGGCGACCGGGGTGCACAAGCCGGCCTCATCAAAGGCAGTCGACGCCGGTTGTCCCTCAGCGATCCGTCGTGCTGCCCGGTGCAAGGCAAGCTGAGTTTTGGCCGAAACCAGACCGTCGCACAATTCCAGCGCCAACAGAATCGGCAAACCGCCTTCCAGCAAAGTGCCGAGCGCCAGATAAAGTCGGGCCAGCTCGAAGGTTTGCAGCCGCTCACCAATTTGCGGCAGGCGACGCAGGAAGCTGGAAAAGCTGGCACTCAAGGCTTTCCGCGTCTTTGGCTGGCGAATGCTCCAGATCAGGACGAGCAAGGCAGATAGGCCAATACCGCCCAAAATGCGGGCGTTGTCGGCGACAAAACGGCCCCATTGCAACAATAGTTGCGAGGCGAGCGGAATGTCGCGGCCGGAACTTTGATAGACGCTGGAGAAACTCGGCACCACATAGCCAAGCAGGAACAGGCTGACCAGAAGGCCAACGCCGCAAAGAATGGCCGGGTAGATCATTGCCTGCGTGACGTGACGGCGCACCTGATCGACCCGGCTGCGGTATTCGATATAGCGGGCCAGCGAGTTGTCGAGGCTGGCGGTGCGTTCGGCGGCACGCATCAGTCCGCAGTAGAGCGGCGGAAAAATCTCGGGCTGGGCAGCGAGGGCGGCAGCAAAACGTTGCCCTTCGCCGAGTCGACCGCGCAAGGCTGCAAGAATTTTACTGACTGCGGGCCGCCGTTCTTTCTCGTACAAAGCATCCAGCGATTCGGTCAGGGTCAGCCCGGCTTCCAGCAGGGCGAGCAATTCCTGACTGAACAGCGGCAAATCGAATGAGGCCTGGCTGCTGTTGCGGCTAATCCATTGTTGCCAGGCCGGCTTGTCTGCCGCCTTGACCGATAGTGGGCGAAAATCCCGAGCGGCAAGGTGGCGGCAGGCCTCCTCCGGATTGGCGGCCTCGATATGGAGGGTTTCCACACCGTTTGGACCGATGGCTCGGATAGCGAAATTCATGGCCTTTTCAGAACCGGATATCGGCGTTTTCGCCGCTGCCGCCAGCCCGACCATCACGACCAAAAGAAAGCAGCTCGAAATCGCGCCCACTGCTGGCTGCGTTGCTCAGGCGATAAAAATAAGCGTTGCCCCACGGGTCGACCGGAACATCCTTCTGCAGGTAGGGGCCGTTCCAGCGCGGCTGGTTGGTCGGGCGATT
>CAXYZX010000227.1:0-3740 GCA_964293845.1 uncultured Dechloromonas sp.
ATGCCGGCAAAAGCGGTGGCGACGGCAAAAATACCGGCCCACGCTGCCAGCTTCTTGTTCACTTCGCTCTCTTCAATGGCCACCATCGACAGGTTGACCTGTATGGCCGTGCCGATGGTGTCCCTGATATTGTCGAGCGAGGCATTGATGCGGGATAGGTGGTCATAGACATCGCGGAAGTACTCCCGACTGTTGGCGCAGACTGCCGGCCCGCGACCGCCCGACAGCTTGCCGGTGGCCTCCATCATCGGCGCGACAGCATGCTTGAGAAAGGTGATCTTGCGTTTCAGGTCATAAAGCCGCTCGATATTGCTACGGGCCGCGCCCTTGGCAAAAATCTGCTCCTCGATTTCTTCGAGTTCCGATTCCAGCCGGTCCATGATCGGAAAGTAGCGGTCGACAACCGCATCCATCAGGGCATAGAGGACAAAGCCTGACCCATGGTTGAGCAGATGCGGCTCCCGCTCGCAGCGCTCGCGCACCCCGAGAAAACCCTGTTGGCTATGGTTTCTGACCGATAGAACGTAGTTCTGACCGACGAAGACATCGACCTCGCCGATATTGAACTCACCCTTGTCTTCTTCCAGCAGGTGCATGACGGCGAACACCGAGTCACCATATTCTTCAATCTTCGGCCGCTGGTGTCCATGGCGGGCATCCTCGACGGCCAGTTCGTGCAGGCCAAACTCCTCCTGCATCTGATCCAGTTCCTGCGTTGTCGCATCGCGCAGGGCAACCCAGACGAAGCAATCCGGTTTGGCCAGATAGTCGCTGATTTCCTCGACAGCCATGTCGGCCAGACGCGAGCCGTTTTCGTAGGCGACACAATTGATCAGCATACTTTCCCCCGGATGGTTTGACAGCCTCCATCCTGCGCGCATTTGGCAATTTCAGCGAGTACACGAGCCCGAACCATGCTGGGAAAAACCTTCTTGCAGAGCGGGGAACAGGTCAATTGCCGGCCATAGGCTAAGCGATCGAGGATAGGGTGAACTTCATGCCGGTTACTGCAAACCGGGCAGGTGTGAAATGCCATGATTTTTATGCGGCATGCTCGGCATAACGCGCCAGGGCCACCGCCTGATCGGCAATCGTCGGGGAAACGATGAAGGTTTCCCGGCCACAGACATTGCCGAGAGTCAGCGCCAAACTCACTGCGGCGACTCCTGTTACCGCCATCCGCACCGGGTTTGCGTAGCCGGACAGGAAAAGGCGAATCCCTTCCACCCCCATTCCAGTCGCCGGGAATTTCATCACGACGGCTACCTTGCCAGGTTCCAGAGCGGCGATTTCGAGCGAGTCTTTGGTCGAGGCGATGCCGATGCATAAGTCCGAGTTCATGTTTTCCTTCACTTTCGATTGATAAACAACCAGGCCAGCCAGATGGGAATAAGCAAGGCAGCGACTGCCAGCAGAAAATTCAGCGCTTCCATGTTCTCTCGTTTCAACGGGTCCGGAACACAACGAATACTAGACAAGGCGATTTCAAGATTCTGAAAAATATCAGGGTTTCATTATATAAAAACGTAAAACCCGCTATTTATGAATCAGGCAGGAAGCAGCCATTCATCGAACAAGCGCTTCGTTTCTCCCGCTTCGCCACAATTGCGGAGTTGCAGGCGAAACTGCGGATCAGAAAACATCTGCGTCACCTCCGACAGGATGCGGAGGTGCTCTTCGGTCGCTTCCTTGGGGACCAGAATCACGAGAATGTCCGACACCGGTTTGCCATCCGGGGCCTCGAAGGGTATCGGTTGCCTGAGCCGGATGTAGGCCAGATGAACCCGCTGAAGATCCTTGATCCGGGCATGGGGAACGGCAACCCCTTCGCCGAGGGCGGTCGAGCCGATTTTCTCCCGGCGGGAGAGGCTCTGAAATACCCACTCTTTCGGCATTCCGTGTTCTCGCTCCATGTGTCGGGCGATCTTATCAAGCAAGCTGTCCCGACTTGATACTTCCATGTCGAGTCGGATGTCCTTGGTCGATAGCAGTTTGGCGATGGTACTCAACGGGATTCTCCTTGGAGATGTAGCGAATCAAGCGCGATGTTGAGTTGCAGGACGTTTACCCTGGGCTCGCCAAAGACGCCCCATTGGCGGCCTTCGGTGTGCTGGCTGACCAAAGCCTTGAGGTCGGCCGGCGGCAGATGGCGCTGGCTGGCAACGCGAGCCACCTGATAGGCCGCTGCCTCAGGGCTGATGTGCGGATCGAGGCCACTGGCCGAGGCATTGACCAGATCGGCCGGGATCGGCAGGGTATTGTTACGGTCAACTGCTTTTAGGGCCTCAATTCTTCCCTTTACGGCATCGCTCAGCGCCGGATTGAGCGGCCCTTGATTGGAGCCGCCGGAGGCGCTGGCGTTGTAGGGCATTGGACCGGTTGCCGAGGGGCGGCCCCAGAAATACTTGGGATCGGTGAAGTTCTGGCCGATCAGGCGGGAACCGACTGCCTTGCCATCCTTGACGATCAGGCTGCCCTCGGCCGCCTCGGGAAAGGCGGCCTTGGCGATGCCGGTCACGGCCAGTGGATAGACGACGCCGGTGACGGCGGTGAGTAGGACGAAGAGGCTGACGGCGGGACGTAACAGGGTTTTCATGATTTTCTCCTCAGGCCAGACCGGTGGCGGCAATCGCCAGGTCGATCAGCTTGATGCCGATAAAGGGAACGATGACGCCACCCAGGCCGTAGATCGCCAGGTTCTGGCGCAGCAGGGTCGCCGCGCCGAGCGGGCGGTATTTGACGCCCTTCAAAGCCAGCGGGATCAGGAAGACGATAATCAGGGCGTTGAAGATCACCGCCGACAGGATCGCCGAGGCCGGACTGGCCAGGCCCATGACGTTGAGCGCGGCGAGTTGCGGATAGGTCGTCACGAAGGCGGCCGGGATGATGGCGAAGTACTTGGCAATGTCGTTGGCGATGCTGAAGGTTGTCAGCGAGCCGCGCGTCATCAGCATCTGCTTGCCGGTTTCGACGACCTCGATCAGCTTGGTCGGGTTGGAATCCAGGTCGACCATGTTGCCGGCTTCCTTGGCGGCTTGCGTGCCGGTGTTCATGGCTACCGCAACATCGGCCTGAGCCAGCGCCGGGGCATCATTGGTGCCGTCGCCGGTCATCGCCACCAGCCGGCCTTCCGACTGGTACTGGCGGATCAGGGCGAGCTTGGCTTCCGGAGTCGCTTCTGCCAGAAAATCGTCGACCCCGGCTTCGGCAGCGATGGCGGCGGCCGTCACGCGGTTGTCTCCGGTCACCATTATGGTTTTAATGCCCATCTTGCGCAGCTCAGCAAAGCGCTCCTTGATACCGCCCTTGACGATGTCTTTCAGTTCGACGACGCCCAGTACCCGAGTTGCATCGGCGACGACCAACGGCGTGCTGCCGCGACGGGCAACTTCATCGACCTTGGCCGAGACGGATGGCGGAAATTTGCCACCGAGGGTTTCAACGTGCTTCTTTATCGAGTCGGCAGCGCCCTTGCGCACCTGGCGACCGGCCATGTCTACACCGCTCATCCGGGTATGGGCCGAGAAATGTACAAAGTGGGCATCCAGCGCCTGAATATCACGCTCGCGCAGTTGAAAGCGTTGCTTGGCGAGAACCACAATACTGCGGCCTTCCGGCGTTTCGTCGGCGAGCGAGGCGAGTTGGGCGGCATCGGCCAGTTCGGCCTCCGTCACGCCATCAGCCGGCAGGAAGGTCGATGCCTGACGATTGCCGAGCGTGATCGTGCCGGTCTTGTCCAT
>CAXYZX010000228.1:0-3732 GCA_964293845.1 uncultured Dechloromonas sp.
CGCTGGGTTTTACCCTGCCGCAAACCTATCGCCACGTGATGTTGCCGATGGCCTTTCGTCTGGTCGTGCCGCCGCTGACCTCCGAGTTTCTCAATATTTTCAAGAACTCCGCCGTCTGTTCGACCATCGGTTTGCTGGAACTGGCTGCCCAAGGCCGCCAGTTAGTCGATTACACGGCGCAGCCTTACGAGTCCTTCATCGCCGTGACCTTGTCCTACGTCTTGATCAACGTCACCGTGATGACCCTGATGCACAAATTCGAGCGTCGCATTGCGGTGCCCGGTTATATCGGAGGCAAATAAAATGTACGAATTCGATTGGTCCTCCATCCCCGGTGCCTTGCCCTTTCTCTGGGACGGCATGAAGATTTCGCTGGTCATCACCTTTCAGGCGGTGGTCATCGGCATCGTCTGGGGCACGATACTGGCCATGATGCGGTTGTCGTCGATCAAGACGCTGTCTTGGTTCGCTGCCGGCTACGTCAACCTGTTCCGTGCCGTGCCGCTGGTCATGGTGCTGCTCTGGTTCTTCCTGATCGTGCCCCGCTTCGTCGAGACACTGCTTGATTTTCCCCCTGGTTCCGACCTGCGCCTGAGCTCGGCGATGATGGGATTCGCGCTGTTCGAAGCGGCCTACTACTCCGAAATCATCCGCGCCGGTATCCAGAGCGTGCCGAAAGGGCAGATTGCTGCTGCTTCCGCACTCGGAATGAACTATAGCCAGGCGATGCGCCTCGTGGTGTTGCCGCAGGCCTTCCGCAACATGGTGCCGCTGCTGCTGACCCAAGCCATCATCCTCTTTCAGGACACCTCGCTGGTTTATGTCTCGGCCCTGGCTGACTTCTTCGGTGCTTCCTACAAAGTGGGCGATCGTGACGGTCGACTCGTCGAAATGCTGCTTTTTGCCGGTGCCGTCTATTTCGTCATCTGCTTCTCTGCTTCGCAGCTTGTGAAGCGCCTCCAGAAAAAATATCACCCGGCCTGATGGCCCCGCAAGGAGAAATCCCATGATCAAAATGACAAATGTCAGCAAGCAGTATGGTGACTTCAAGGTGCTTACCGAGTGCACCACCAGTGTCAGCAAGGGAGAGGTTATCGTGGTTTGCGGGCCATCTGGTTCCGGTAAATCGACGCTGATCAAGTGCGTCAATGGCCTTGAGCCGTTTCAGTCGGGCGAGATCACCGTCAATGGCATTTCGGTGGGCGATCCCAAGACCAATCTCTCCAAGCTGCGCGCGCGTGTCGGCATGGTGTTCCAGAATTTTGAGCTGTTTCCACACATGAGCATCACCGAGAATCTGGTGATTGCCCAGACCAAGGTGCTCGGCCGCAGCAAGGATGAAGCAAATGAGAAGGGGCTGAAGCTGCTCGAGCGCGTTGGTCTCAAAGCGCAAGCCAGCAAGTTCCCCGGCCAGCTTTCCGGTGGTCAGCAGCAGCGCGTGGCGATTGCCCGGGCGCTGGCGATGGACCCGATCTGCATGCTGTTCGACGAGCCAACCTCGGCGCTTGACCCGGAGATGGTCAATGAAGTGCTGGACGTCATGACGGAATTGGCGAAAGAAGGCATGACCATGATGTGTGTCACGCACGAAATGGGTTTTGCGAAACGGGTCGCCAATCGTGTGATTTTCATGGATCAGGGCCGCATCGTTGA
Source organism: uncultured Dechloromonas sp. (assembly GCA_964293845.1). GTDB lineage: Bacteria > Pseudomonadota > Gammaproteobacteria > Burkholderiales > Rhodocyclaceae > Azonexus. The sequence goes on from CAXYZX010000228.1 coordinate 1,654, forward strand.
AGACGACAGCAAGGAAGAATTTTTCGCCAATCCGCGTTCAGAAAGGGCGCAACAGTTCCTCGCCAAGATTTTGCATCACTGAAAAACACAAAACCATAATTGGAGACAGCATGAGGCACGCAAAAACACCGGATAGCGCCCTCCAGGAGGAAGTCGGCAATCTTTCCTTCCTCAATCCGGCGGCTCCCGAGCCGTGGGCGAGTTTCATCGAGCAGATTGATCGCGTCACACCGCACATGGGGCCGCTTGCCAAATGGGTGGAAACACTAAAGCACCCGAAACGGATACTGATCGTCGACGTGCCGGTTCGCCGCGATGATGGAACGGTCGCCCACTACGAGGGCTACCGTGTCCAGCACAACCTGTCACGCGGGCCGGGCAAGGGCGGCGTGCGTTTTCATCCGGCGGTGACGCTCAACGAAGTGATGGCACTTTCGGGCTGGATGACGATCAAGAATGCGGCCTTGAACCTGCCTTACGGCGGTGCCAAGGGCGGCATCCGGATTGATCCGCGCCTTCATTCGCAGGACGAGTTGCAGCGCATCACCCGGCGCTATACCTCGGAGATCGGCGTCATCATCGGGCCGGACAAGGATATCCCGGCGCCCGATGTCGGGACCAACGAGCAGACCATGGCCTGGATGATGGATACCTACTCGATGAATGTCGGCTCGACAGCGACCGGCGTCGTCACCGGCAAGCCGATTTCGCTGGGCGGTTCGCTCGGGCGCCATGAGGCGACCGGGCGCGGTGTCTTCATCGCCGCCCGTGAAGCCGGGCGCCGTAGCCATGTGCCGATCAAGGGCGCGCGTGTCGTTGTCCAGGGCTTTGGTAATGTCGGGGGTGTCGCCGCCCGCATGTTCCATGATGCGGGTGCCATCGTTGTTGCGATCCAGGATCATTTGGCGACGATTGCCAATGAAGCCGGGATCAACATCCATGCCGCACTCGCTTACGCAGCCACAAATGCCGGGCTCAGCGGTTTTCCCGGGGCGACGCCGATTTCCGTCGACGACTTCTGGTTGCTGCCTTCCGACTACCTAGTGCCGGCTGCGCTTGAGGGGCAAATCCTTCCCGAGGGGGCGGCGACGATCAAGACGCGTATCGTCGTCGAGGGGGCCAATGGTCCGACCACGCCGGCCGCCGACGATATTCTGCGCGAGCGCGGGATACTGGTGGTGCCGGATGTGCTGGCCAATGCCGGTGGCGTGACGGTTTCGTATTTTGAGTGGGTGCAGGACTTCTCGAGCTTCTTCTGGAGCGAAGAGGAGATCAACAGTCGCCTCGAGCGCATCATGGTCGGCGCTTTCGATGAGATCTGGGCGATGGCTGATGAACGCAATGTATCGCTGCGCACCGCAACCTTCATCATCGCCTGTCAGCGGGTGCTCGCAGCACGCGAACAACGCGGCTTGTATCCCTGATCGTGTTGCTCTGCCGTGAGCGGAGGCCGCTTAACGGCATTTGTTGCGGTCCACGGCCGGGGAGGGGCCTTTTTTTGCCGGTTACAATGAACCCTTCCTTAGCCTGCCATCGCGATGACTGAACCCAGCGCCAGCCTCCCGGTCAGCTTGACCAAGCCGCATCGTGCGCTGGGCATGGCGATCCTGCTGGCGTTGTTTCTGCTGGCCGGTGTCCTGACCTACAAGGTCTCGGAAAAACAGGGGTTCAATCAACTGCGTGACGAGGCCAGCCACCAGCTGGATATTCTGGCTTCCGCCATCGATAGCGAGGTCACGCGCCATGCCTCGATTCCCAGCGCGGTTGAACTAAGCCCCGATATTCGCGCCCTGCTGCGGGCGCCAGCCGCCAAGCAGGATGTGCTGCAGGCCGCGGCCAACCGCTTTCTGCAGCAGCTCAACGACCATCTGGGCGGGCCGGCGATTTTCGTGCTCGACACCACGGGCCATGTCGTGGCTTCCAGCGACTGGATATTTTCCGACAACTTGCTCGGCGTCGATCTCTCCTACATGCCGTTTTTTCGTGGTGCGGTCGCTGGTACACCAGAGCGCCATTACGCGGTCGATAGCGTGCGCAATGAACCCGGCTATTTCTTTGCGCTGCCGATTCGTGACGAAC
>CAXYZX010000229.1:0-3696 GCA_964293845.1 uncultured Dechloromonas sp.
TCCTGATCGAGAAAAACCCGAACGCCCTGTCGGCTGTCTTCAATTTGCCCGAGGGCACCGAAGCCAATGTCCAGATCCGCGTCAAAATGGGTCAGACCTCCAATGTCTACGCACTGGTCAAGTCGGATGGCAAGTTCTTCATGGCGACCAAGGAAATCAAGGTCACCCTGGGCGGCTGCGGCGGCTAATCGGTCACGACATTTACTGAATTAAGGAGATATATATGGCAAATCCGATGAAAATCCGCGCCGCCAGCAAGGATGGCGTTACCGAAGTCAAAGTGCTGATCAGCCACGAAATGGAAACCGGTCAGCGCAAGGATGCTGCAGGTGCACTCGTGCCGGCCTGGTTCATTACCGAACTCACCGCAAAACATGGTGAGAAGGTGGTTTTGAGCAGCGAATTCGGCTCTTCCGTGTCCAAGAACCCCTACCTGGCCTTCAAGTTCAAGGGTGGTGCCAAGGGTGAAAAAGTTGTTGTCAGCTGGAAAGACAACAAGGGTGACACTCGTACCGACGAAGCCACGATTGGCTGATGCTTGAAAAAAACGGCAGCTAAACGGCGTAGACCGTAGCTGCCGGATTGATCTCCCCGGAGGAGTAAATATGATCCAAGGTTTTATCAGAACGCTGCTCGGCGTGGCAATTTCAGCCACACTGGCCAGTCCCTTGTTGGCCCAGGACAGTAAAGTGGCCGATGAAATTGCCAAATATCGCGAAGCACTTGCGGACGGTAATCCGGCCGACCTGTTCGAAGTCAAGGGCGAGGGCCTGTGGCTGGAAAAGCGCGGCCCGAAGAATGCCTCGCTTGAACAGTGTGATCTCGGCCAGGGGCCGGGCAAGCTGGACGGTGCCTATGCCGCCCTGCCGAAGTATTTCAAGGACACCAACAAGGTGATGGATGTTGAATCCCGCCTTGTTCACTGCATGGTGACGCTGCAAGGTTTCACCCAGGCCGAGGTGACCAAGCAGTGGCACTCGAAGCCGGGCAAGGATTCCGACATCGAGGCGCTGGTCACTTTCATTGGCGCCAAGTCGAACGGCAAGCCGATCAACGTGCCGGCGACGCATCCGGAAGAGGCCAAGATGGCCAAGATGGGTGAGTACATTTTTTACCGTCGTTCCGGTCCGCAGGATTTTTCCTGCTCGATCTGCCACGGTCAGGAAGGCAAGCGTATCCGCCTGCAGGAGCTCGGCAACCTGACGACCAAGGAAGGTGCCGGTTTTGCGATGAAGACCTGGCCGTCGTATCGCGTGTCGCAGGGCACGGTGTGGACTATGCAGCGTCGTCTGATCGACTGCATGCGTCAGGCGCGCTGGCCTGAGCCCGTCTATCTGGCCGATTCAATCATCGCGCTGGAAACCTATCTACAAAAAACTGCCACCGGCACCGTCATGGAAACGCCGGGAATCAAGCGCTAAGGGGATGATCATGAAACTAAAAATTGCCCTGTTTTGCGCGTTGACCGCAACCATTGCCCTCCCGGCCCTGGCCCAGAAAGCTGTTGAAGCCCCAGGCGGCAAGTTCGCCAAGGAAGCCGACCAGATGTTCCGCGCCTCCTTCCGTGCCGATAATCCAAAATACTGGATGACTCGCCTCGATCAGGACGAGACGATGAAAACCTGCGGCCAGTATCGCGATAACCCACCACGCAAGATGGGTGAGCAAATCGAGAAGGCCAACAAGGCGAGCATTCGCTATCCGGTCGACGGCAAGCTGATTGGCGACTGGAAGGAAGGCGAGAAGCTTGCGGCCGTTGGTACCGGCGGCCATATCGGTTTCATCCAGCCCGATCCGGCCGGGCGTGTTCGTGGTGGCAACTGTTATGCCTGCCACGAGCTGGCCAAGAAGGAAGTGGCCTACGGCACGATTGGTCCCAGCCTGCATCATTTCAGCAAGTTGCGCGGCACGTCGGACGATATCGTCAAGTACGCCTACGACAAGATCTACAACTCGAACGCCTTCTCGGCGTGCACCAACATGCCGCGTTTTGGCTTGCTCAACTGGCTGACGCCGGAGCAGATCACCCATCTCGTTGCCTTCCTGGTTGATCCGGAATCGCCGGTCAACAAAGACTAGAGCTGGTGTGACAGACTTTTCGTAATTTTGCCGGCCGGGAAACTGGCCGGTTATTTTCCCAAGGATAAATAATGAGCATGAATCGTCGGGAGTTTCTCCAGGTCATGGCTGTTGCTGCAGCCGGTGGCATGTCGTTGCACAGTGAATTTGCACTGGCCGAAAAGGGCGCCGCCAAACTTTATGATCTGCCCAAGTTCGGCAATGTCAGCCTGCTGCACATCACCGACTGTCACGCCCAGTTGCTGCCGATCTACTTCCGCGAGCCGAACGTCAACCTCGGTTTTGGCGACCAGTTCGGCAAGGTGCCGCATCTGGTAGGCGACAACCTGCTCAAGCATTTCGGCTTCAAGCCAAACAGTATTGAGGCACACGCCTACACTTATCTGAATTTTGAAAAAGCGGCTCAGACCTACGGCAAGGTTGGCGGTTTCGCCCACTTGGCGACATTGGTCAAGCGCATGAAAGCCAATCGCCCCGGCGCGTTGCTGCTGGATGGCGGTGACACCTGGCAGGGTTCCGGCACGGCGTTGTGGTCCAACGCCCAGGATATGGTCGACGCCTGCAAGGCGCTTGGCGTCAATGTCATGACTCTGCATTGGGAATCGACCTACGGCGAGGCCCGGGTCAAGGAAATCGAGGAAAAGGATTTCGCCGGCCAGATCGACATCGTTGCCCAGAACGTCAAGACGGCGGATTTCGGCGACGCCGTCTTCAAGCCTTTCGTCATGAAGAACATGAACGGCGTGCCGGTTGCCATCATCGGCCAGGCCTTCCCCTACACGCCGATCGCCAACCCGCGCTGGCAGACGCCGAACTGGAGCTTCGGCATCCAGGAAGAAAACATGCAGAAGACCGTCGACGAAGCCCGCGCCGCCGGTGCGCAGGTGGTGGTTGTGCTGTCGCACAACGGCATGGACGTTGACCTCAAGATGGCCTCGCGCGTCAAAGGCATTGACGCCATCCTTGGCGGCCACACCCATGACGGCATGCCGGCGCCGGTCGTCGTCAAGAATGCCGGTGGCCAGACGCTAGTGACCAATGCCGGTTCCAACGGCAAGTACCTCGGCGTGCTCGATTTCGATGTGAAGAATGGCAAGATCGCCGATTTCCGCTACAAGCTGCTGCCCGTCTTTGCCAACCTGCTGCCGGCCGACAAGGAGATGCAGACGCTGATCGACAAGGCGCGTGCGCCGTATCTATCCAAACTCAACGAAAAACTGGCGGTTACCGAGGGCACACTTTACCGTCGTGGCAATTTCAACGGCACCTTCGACCAGCTCATTCTCGACTCGCTGATGAAGGTCAAGGATGCCGAAATCGCCTTCTCGCCCGGCTTCCGCTGGGGCACCTCGCTACTGCCCGGTCAGCCGATCCTGATGGAGCATGTGCTCGACCAGACGGCAATCACCTACCCATGGACCACGGTCACCAACATGAGCGGCGAGATGATCAAGACGATCCTGGAAGACGTCTGCGACAACCTCTTCAACCCGGACCCCTACTATCAGCAGGGTGGAGACATGGTGCGCGTTGGCGGCCTGCAATGGACCTGTGATCCGACCGGCAAGATGGGCGGGCGCATCCAGAACATGATGCTCAAGGGCAAGTTGATCGATC
>CAXYZX010000230.1:0-3686 GCA_964293845.1 uncultured Dechloromonas sp.
TTGAAGTTCTTCAGCTGCTTGTAAATGTACTCTTCAACCTGACCAGCCAGATGCGGGTTGGCAGAAGCGGCGCTGTTACCGTCGGCGCCATGGCAGGCGACACAAACGGTTTCAGCGATGACTTTGCCCTTGGCGGGGTCGGCCTTGGCCTTGGCTTCTTGAGAAGCGTTGGCGACGAAACTGGTGGCAAGAAGGATTGCCATTGCCGTGGTGCGAATCATTTCTGAGCTCCTTGTACGCGTTTGTGGGCGCTTTGGCCGGAACGGAAGTTTCAAACCTGCTATTCTATATTAGTTCGCCGCCCCCTTGGCGGGTCTTCCGAGTTTTTTATGCCACTGTTCCAACAGGCGGTTTTCCTAACCACCGTCGCCAATCTCCGTGATATGCCGCAGGATTCCGTCCGCGAAGTTGCTTTCGCCGGACGCTCCAATGCCGGCAAATCTTCTGCTATCAATACCCTTGCGGGTCGTGTTCGGCTGGCTTATGTCAGCAAAACACCGGGTCGCACGCAACACCTGAATTATTTTACTTTGGCCGACGGCAAGTATTTTGTCGACTTGCCCGGCTATGGTTATGCCAAGGCCCCAGAGGCGATTCGTTCGCAATGGGAAGGGCTGATTGGCCCTTACCTGAGCCAGCGTGATCAACTCGCCGGACTAGTGGTCATTATGGACATTCGCCGGCCGATGACCGATCTTGATTTACGCCTGATCGACTGGTTCCGTCCAACGGGTCGCCCAATACATATCATGCTATCGAAAGCCGACAAGTTGAGTCGTCAGGATCAGACCAAGGCGCTACGCTCTGTAAAAGCAGAAGTGGCAACTTGGGGTGATGCCAGCCTCTACTCGGTGCAACTTTTTTCCAGCCTGAAAAAAGCCGGTGTTGAAGAGTGCGAGGGTGTGCTGGCTGGCTGGCTGGATATCGAAATCAAGCCTCGCGAGACCAAGCCGCGCGAAATCAAGAAGCCTGCAAATAAAACGCCCCCGGATAAGGGGGGTCCGGGGGCAAAAAATGCCTTAACGTAGTCAAGGCACCCGCTCAGGGAGGTGAAGCGGGAGACAGCGCGTGCCATCTGCAGTCTCTGACGTGGGTCAATGCCTAAAGTTCCGCGATGGTTAAAAATTTTTCTTTGGATTTTTTTGAGGTTCAAGCATGACTGCTACCGGACGTTTTCCTGCAACCCGCATGCGCCGGATGCGGCGCGACGACTTTTCCCGCCGCCTGATGCGCGAGTCGGTTCTTACGGTCGACGACTTTATCTACCCGGTTTTTGTGCTCGAAGGTGAGGGGCGCCGCGAGAAGGTTGCCTCCATGCCGGGGGTTGAGCGGCAGTCGCTGGATATTTTATTGAAAACTGCAGAACGTGCAGCCAATCTGGGGATTCCGGCATTGGCACTGTTCCCGGTGATCGATGCGTCACTCAAATCGCTAGGGGCAGAAGAGGCTTTCAACGATAGTGGTTTGGTGCCGCGTGTAGTCAGTGCCTTGAAGCGCGAGTTTCCGCAATTGGGCGTAATTACTGACGTTGCGCTTGACCCCTATACCAGCCATGGCCAGGATGGTCTGATCGACGAAACCGGCTATGTGCTCAACGACGAGACGTTGGAAGTGCTTGCCAGGCAAGCGCTTTGCCATGCCCAGGCGGGGGCCGATGTGGTGGCGCCTTCCGACATGATGGATGGTCGTATTGGCAGGATTCGTGCCGAGTTGAACGAAGCGGGGCAGATTTATACGCGGATTCTGGCCTATTCAGCCAAGTATGCCTCTGCTTTCTACGGGCCGTTCCGCGATGCGGTGGGTTCGGCGGGCAATCTCGGCAAGGGGAATAAATACACGTATCAGATGGACCCGGCGAACACCAATGAAGCGCTGAAGGAAGTCGCGCTTGATCTGGAAGAGGGCGCCGATATGGTCATGGTCAAGCCCGGTATGCCGTATCTGGACATCGTGCGCCGCGTCAAGGACGAGTTCGGGGTGCCGACTTATGCCTACCAGGTGAGCGGTGAATATGCGATGCTCAAGGCTGCAGCACAGAATGGCTGGCTTGATGAGAAGGCTTGTGTACTGGAAAGTTTGCTGGCCTTCAAGCGTGCCGGTGCAGATGGCATCCTGACCTACTTTGCACTGGATGCAGCCGAGTATCTGAAGCGCTGAACCACGTTTTAGGCGCTACCTGGTGTGCCGGATTGCGACAGGCAGGCAAAGTAGAGCATGGGCCATTGTTGTTGCCACTGAGTGAGCGGTTCACGGGTGAAGCCGCTGCGGGCGTATTGCTCCCAGCGGCCGACCGCATAACAGCGTAGTAGGTTGGCCAGGGCGCCGAAATCGGCGTCCGGCTTGAGGTTTTCCTGCGTTGCGGCAATGCGTAGTGCCTGCTTGAGAGCGGCTTCAACTTTATCAAGCAGGGTGTTGATTCGGGCCTGCAGGCGCTCGTTTTCATTGACCAAGGCGTCACCAATCAAGACTCGGGTCATGCCGCGGTTTTTTTGTGCAAAGCGCAACAATAAAGCGACAATTTGCTCGACTTGCTTTAGTCCCTCGGACTCTTCAGAAGAGATCTGGTTTATCACGCTAAACAGGCTTTGTTCGATAAATTCAATCAATCCATCGAACATCTGGGCCTTGCTGGCAAAGTGGCGGTAGAGGGCGGCTTCCGAGCAGTCGAGTTTGGCCGCCAGTGCGGCAGTGGTGATCTTCTCCCCTTTGGGGGCTTCCAGCATGCTGGCCAGGGTTTGCAGAATTAGCAATCGACGTTCGCCCGGTTTGATGGCCATGTTGTCTCCCTGAAATATTTTGCTGAATTTATAGTTGACCGCAACGTTTTGGCAATTCCAGTACAGAGCGGATTTTGACATCAACACAGGGCGATTGGCGATAGCCAGCGCTTACCCAGACGGTTTTCATGCCGAGTTTTTTGGCCGTAACCAGATTGGGAAGGCTGTCCTCGACCATGACGCAGCGCCGGGGATCGAGGTGTTCGGCGCACAGTAGCGCATGAAATCCCGAACGCATGGGTTTGGGTTGAAAACGGACGTTTTCAACTGAATAAATAGCGTCAAAACACTGATCCAGCCCGCTGATCTGCAAAATGGCGTCGGTGTAATGACGTGGGGCGTTGGAGAAGATGATCTTCCTGCCCGTCAATCGGCGCAGGGTGTGAATCACTGGTTTCTGGAAGACCAGCATGTGTTTGAGGTTGGGAAACTGATGGGTTTCCTGGAGAAAGTGTCGGGGATCAGTGCCGTGATGGCGCATCAGGCCAAGCATCGTCGCGCCGTAGCGTACCCAGTAATCCTGACGGATACGGCTGGCTTCGTTTTCGTCTACGCCCAGATGCCGTTCGATGTACTCGGTCATCGAACGGTTGATGTGGGGAAAAATGTGAGGGGTCGCGTTGTGCAGCGTGTTGTCGAGGTCGAACAACCAGACGCGACCTGATTGGTGCATCAGTGCGACTTGATCATCGTACCGACCCCGTGGTCGGTAAGGATTTCGAGCAGTAGCGCATGTTCGACCCGGCCGTCGATAATATGTACGCCTTTGACGCCATTGCGCGCGGCATCCAGGGCCGATCCGATTTTTGGTAGCATGCCGCCGGACAGGGTGCCATCTTCCACCATTTCGTCGATCTGCTTGGGGGTAATGCCGGTGATCAGGTTGCCCGCCTTGTCCAGCACGCCGGG
>CAXYZX010000231.1:0-3649 GCA_964293845.1 uncultured Dechloromonas sp.
ACAGAGGCAAACGCAATTGGCACACCGCTGGCATTGAGAGCCGCATCAGGCTTGTAGTGCATGACCAGGAAAATACCGGTCACAATCTGGATAACCAGAACAAGTAGTGCCAAAGAGCCAAAGAAATACCAGAAGTTGAAGTTCTTCGGGCAGTAGTACTCGGACAGATGGCCTTTCCACATTGATGTGGCCGGGAATCGTGCATCAACCCACTCCAGCACATTGCCACCAATAGAGCCATCCGACTTATATTTTTCGAAAGTTCCACCAGCCATTTTTATGCTCCCTTCTTGTCTTCGCCGATCAGGATACGCGTATCGGAAAGATACACGTGCGGCGGCACTTCGAGATTGGTCGGGGCAGGCTTCGATTTATAAACACGTCCGGCAAAATCGAAGGTTGATCCGTGGCAGGGACAGAGGAAGCCACCCAGCCAGTCGCCTGGCATGCCTTCATCGACACCAGCCTTGAATTTCTGAGACGGTGAACAGCCGAGATGGGTACAAATACCGATTACCACCATGATTTCAGCCTTAACAGAACGAGTATCGTTCTTGGCATATGCTGGTTGCTGGTCCACATCCGACTTGGGATCAGCAACCTGATCAGCCAGCTTGGGCAAAGTTTCAAGCATTTCCTTGGTGCGGTTGATGATCCACACCGGTTTGCCACGCCATTCGACAGTCATCATCTGCCCGGCTTCAAGCTTGCCGATATCCACTTCTACCGGGGCACCTGCTGCTTTGGCGCGCTCGGATGGAAGCAAGCTGGAGACGAACGGAACAAGCGCGGCAACCGCGCCTACACCGCCCACGGCTGCAGTAGCGACGACAAGACGTCGTCTGCCGCAGTCCATTTTTCCTTGATTGCTCATAATGCTGACCCCTAAAGGAATTAGATGGGATAAAAATCAAAACGCTAAATTATACGCCATCGACACGCCGGATAAAAGCCGACATGGCAGGCAATTCAGTCTGGAACGGTTCGACGTTCGCGCAGAGCTTGCGCCAAGGTGCCGCTATCTACATATTCAAGCTCACCGCCAACCGGGACACCTCGGGCAATGCGCGTTACATTTATTCCTCTGGGCCTCAACATTGCGGTGAGATAATGCGCTGTCGCTTCGCCTTCATTGGTAAAGTTGGTGGCCAATATAACCTCTCGAACCGTACCATCCAACGCGCGTGCAACCAGCTTCTCCAAGCCCAATTCACCTGGACCAACGCCATCCAGAGGAGAAATGCGGCCCATCAGGACATAATAGAGACCTTTGTAAGAAAGCGTCTGCTCCATCATGTTCATATCGACCGGAGTTTCCACAACGCACAGCAAACTTGCATCACGGCGTAGCGAGATGCAACGCTCACAAACATCACTCTCAGTGAAGGTATTACAACGCTGGCAGTGTTTGACGGCAGCAAGTGCATGCAGCAAAGACTCACCAAGCCGCTGCGCTGCCTTGCGCTCTCGCTGCATCAGGTGATAGGCCATACGCTGCGCCGACTTTGGACCCACACCCGGAAGACAGCGTAATGCCTCAATCAGCGCCTCGAGCCCCGACGGATTCACTTAGAACGGCAGCTTGAAACCAGGCGGAAGATTCAATCCTGCCGTAAAACCTGACATTTTTTCTTGGCTAAGCGCCTCACCACGCCGGACTGCGTCATTGACTGCGGCAGCAATAAGATCCTCAAGCATCTCACGATCATCCATCACCGATGGATCAATGCTAACTCGCCGAATATCATGCGAGCAGGTCATCACAACCTTGACCATGCCGGCACCGGATTGCCCTTCAACCTCAATCTGCCCAAGTTGCTCCTGTGCCTTCTTCATGTTCTCCTGCATTGCCTGCGCCTGTTTCATCAGACCACCCAAGCCACCCTTCATCATCTCGACATTCCTTATACGATAGGTTTAATAGAGGTTTCAATCAGCGATGCATCAAAAGTTTCGATTACATCACGAACAAACGTATCCTGCTCTATGGACAAAATAGCGCGCTCCTGACGCTCCTGGCGATCACGCCCAGCTGCTGCTGCCGGCGTAACCGCTTCTGTTCTTGCACTCTCGAAGCGAATAACTACTGGCCGACCGAGATACTCACTCAAGGCCTGCTGTAGCTTTTCCGGCGAAGGCTTCATTTGCAAATGGGTATGAGCAGGGGCCAAACGCAGCAAACAATCTGACTCGTTAAGCTCTCTTAACTCGCAATGCTGGGCAAGCTCACGAGCCAACCCGCTTAGCTGAAGCTTCCCTACCATCAGATGCCACTCACCTGAACGCTGAGAAAGCACATCGATTTGAGTCTTGGAAACATCCGGTGTAGATTTTGCCAACTCAATCGGTACGACATTCACCGGTGTAGAACGCAGCGACGGCCGATTCGCAGCAATCGACGAAACAACATCCGTTACTGACTCTGGACGAAAGCCATGCAAACGAAGCAAAGTCATCACAAACCCAGCAAACTCATCTGGAGCTAGCGGAAGATCCTGCCTCCCGTGAAGAACGATTTGATATGCAAGCTGAACAAACTCCGAAGAAAACTCCTTGGCCAGAGAAAGCAGGCGAAGTCTTTCTGGCTCATCGTCATCGATAGCCCCTGGAACTGCTTGAGCTATCTGAATCCGGGTCAACAGTGTAGCCAATTCCTGCAACGCCGCACCAAACGAGAGGCTACGCACAGCCATATCAGAAGCAATCCGTAGTAGTCCCCCAGCATCACCCGATTGAACGGCCTCAAGAATATTGAACAGAAAATCCAGGTCGACCGTCCCAAGCATAGCCCGCACCTGGTCCTCCTCGACACGACCAGCGCCATGGGCGATCGCCTGATCCAGCAGGGAGAGCGCATCTCGCATGCTGCCTGCAGCTGATCGGGCAATCAAGGCCAGCGATGGCAAGTCGTAGACAACCCCTTCTGCCTCAAGAACGTTTCGCATATGACCGGAAATTGCAGCCGGAGGCATCTGTTTGAGATTGAACTGGAGGCAGCGAGACAATACCGTGACCGGTATCTTCTGCGGGTCAGTCGTGGCAAGAATGAATTTAACATGCTCAGGTGGTTCCTCTAAGGTCTTCAACATCGCATTGAAGGCAGAATTTGAGAGCATGTGCACTTCGTCAATCACGTAAACCTTGAAACGGCCGCGTGTTGGGGCATAAATCGCATTCTCGAGAAGTTGGCGCATCTCGTCGACTTTGGTGTTAGTCGCAGCATCCACTTCAAGCAAGTCAATGAAACGCCCGGAATCTATCTCCTGACAGGCACCACAAACACCACAAGGTGTTGCTGAAATACCGGATTCGCAGTTAAGTGATTTTGCAAGAATACGCGCCAGAGTGGTTTTACCGACGCCACGTGTCCCCGTTAAAAGGTAGGCGTGATGTAGGCGCTTTTCAGCCAACGCATGGGTTAGCGCTCGAACAACGTGCTCTTGCCCAACAAGGGTAGAGAAACTGCGCGGCCGCCATTTGCGGGCGAGAACCTGATAACTCATGCGCCCTGACACCAATTAGAAAATGAAAGTGGCGAGCCTAACCCCCGGCACTTGCAGTAAGTAGCTGTGGCTGCTTCCTTCCGGACCTGACCCGATTCACTACTCTGCAATGCGGGGAGACCCGCCGTTTCGAATTATAACACGTT
>CAXYZX010000232.1:0-3639 GCA_964293845.1 uncultured Dechloromonas sp.
CAAAGCCGCAAAGTGGCGCAGGAAGAGTCGAATCGCCAAACCCAGCTACTGATGCAGGAAATTGAATCGCATCAGCGCACCGACGAGCAATTGCAAAAAGCCAAGCTGATTGCCGAGCAGGCCAATCAGGCAAAAAGCCGTTACATCACGGCGATCAGCCACGAGTTGCGCACGCCGCTCAACAGTATTCTGGGCTATGCGCAGATTCTCGATGCCGACGAGAACATCCCGCCCAAGCGCAAGCAGGCGGTCAGTGTCATTCGGCGCAGCGGTGATCATCTCTTGTCGGTGATCGAGGGCACGCTGGACATCGCCCGCATCGAAGGCGGCAAGCTGACGCTGGAAGTCAGAGCGCTGGATTTTCCGGATTTCATGCAGCAGATTGTCGGCATGTTCGAGCTGCAGGCGCGCAACAAAGGTTTGTCTTTTGATTACCTGCCGATCGGTGAGATACCGCCAATCGTGCGCGCCGACGAAAGGCGTCTGCGTCAGATATTGATCAATGTACTGGGCAATGCCGTCAAATTTACCGTGCGTGGCGGCGTCAGCTTTCAGCTCGAATGCCGGCGCGAAATGGCGGTCTTCGAAATTCGCGATAGCGGCCCCGGCATTCCTGCCAGCGATCTTGAACGCATCTTCGAGCCTTTTGTTCGTGGTAGCACCGTGCAGGCTGGCGGCAGCGGTGTCGGGCTGACCATTGCCCGCATGCTGACCGATCTGATGGGCGGCGAGATGCAGGTATCGAGTACGCCGGGGGAGGGCACCTTGTTCCGTATCCGCCTCTTCCTGCCACAAGTGCATTCGGCGCAGGCCGCCAGCGAACTGCCGCGCGCCAATCGAGTTGGTTACGTTGGCATCCGTCGCCGTATTCTGGTGGTCGATAATGAAAAAGTTGACCGCGACCTGCTGCAAAACGTACTCGACCCGCTCGGCTTTCAGGTTGAGCAGGCGGCCAGTGGCGATGAGGCCTTGCATATTATTCCGCGTTTCGCCCCGCACCTGCTCTTCATGGACCTCGCCATGCCCGGTATTGATGGCTGGGAAACCATACGCCGCATTCGCAGCCAGTCGCTGACCGAGGCACATATCGCCATTCTTTCCGCCAACGCCTTCGACAAGGGGCTGGAAAACGATGCCGGTGTGGCGGCTGAAGACTTCATCGTCAAGCCGTTGCGGGTCAATGAACTGCTGACCTGGATCGGTCGCAAGCTGCAACTCGAGTGGGTGCTGGCCGAGATGCCTGCCGTGGCGCCAGCCAGCGTTGAGCCCTTGCCGCTGATCGCGCCGGGCGCCGATCATCTGGCGGCGCTCGATGAGCTAATCAACCTCGGCTATCTGCGCGGCATTCTCAACAAATTGGGCGAGATTGAACGCCTGGGAGTACAGCATGGCGAATTCGTCCGTGTCCTGCGCGAACTGGCGCGCCAGTTCCAGTTTGATGCCATGAAAGAAATCCTGAGAAAAAAAGGGACGAAATGAACGTCGACCGCAATCTTTCAGAAATCGTCCTCATCGTTGATGATATTCCGGAAAATCTCGCGCTCCTTCACGATGCGCTGGATGAAACCGGCTACACCGTGCTCGTTGCCACCAATGGCGAATCCGCCTTGCAACGCGCGCGCCTCAGCCTGCCCGACGTCATCCTGCTTGATGCCTTGATGCCGGGGATGGACGGCTTTGAAGTAGCACGCCGCCTGAAAGCCGATTTCGCCACCCAGCACATTCCCATCGTCTTCATGACCGGCCTCACCGAAACCGAACATGTCGTCGCCGCCTTCGCCGCTGGTGGTGCCGATTACGTCACCAAGCCGATTCGCCCGCCGGAAGTGCTGGCACGCATCGCCGCGCACATGATGAATGCCCGCCAGATGAAGCAGGCACGCAGCGCGCTGGACGCCTTCGGTCAGGCCACCGTGGCGGTGCGTGCCACCGACGGCAAGCTGGTCTGGCAAACTCCGCTCGCCCGCAAATTGCTCAAGGATTACTTCGCCAACCCGGAAGAGGTGGCGCCAGATGAGCTGCTGAGCTGGATCAGTGACGCCAATCAAGCGTACCGCGCCAGCCGCGAAGCGCGCCCGCTGCTCGTCGCCCAGGGCAATCGCAGGTTACTGGCCTCTTTTCACGATCAAACCGGTGACGAAGAATGGCTGGTCGTGTTGCGTGAAGAAAACGACGCCTCCGCCATCGAATCACTGATCGCCGCTTTCCGCCTCACCCAGCGCGAAGCCGAGGTGCTTTACTGGGTGGTGCAGGGCAAGACCAGCAACGATATCGGCGAAATCCTCGGCAACAGCCCACGGACGGTCAACAAGCACCTGGAACATGTTTTTGAGAAGCTTGGGGTGGAAACACGAACTGCGGCGGCCAATCTGGCGCTGAGCAAGATGCGTGGCGGGTGATACTTCGCTCTTGCCAGGCCGGCTGGGTTGGCTAACTTAAGCGGCTAGGGGGATGTTGGCGGATTTTCGCTCAAGGCCAAGCATTTCGGAACTCAGCGCCACTTTTTGGCCTGCCGTCAGCATGCGATAACCCGCCATCCATTCATTACTTATTCCCCGCGCCTGAACTCCTGCATGAACAAGCGCCCATGCCATTGCATGCAAATCCGGCTGAGCGAGGTTTCGACCATCTGACAACTTTGCGAAAAATTGACTTCCTGTGCTTCCAACGCTTGCAGACATTGTCATCATGTTTCCCTCTTTTTTGTTGGATACAAACAGCCCAAGGAGCGATTCAGCTAGCCATGGCTAAAGCGACTGACAATTTTGGCCATGTTCTCTCGGCATTGATAGAGCATCGCCTCGGTTATCGAGTTGTAGGGGCGCTGATAGATCAACTGGGTCATCAGTTGATTAAAGACGGCACGCTCAATGCGTGACCAGTTTTCAGCCCACTCGGTTGGGAATACACCACTTGCTCGCTGTAGGAATTGCTCATGAGTCTCGCTGGAATGAGAACTAAAATCCTCGTCAGGCATTTTTCCTCCTTTCGTGAAATCAGGCCAGTGCGACAACTTTTCCTGATTTCACGCCTTTGGTTTGGTGTGCAACATCGATATTGAAGACTTTTTTATTGGATGCTGGAGCAAATTTAACCACCGAGGGAAAGCGGAGAGAATCAGAAGAGGGCACGTTTATTGTCGGAAATTGCCGCGGCATGTGTAGGAAATCGGGAAGCTTGTTTTTCGGTAAGCAAAGTAGCCGCGTCCTTCTGACATAATTGATCTCTCCACTTTGAACGATGCTGCCGCACTGTTTTTAGTCTTCTGACATGATTAATGCCTGCTCCTGAACAAGGGAATAAGTTGGATCAGCCAGCCAATATTTCTGACATGACGAAGCCACCTGAAATGCCAGGTGGGGGCTGCATTCCTTTTGGTTGTGACCCGGCTGTTCCGAGCGATCAGCATGAAATGCAGTGCTGGCTGACGAAGATTGCTGCAACGCTGCCCGGTGTGATCTGCTCGTTCAAGTTACGCCCCGATGGTTCGACATGCATGCCATATGCCAGTGCTGCACTGAGCGATCTCTATGGGCTCCAGCCTGGCGAGGTGCAAAATGATGCTGCGCCCATCTTTGCACGGATTCACGCTGATGATCTAGGGCACATTCGGGAAACAATCGACTTGTCGGCCAGGGA
>CAXYZX010000233.1:0-3637 GCA_964293845.1 uncultured Dechloromonas sp.
CCGATGCGCGTGCAACTGCTTGGTTCCGATCCCTTTTTCATGGCGGAAAACGCGCGTCGTCTGGTGACTTTGAAGCCGGCTGGTGTGGACCTGAATTTCGGTTGCCCGGCACCGACGGTCAATCGCCATCGAGGCGGCGCTGCGCTGCTTGGCGAGCCGGAGTTGCTCAACCAGATTGTCAGTGCAGTGCGTGCAGTTGTTCCGGTCGACATCCCTTTTACGGCAAAAATGCGGCTTGGCATCAACGACACCAGTCTGGCCATTGAGTGCGCGCAGGCCTTGGAGGCCGGCGGTATTGATGAACTGATCGTGCATGGCCGGACCAAACTCGACGGCTATCGTCCGCCGGCGCGCTGGGAGTGGATCGACAAGGTGCGCGCCGCGATCAATATTCCGCTGATCGCCAATGGTGAGGTGTGGACCGTCGAAGACTTCGTGCGCTGTCAGGCGGAAACCGGTTGCCCGGACATCATGCTAGGTCGCGGTGCGATTGCCGACCCGCTACTGGCGCGCCGGGTGCGTGGCGAGGCAGTCGGTGGCTGGGCGGAAGTGGCGCCGGGCGTCGCTGCCTACTGGCTGGGGGTGCGGCGTAAGGTGGTCGATGTCCATGCCGGCGGCCGTATCAAGCAATGGCTGGCCTTGCTGCGCCGCACTTATCCTGAGGCTGAAGTGCTCTACCAGCGCCTGCGGACGATCAAGGCGGCAAATGAAATTGATGCGGCGTTGCTTGATGCAGGCATCCTGACTGAATTGCCGTTGGCGGCATGAGCGGCAATTCACGTTTCATCTCCAGTGCCCAGGAGGGGCCGCACCGTGACCTCGATGCGCTGGTCCGTCGCCATCTGGCGCACCCTTTCCAAAAGCCGGTGCTTGATCACAACCGTCAGGCTTTCGTCGCCGCGCTTGCGGCACGCGAGCAATGCCTGCCGGGAGCACCGATTGTTCTCGATGCCGGTTGTGGCGTTGGCTGGAGCACACAGCGCATCGCTGAGATTTACCCGGACCATTTCGTTTTTGGCATCGACCAGTCAGTTGACCGCATCAATCGCGGTAAACCGTTGCCGTTGCCAGCCAATGCTTTGCTGGTTCGCGCCGATCTAGTCGATTTTTGGCGTTTGCTGGCCGAAGGCGGCATCCGTCTGGCTCGCCATTACAATCTTTACCCCAATCCGTGGCCGAAGATCGGGCATCTGGCGCGGCGCTGGCATGGCCACGCCGTTTTCCCGACTTGGCTGGCACTGGGTGGTGAGTTGGAATGTCGCAGCAACTGGCGCATCTACATTGAAGAGATGGCCCAGGCGCTGACTTTGATGGCGGGGCAACAGGTGAGCTGCGAGCCGTGGCAGACCGATAGGCCGATGACACCTTTCGAGAAAAAATATCAGGAATCTGGCCATGAGTTATGGCGTTGTCGGGTCAATCTGCCATGAACGTCTGCCAGACCTGCGGCGCTTGCTGTGCCAGTTTTCGTGTTGATTTTCATCCGGTCGAACTCGCCGGCGGTGCTTTTGCCTGGGGGCAGGGTGTGCCCGGGGAAATGACGGTGCCGGTCACCGCCAGCATCGTCCGCATGCTCGGCACTGATCTCACCGAACCGCGCTGCGTGGCACTCACTGGCGAAATCGGCAGACAAGTCTGTTGCTCCATCTATGACGAACGACCATCACCGTGTCGCGAGTTTGATACCGAACATGCTGCCTGTAATCGGGCGAGGCAACGCTGTGGTTTGGCCCCTTTGTAGCCGCCCAAACGCTGGTTTGTCAGTGGGTGGTCTTCTTAAAACGCCGAAAGCACCGCCACTACTTTGCCCGATTCGATCCGGACCGACTTGAGCAGCCAGCGTGCGGTGGCCTCCTGCGCGGTGCCATCGTCGCGCAAAACATAGATCGGCTTGGTCCGAAAGTAAGCGGAGATCAGGGTGTTGGCAGTCTGGCGGGCGCCGGGCTCAGCCTCTTTGGGAATACCTTGGGAGGTTATGCTGTGAGTGACCGGATTTTCCAGAAAAAATGCCTTGGTCTGGTCGTCGTAGCGGATGCCAGCGGAACCCACGACATCGACAGGCAATGCTTGATTGCCAAGCAATGAAACATGAATCCGGGTATTGATCCCGACGCGGCCTTCAGGTTGGCCCAGACTGATTTTCGGTGCTTCGAGCAGGGAAACGGTCATCCAGCCACCATAACTCCGTGACTGTGGGCCTGCTTTAACGAGCGCTTCCTGGATGTCGCCCTCCGTGAAATATACTTCGCGCTCGAACAGGGCTGCTGCACTACTGGATGCAAGGCAAATCAGGGCGGAAAAAAGGAGGAGGTTTTGGACTTTCATGCGATGCCTGGTTAATCAGGTGATGGCAGCAAGCCTGGGCTTTCAGGGGGCGGCCAAAACGCCAGTCTAGCTCAGCGAATGCATTCTTGCTGCTTATCCCCGTTTGTGTCGGGTAAGTCTGTGGATAAGCTCTGAGTAGTTCTGGCAACTGACTGATGGCACAAGGCTTTTCCGCTGTTGCCTATAAATTAAGCGTTTTGCTGCGCTGGTTGCCTTCTTAGGGTTTCGGGGATGGCAAAACCAGTGAGATAACATATAATATATAAGACTTGCGAGTTCGGCCTTGGGGTACGGAAAATCGAACCATTTGGCCGTCGCCATTGTCGTAAAATATTCGTTTTCCAGAGCAACCCCTTACGAAAGGAAGTCGCCGTGCTTGAAGCCTATCGCGCCCACGTAGCAGAGCGTGCAGCCCTCGGTATC
Organism: uncultured Dechloromonas sp.; assembly: GCA_964293845.1. GTDB lineage: Bacteria > Pseudomonadota > Gammaproteobacteria > Burkholderiales > Rhodocyclaceae > Azonexus. The sequence continues at coordinate 2,749 of CAXYZX010000233.1, forward strand.
CCCCCGCTGCCCCTGTCCAAGCAACAGACCACCGAACTGGTCGCCCTGCTGAAGAACCCGCCGAAGGGCGAAGAAGCCACCTTGATCGAGCTGATCACCTACCGCGTGCCGGCCGGTGTCGATGATGCCGCCAAGGTCAAGGCAGAGTTCCTGGCCAAGGTCAGCAAGGGCGAAGAAACCTGCGCCCTGATCTCCAAGGAAAAAGCTGCCGAACTGCTCGGCACCATGCTTGGCGGTTACAACGTCAAGCCGTTGATTGACCTGCTTGGTTGCGCTACCTGCGGCACCGTTGCCGCCGAAGGCCTGAAAAAGACGCTGCTGGTGTTCGACTTCTTCCATGATGTCGCTGAACTGGCCAAGTCGGCCAATGCCACCGCCGCCACCAACGCCAAGGCTGTCATGCAATCCTGGGCCGACGCCGAGTGGTTCACCTCGCGTCCGGAAGTCCCGGCTTCGCAGAAGCTGACCGTCTTCAAGGTCACCGGCGAAACCAATACCGACGACCTGTCGCCGGCACCGGATGCCTGGTCGCGTCCCGACATCCCGCTGCACGCGCTGGCCATGCTGAAGAACCCGCGTCCGGGGATCGAAGCTGACGAGCCGGGCTCGCGTGGTCCGCTCAAGCAACTCGAAGCGCTGGCTGCCAAGGGCAACCTGATCGCTTACGTCGGTGACGTGGTCGGTACCGGTTCTTCCCGCAAGTCCGCCACCAACTCCGTGCTGTGGTTTACCGGCGAAGACATTCCTTTCGTCCCGAACAAGCGTTTTGGTGGCGTCTGCCTCGGCTCCAAGATCGCCCCGATCTTCTTCAACACCATGGAAGATGCCGGCGCGCTGCCGATCGAACTCGATTGCGGCCAGATGGACATGGGCGACGAGATCGAACTGC
>CAXYZX010000234.1:0-3621 GCA_964293845.1 uncultured Dechloromonas sp.
ACGAGATACATCAAACCGTACCAGCGTACCGAAAGTGGGCCGAGTGAAAAAGCGATCGGGTCGAACTGGGGATGAAGAAGCATTGATGGTCGAGAGTCAGCTAGAATTCGCCAATTATAGTTCGCGCCGATTGTGACAAAACGGCGGCGCAAAGTTTCAGACGGAGATTTACATGCCCCAATACCGCTCCCGCACCTCCACCCACGGTCGTAACATGGCCGGCGCCCGCGCCCTGTGGCGCGCAACCGGCATGAAAGACGGCGACTTCGGCAAGCCGATCATCGCCGTGGTCAATTCGTTTACCCAGTTTGTTCCCGGTCACGTGCACCTCAAGGACATGGGCCAGCTGGTCGCCCGCGAGATTGAGGCTGCTGGCGGTATTGCCAAGGAATTCAACACCATTGCCATCGATGATGGAATCGCCATGGGCCACGGCGGGATGCTGTATTCGCTTCCTTCTCGCGACCTGATCGCCGATTCTGTCGAATACATGGTTAATGGCCATTGTGCCGATGCCATCGTCTGTATTTCGAACTGCGACAAAATTACGCCGGGCATGTTGATGGCTGCGATGCGCCTCAATATCCCCGCCATCTTTGTTTCCGGTGGGCCCATGGAGGCAGGCAAGGTCACGGTCCAAGGTCAGGTGATCCACCTTGATCTGGTCGATGCCATGGTCAAAGCCGCCGATGCTTCAGTTTCCGACGCTGATCTCGCCGAGATCGAGCGCTCTGCATGCCCGACCTGCGGTTCATGCTCGGGCATGTTTACGGCCAACTCGATGAATTGCCTGACTGAAGCGCTTGGACTGTCGCTGCCGGGCAACGGTACTGTCGTCGCTACTCACGCCGATCGTAAGGAGCTTTTCCTGACTGCCGGTCGTCAGATCGTCGAATTGTGCCGTCGCTATTACGAGCAGGATGATGTTTCAGTTCTGCCGCGCTCAATCGCCAGCTTCAAGGCTTTCGAAAACGCTATGACCCTTGATGTTGCTATGGGTGGCTCGACCAATACCGTGCTGCATATTCTTGCCGCGGCACAGGAGGCGGGCGTTGATTTTACGATGACCGACATCGATCGTATCTCGCGCCAGGTGCCCTGCCTGTGCAAGGTGGCGCCGATGACCGACAAGTATCACATCGAGGATGTGCATCGTGCGGGCGGAATTATGGGCATACTTGGTGAGTTGGACCGGGCGGGCCTATTGCATCGCGATTTGCCGACGGTTCACGCCAGATCGCTGGGTGAAGCCATTGATCGCTGGGATGTGGTCCGTGAGCATGACGTCAAGGTCCATGAGTTTTTCCGTGCCGGACCCGGTGGTGTGCCGACCCAGGTCGCTTTTTCGCAGAACAAGCGCTACAACGAACTGGATCTCGATCGAACCAATGGTTGCATTCGCAACAAGGCGAACGCTTACTCGCAAGAGGGTGGCCTCGCTGTGCTGCGTGGCAACATCGCGCTGGATGGGTGTATCGTCAAGACCGCCGGTGTCGATGAGTCAATTTGGAAATTCACCGGGCGTGCACGCGTCTTCGAAAGCCAGGATGCTGCGGTCGACGCCATTTTGGGCGAAAAAATCGTCGCAGGTGATGTCGTCGTGATCCGTTACGAAGGCCCCAAAGGTGGTCCCGGTATGCAGGAAATGCTCTATCCAACCTCCTATCTGAAGTCGATGGGGCTGGGCAAGGCCTGTGCCCTGCTTACCGATGGCCGTTTCTCTGGCGGCACCTCGGGGTTGTCGATCGGCCACGCCTCACCGGAGGCCGCCGACGGTGGTGCAATTGGCTTGGTTGAGGAGGGCGATAGCATTGAAATCGACATCCCAAATCGCAGCATTCACCTGGCAATTTCCGATGCCGAACTGAACAAGCGTCGTCAGGCTATGGATGCCAAGGGTGATGCTGCGTGGCAACCGGTTGATCGAGAGCGCATTGTTTCGGCCGCGTTACAGGCTTATGCGCTGATGACGACCTCCGCCGACAAGGGGGCGGTGCGCGACGTCAGTCAGATTCGCCGTAAATAGATGAGTCCAAGCCTCTGGTTTGGTTTTCTGCTGGCGGCGATCCTGATCGCTGTCACTCCTGGGCCTGGGGCGGTCATCAGCATGAGCACAGGTGTGCGTTATGGCTACTGGTCGGCGCTGAATGTAATCTTGGGCCTGCAGGCGGCAATCCTGTTGCATCTGATGATTGTTGCTGTCGGCTTGGGGGCCTTGCTCGCTAGTTCAGAACTGGCCTTCAATATTGTGAAACTGCTCGGCGCTACTTATCTCGTTTGGCTCGGTGTCCAGAAGTGGCGAGCACCTGTTGTTGCCGTAGATCAGGGAGTGGCACCTCTGTGCCGCCAGGGGCTGTTTTTGCAAGGGTTGCTGGTAAATCTCACTAACCCGAAGGCGATAGTATTTATCGGCGCACTGGTGCCCCAGTTCATTAATCCACTGGAGCCCCAATTGCCGCAATATTTTCTGATTGCTGCAACACTCTGTTTGACCGATATCTGCGTGATGTCAGGCTATGCGTTGGCAGCGGTTCGTCTAGGTCGCTGGCTTCATGACCCAAAAGCAATCCGTACACAGAATCGGTTGTTTGGTGCCTTGTTTGTTTCTGCCGGAACCTTGCTGGCATTTTCTTCCCGACCGACATGATTGCCGATGTCAACTTGATATCAAGAGGGTCGTTATATCTTTAGGCTAGCCGAGGTTGCCCCGAGATCCGCCGGGATATAGGTGAAGTTTGCACACGGCAATAAAGCGCTTTATTATCCAAAGTTGAATTACCCACAAACCGCAAACGGAGTGAGAATATGAAAGCTGTTTACGTTGCAATGATTGCCGCAGGCATCGTCATGACCGGTCAGGTTCAGGCTGACGAAGCGCTGGCCAAAGCCAAAAACTGCATGGCTTGCCACACCATCGACAAAAAACTGGTTGGCCCGGCCTACAAGGATGTTGCTGCCAAGTACAAGGGCGATGCCAAGGCACCGGCCATGCTGGCTACCAAGGTCAAGGCAGGTGGCAAGGGTGCTTGGGGTGAAATTCCGATGCCGCCGAACAATGTCACCGACGATGAAGCCAAGAAACTGGTTGCCTGGGTTCTGGCTCAGAAATAATTCATGCCTGGTTTCAGAAAAGCCGGCTGCGTGCCGGTTTTTTATTGTCTGGCCAGTTGACAGGGTGGTGTTCTTTCCGGATAATCTTGCGTTCTTCCGGAGGGGTACCCAAGCGGTCAACGGGAACAGACTGTAAATCTGTCGGCTCTGCCTTCGAAGGTTCGAATCCTTCCCCCTCCACCAGATTAAAGCTGTAGAAGTTAGTGTTGCGGGAAAGTGGTTAAGCGGGTGTAGCTTAATGGTAGAGCTGAAGCCTTCCAAGCTTAAGACGAGGGTTCGATTCCCTTCACCCGCTCCATTGGCGGCGCGTAAAGTGTTTTAAGGCGGGCCCATGTAGCTCAGTGGTAGAGCACTCCCTTGGTAAGGGAGAGGTCGGAAGTTCGATTCTTCTCATGGGCACCACCGAATTGGCTTTGGTTCTGGATTATTTGATTACTTGATTATTGGGGAACTGGAATGGCTAAGGAAAAATTCGCGCGTACGAAACCGCACGTAAACGTGGGCACGATT
>CAXYZX010000235.1:0-3617 GCA_964293845.1 uncultured Dechloromonas sp.
TTCTGGATCTGTTCGCGCATTTGCTCGATCAGCAGTTTGAGGTCCATCGCTGCTTGTGATACCTCGGTGATCGCTGACTTGGAGCCTAGCGTATTGGCTTCGCGATTGAGTTCCTGCATCAGGAAATCAAGGCGTTTGCCGCAGGCGCCGCCTTGTTTGACCACCCGTTCGACTTCATCGAGGTGGGCGTTGAGACGGGTAAGTTCTTCGGCGACATCAATGCGTGTGGCGAAGACGGCAACCTCCTGCAGAACACGGTCGTCGCTGGCATTGCCCAGCGCGTCCACCAGACGCTGACGAAGTTTGTCGGTGAACGCCGCCTGCGCTTCGGGGATGCGCGGGGCGACCTGGCGGACGATCTCGCGAATTGAATTGACGCGGTCGACGATCATTTCGGCCAGTTTTTCTCCCTCACGACCACGTGAGGCACTGAATTCTTCGAGTACCTGGCGGGCCAGCGCCAGAACTTGCGGTCCGACGGCGGCAAAATCTATGGTTTGGTCGCCGAACATGCCGGGCCAGCGCAATACATCACTGACCGAGAGCGCTCTGGCTTCCGGCATCTGGGCGCGGACGCTATCGTTCAATGACTTCAGCGTGGCGAACAGTTCAGGATTGAGCGTCAGTTTGTCGGCGCCTGCTGCGGCCGAGTTGAAACCAAGGCGGCATTCGATCTTGCCGCGCGTCAGGCGGGCGGAGAGCAGTTCGCGCAAGGGGATTTCCAGGGAGCGCAGGTCTTCGGCGGTACGAAAGTGAAAATCGAGATAGCGTGAATTGACGCTTTTTAGCTCAAGTTGCAGGGTGCCACATTCGATATCAAGTGACTTAACTGCGTAACCGGTCATGCTGTAAATCATTGTTATTGCCTCTCTTGCTTTACAGGCAGGGCGCTACGCCCGAGAATGCCCAAATTCGGATCATAACCGCGACCTTGATGGCGCAACAAGCAAACCAAGCCCTTCCTAACGGCCACCCGCTCGAAGAGTATGTGATTGATCGCCAGCTTTCGCTCGGCGGGTTTTCGATCGTCTACCTTGCGCAGTGCCCGGACGGGCGCCAGGTGGCGATCAAGGAGTACTTGCCCAACAGTCTGGCGTTGCGTACGGATGGTCAGTTCAAGCCCACCATTTCCAATGATCACCTCGGTGCGTTTCGCTACGGCATGAAGTGCTTTTTTGAAGAGGGTCGGGCACTGGCCAGGCTTTCGCATCCGAACGTGATTCGCGTGCTGAACTTTTTTCGCGCCAATGAGACGGTGTACATGGTCATGGAGTACGAGCACGGGCGCACGTTGCAGGAGTTCATCCAGAAGCATCAGGGACATATTTCCGAGCGTTTTATCCGTGGTGTTTTTACGCGCATGTTGAATGGACTGCGTGAGGTGCATGCGCACAAATTGCTACATCTTGATCTCAAGCCCTCCAATATTTATTTGCGCACTGACAACACGCCGGTACTGATCGATTTTGGTGCGGCCCGGCAGACCCTGTTGACCGATCAGCCAATGTTGAAACCGATGTACACGCCCGGTTTCGCTTCCCCGGAGCATTACGGTTCGCGCAAGGATCTTGGGCCGTGGAGCGATATATACAGTGTTGGCGCCTCAATGTACGCATGTCTGGCGGGTAACGCGCCGCAAGCTGCCGATGAGCGCCTGAAAAAAGACACTTTGATGCCGGCGATGATTCGCTGGGATGGGCAGTTTTCCGATCGCTTGCTGGAGATTATCGACTGGTGTCTTAATCTCAATCACCTGTATCGACCGCAAAGTGTCTTTGCGCTACAGAAGGCGCTGGTTGAGGTGGTCACGCCACCGACGCCCAAAATACCTCCAGGTTGGATCAACCGATTCGTCGATAAATTCAAGAAGGCCGACAAATGAGATTCACCATTTATCAGGAAAGTCGCCAAGGCGGGCGTGCCAATAACGAGGACCGTATCAGTTATTGTTACTCGCGCGATTCCCTGCTGATGGTTATTGCCGATGGCATGGGTGGCCACCATCATGGTGAAATTGCTGCCCAGATCGCCGTCCAGACACTGGCCGATAGCTTTCAGCGTGAAGCCAAGCCTGCACTCACCGACCCTTTCCGCTTTTTGCAGAAGGCAATGACTAACGCGCATCATGCCATCCTGGATTATTCGACCCGGCATCGTATGGCCGAGGCACCGCGCACCACCTGCGTTGCCTGTGTCGTTCAGGATAGCGTGGCCTATTGGGCGCACTCTGGTGATTCGCGGCTGTTTCTCATGCGCAATGGCCGTGTTGCGGCGCAGACCAAGGACCATTCGCGCGTTCGGCTGCTCCTCGAAGAGGGCTTGATTTCCGAAGCTCAGGCTGCCGTTCACCCTGACCGCAACAAAATTTATAGTTGTCTGGGTAGCCCGGCGCCGCCGGAAATCGAGTTCTCGCGCAAGACTCCCCTCGAACATGGTGACATCATCATGTTATGTACTGATGGCCTGTGGGGAGTTACTTCTGGTGAGCTGATGGCCGTCACCCTGAAAGGTGTCAATCTGCTGCAGGGTGTTCCGATGTTGATGAGCCAGGCGGAAACTAAAGGCGGGAAGCATGGGGATAATCTTTCGGTGGTAACCGTGCGTTGGGAAGAGGCTTATGTCGATGACGCGAGCAGTGCCATTTCGACACAGACCATGGGCCTCAATGAAGTCACTACCCGTCTTGAAGAATTCGGCCGTAATCCGGCCTACAAGAGCGACCTGAGCGATGAAGAAATCGAGCGGGCGATTGAAGAAATACGCAGCACCATAGACAAATACACGCCCAATAAATAAGGAATCACGATGCGCCCCAGCCAACGCCAGGCCGACCAACTCCGCCAGGTTACTATCACCCGAAATTTCACCCGCCACGCCGAAGGCTCCGTCCTCATTGAAATGGGCGACACCCGCGTACTTTGTACAGCCAGCGTCGAAGAGAAAGTGCCCCCATTTCTGCGCGGCAAAGGCGAGGGCTGGGTTACTGCCGAATACGGCATGTTGCCGCGCTCCACGCATACCCGTTCAGCGCGTGAAGCGGCCAAGGGCAAACAGTCCGGTCGCACTCAGGAGATCCAGCGCTTGATCGGCCGCGCCCTGCGCGCTGTCGTTGATCTGAAAGCGCTGGGTGAACGCCAGATCACCCTTGATTGCGATGTGCTGCAGGCTGATGGCGGCACCCGCTGCGCCTCGATTACCGGGGCCTGGGTGGCGCTTTATGAAGCCTGCGACAAGCTGGTGATTGCCGGCAAGTTGCCGGTCAACCCGGTACGTGACCACATCGCGGCTATTTCAGTCGGTATTTTCAATGGCGCTCCGGTGCTTGATCTCGACTACCCGGAAGATTCCAACTGCGATACTGACATGAATGTTGTCATGACCGGTGCTGGCGGCATCGTTGAAATTCAGGGCACGGCAGAGGGCGAAGCGTTCTCGCGGGTGCAGATGAATGTGCTGTGCGATCTCGCCGAAGCCGGGATTCGTCAATTGATTGCGGCACAAAAAACGGCGCTCGCGACATGAAAAAGCTGGTGCTTGCCTCGAATAACGCCAAGAAAATAAAGGAGCTCAATGCGCTCCTTTATCCGCTTGGTTTCGAAGTCATTCCGCAGGGGCAA
>CAXYZX010000236.1:0-3540 GCA_964293845.1 uncultured Dechloromonas sp.
CCTGGATGATCGAAATCCGCTTCGGATAAACAAAGGCTGAGCGCTCAAGAAAGCTCAGCGGTGAAAGCGCTACGAAATTGGCTGGGTTCTGCTCCAGTCCGACGGAATACGGATTAACTGCCACAAATGTCTCCTCACGATGCTGTTGAAGGTGCTGTTCTTCTTTATGGGTACGGCTATTTTAACAGAGGATGACAGGAGACTCTTGCGCAATTATTGGTCAAATGTAACGAATGATTACAGGGGATCGACGCCAGCAACGGCTGCCGTAAAATCGAGCAATGAACACCGCTCCGAACTTCCCTGATGCTGCGCAGCGCCACGAAATGCTGCAATCCGGACTCGACCTGCTCGACCAGGGGATTACGGTATTCGACGCTAATTTGCGACTGGTGGCGTGGAACGCCCCCTTTCTACGCTTGCTCGAATTTCCACCCGAAATGGCCTATGTCGGCGCGCCATTCGAGAGTTTCATTCGCCACAATGCCCTGCGTGGCGAGTATGGCCCGGGCGATATTGAGCAGCAGGTTGCCGAACGGGTCGCCGCAGCAGCCAACTTTGCCCCGCACATTACCGAACGCCAACGGCCCAACGGCAGCGTTTTGCTGCTGCGCGGCGAGCCGCTGAACGACAAAGGTTTCGTCACGCTCTACAGCGACGTTACCGAACAGCGCTACATCGAGAACCTGACCGAGCACCAGAATATTCAGCTCGACGAAAGGGTGCGCCGGCGCACCGCGCAACTGGAAAACGCCAATGCCAATCTCACCCGCGCCAACTCGGAAAACGGTCGTATCGCCGCTGCCCTGCGCCGCAGCGAAGAACGCCTGCGCCTGATCAATGACACCATCCCTATCCTGATCGGTTACGTCGACCGCAACGAGATTTACCAGTATGCCAACAAAGGCTATTCGGACTGGTTCAACGTGCCGGAAGGCTCGGTCACCGGCAACACCATTCCCGAGGTCATCGGCCATGAGGTTTATGCCCAGATCCGTGATCCGATACGCAAGGCGCTGTCCGGCCAACAGGTCACCTACGAGTACCAGATGGTACGTAACGGCCAGACCTTGTTCGCGCGCAGCACCCTCGTCCCCGAGACCTTGCCGGAAGGCGACACGCTGGGTTTCTTCGTTTTCTCCTACGACATTACCGAGCAAAAGCGCATGCAGGCAGCGCTGATTCAAGCGCAAAAAATGGAGGCTATCGGGCAGTTGACCGGGGGACTTGCCCACGACTTCAACAATCTGCTCACCGTCATTATCGGCAACCTGGCCGCCCTGCAAGACCACCGCCCGCACGATGCCGAGGTCAATGAATTTGTTGAGCCGGCCTTGCAATCCGCCCGCCGTGGCGTGCAACTGATCAAGCGCCTGCTCACCTTCTCGCGTCAGCAGCCGCTGGAACCCCAAGCCGTCGATATTGGCCGCCTGCTCGCCGGCATGAGCAAGCTGGTCCGCCGCTCCCTGCCCGAGTCGATTGCCGTGTCGACCGACCTTGCCTGCGCCTCGATTCATGCCTTGGTCGATCCCGGTCAACTGGAAAGTGCCCTGCTTAATTTTGCCCTGAATGCCCGTGATGCGATGCCTGATGGTGGGCGCTTGCATATTGCCGCGCGCCCGGTGGAACTGGAGAGCGCTGAAGCCAGTGCTTTTGAAATCACCCCCGGCGCCTACGCCATGATCGAGGTGGCCGACAATGGCTGCGGTATGGATGCCGCGACGCTGGCCCGTGTCTATGAACCATTCTTCACCACCAAACGTTTCGGTCTGGGCAGCGGACTCGGGCTGGCAATGGCTTACGGCTTCGTCAAACAGTCCGCCGGTGGCCTGTCGATTCGCAGCGAACCGGGGCAAGGCACCACCGTCCTCATGGTGCTGCCGCTGACCCGTCCACAGGCTGACTCTGAGGCCCCCCCCGAGGATGCACCATTGGCCCATAGCGGCGAACTGGTCTTGCTGGTCGAAGACGATGCCGCCGTGCGCCGGGTTGTTCGCCAGCAGTTGGTCTACCTCGGCTACCCGGTGATTGAGGCCGAAAACGGCGCGCAGGCACTGGAGATGATTGCGCAAATCCCCGACATCGCCTTGATCGTCAGCGACATCATCATGCCCGGCGGCGTCAATGGCCACCAACTGGCCGCCCGGGTGCAAGCCGAGCGACCGGAAATACGCATCCTGCTGATGAGTGGCTATACCGATGAAGTGCTCAGCGAAAGCGCCCTGCCCGTACTCAGCAAACCCTTTGTCCGTCAGGATCTTGTCCGCGCCATCCAGCAGGCCACCCGAAGAACGCCATGAACCCACAGCACACAGAAGACACTCACAAACTGATCGCCATCGTCGAGGATGACCCGGATGTTGCCAAAATCATCGAGCAAGTCCTGGGTGACTTCGGTTTTCGTACTGCCTGGTGCCGCAGCGCCAGCGACCTCCTGCGCCGCCTGCGCAGCCTGGCTCCCGACTTGTGCATCATCGACCTCGGCCTGCCCGACATGGATGGCATCGAAGTCATGCAACGCGTACGCAGCCAGTCCGCTTGCGGCATCCTGATCCTGACCGGCCGCGCCCACGTCAGCGACCGTGTCATGGGCCTCGAACTGGGTGCCGATGATTATGTGCTGAAACCTTTTGAACCCCGTGAATTGGTTGCGCGCGTAAGGAGCATTCTGCGTCGCCGTGAAACCGGGGGTGGCGGAAGCGGCCAGAACCCCAGACAGGTAGCCGAATTCTCCGGCTGGCAGTTCAATACGGCCAACAACTCATTAACCTCACCAAGTGGCGACGAGCAGGTCTTGAGTACTGCCGAAGCCGACCTGCTGCGCGCTTTCGTCAGCAGCCCGAACCGGATTTTGCAACGCGAACAACTGATGGGCTCACGCGCTCTATCGCCCACTGACCGCAGCATAGATGTGCGCATTTTCCGCCTGCGCCGCAAGCTTGAACCGGATGCCGAAAGTCCGGCTTTCATCAAAACCGTCTATGGTGCCGGCTACCTGTTTCTTGCCAATGTTAGCTGGCAGGTAACAAAAACTTCCAAATAACGAAGAGGGAGCTTTTTGGCTCCCTCTGGCTTTACAAATTACTCGTCTTCTTCATGTAGCTGGAACTTGCTCGCCATCTGCTGTTGCACATTCGGCGGCACCGCTGAATACCGTGAGAACTCGATGGTATAGCTACCCTGCCCGCCGGTCAGCGATTTCAGTCGTGACTGGTAGTCGTTCAGCTCAGCCAGCGGCACTTCGCCGGCAATCGCTGCCAGACCATGGCCACGGCCATCGGTACCGGTGATATGACCACGACGGCTGGAAAGATCACCGGTCAAATCACCAATCGCACCTTCCGGCACGACGATCTCGATATTGACGATAGGCTCCAGCACAATCGGTTTGGCGGCACGAATCGCTTCGATAACGGCCTTGCGACCAGCCATGACGAAGGCTACTTCCTTGCCATCCACCGCGTGCGTCTTGCCATCAAAAACCGTGACTTTCAGGTCGTCGACCGCATAACCCGCCACAACACCGCCTTCGAGTCCCTG